>JBBEBG010000026.1:46517-372942 GCA_040882465.1 Gemmatimonadota bacterium
GGGGGGGGGGCCCCCCCCCCCCGCGACCGGCCCATCGAGGCTCCCCATCTCGCCGTTGGTTTCCGCCGCGGCCCACTTCACGATCCCGAGAGCCTCGATCATCCGCCTCCCGAACCTCTGTCCGCTGATGGGGAAGTTTTCCACAGCCCTCTGGGTCTGGGCTCCGTACAATGCGCGCTCCGGCACCTGCACTTCGCCGAGCGAATCTTTCTCGATCCGAAAGCCTTCCGGCGTCATTTCGATCTCCGTCATCGGTTCCGGGAGGACCACCCCATGGCCCCCGCCCTCCCATCACGAAGAGGGCACAAGTAACTTCCACCCTCCCGCGCGTTTCGCCAGTTCCCCGTCACGCCGAGCCGATCCTTTTGACCCCAGTCGCTTTGATCACGGGCGGAGCCGTCCGCGTGGGGCGGGCGATCACCCTCGGATTGGCCGAGGCCGGATACGACGTCGTGATCAACTATCACGCGTCCGAATCCGAAGCGAAGGTGGTGGCACGCAAGGTGGAGGAGGAGGGCCGCCGAGCCACCATCGCCGGGGGAGACGTATCGAACCCCCAGGAGGTGGAGATCATTGCGGCGCACGTCCGCGAAGAGCACGGACGGCTCGATCTCCTCGTGAACAGCGCCTCCCTCTTCAAAAGCACGCCCCTGCTCGAGATCGATGCGGGAGAGTGGGACCGGGTCATGGCGGTCAATCTCAAGGGCCCCTTCCTCATGGTGAAGGCGACGGCGGAGCTCCTCAGGGAATCGCGAGGACGGGTGGTGAATCTCGTAGACCTCTCGGCCTTCCAACCCTGGATCGAGCACCCGCACCACGCGGTCTCCAAGGCGGGGCTCCTCCACCTGACCCGGGTGATGGCCAAGGCCCTGGCACCGCACATCCGGGTGAACGCGATCGCTCCGGGAGCGGTCCTTCTTCCTGAAGGTTACGGGGAGGAGGAGCGAGAGAAGTCGAGAGAGCGGGCCGTGCTTGGGAAGCTCGGATCGCCGGAGGACGTCGTCCGCACCGTCCTCTTTCTCGAACGCTCTCCCTTCATCACCGGGGAGGTCATCGTCGTTGACGGAGGAAGATTGATCGGGGGATGAGCCTCAGGCGGTCTTGCCCACCGGGTGCGCCGGAAGGGGCAACTCCTCGCTCCCGTGTGCGAGCCAGCGCTCCGCTTCCAGGGCCGCCATGCACCCCGTTCCCGCCGCGGTGACGGCCTGACGGTAATACGGGTCCATCGCGTCGCCCGCCGCGAAGATCCCAGGCACGCTCGTCTCCGTCCTCCACCCCTTCGGCGTGACGACGTACCCGGCGGCGTCAAGCTCGACCACCCCTTTCAGGAAGACAGTGTTCGGCGTGTGCCCGATGGAGACGAAGAGCCCCCCCACGGGAAACTCGCGCTCCTCCCCACTCTCCGTGTTCCGGATGCGAATCCCCGTGATGAAGTCATCGCCCAGGACATCGGTCACGACGGAGTTCCACTCGACCCGGATCTTTTTATCGGCCAGCGCGCGCTCCGCCATGATCGGGGAAGCCCGGAAGGCGTCTCGCCGGTGCACGATCACCACCTCACGCGCGAATTTCGTGAGGTAGAGCGCCTCTTCCATCGCGGTGTCCCCCCCGCCCACGACCGCGAGCACCTGGTCCCGAAAGGCCGGAAGTGCACCGTCGCAGACCGCACAGGCCGAAACACCGCCGCCGAGCTGGGCCAGCCGCGTCTCGTTCGGGAGGCCGAGCCAATTCGCCCGCGCACCCGTCGCCACGATGACCGTCCGGGCGCGAACCTCCTCCCCTTCCGCGGAACGAAGGCGGAACGGACGCTCCTCAGTCTCGATGGCGACGACGTCATCCGTGACCAGGCGGGTACCGAACCGGATCGCCTGAGCCTTCATCTCCCCCATGAAGGTCTGCCCGTCGATTCCCTCCCTGAATCCGGGATAGTTCTCGATGTCGGTGGTGAACATGAGCTGCCCCCCGGGAATCATCTCGCGGGACGGGGCCCCCTCGAAGACGAGAGGTTCGAGCCGGGCGCGGGCGGCGTAAATCGCCGCGGTCCAAGCGGCGGGGCCCGATCCGACGATCACGACCTCTTCGACACGGTCCCCGGCCATCACTTGTCCTGGAAGATCTTAAGGCTGGTCGAGTGCCCGGGGTTCACCCGGGCGGAGGGATCCACGCGGTGCACGGCGTTGTTCACGGCAATCGCGGCCTCCCCAAATCCGGTGGCGATCAGATCGAGCTTTCCTTCGTAGTCCACGATGTCGCCGGCCGCATAAATTCCCGGCCGATTGGTCTCCATGAGCGTGTTCACGAGGATGCGGTTCTTCTTCAGCTCGAGTCCCCACCCCTGGATCGGACCCAGATCCGGCTTGAATCCAAGAAAAGTGAGGACGGCGTCACACTCCATCGTGAACTTCTCTTGCGTACGGTTGTCGTACAGCACCGCGGCTTCCACGCGCCCGTTCCCCCGGATCTCGGCGACTTCGTGGAAGAGCCGGAGCTCGATCTCTCCGCCCCGCTCCGCTTCCATCAGCTTCGTCACCGAGGCCTCGTGCGCCCGGAATGAGTCTCTCCGGTGCGCGACGACGAGGCGGGAGGTCTTTTCCTTGAGGATGAGCGCCCAGTCGAGAGCGGAGTCTCCGCCCCCCACGACGAGGACCTTCTTCCCCCGGTACATCTCAGGATCCTTGACCGCGTAATGGACTCCATGGCCGAGGAGATGTTCGTACCCGGGGCATTCGAGCCCTCGAGGTTCGAATGCGCCTTTCCCGCCGGCCACGATGAGCGTTCGCGTCAGGTAGGAACGCTCGCCACAATCCAACCGCAGAAGCCCTTCTCCCTCCTCGAGGACGGCGTGGACCTCCTCGTCGAGGCAGAGCTCGGGCTCGAACTGTATCGCCTGGGCGATGAGGTCGAGGGCGAGATCCTTCGCAAGGACTTTCGGAAATCCTCCCACGTCGAAAATGTACTTCTCCGGATAGAGGGCTGTGAGCTGCCCGCCGAGCTCCGGAAGGGAGTCCACGATGCGGGTCGAAGCGCCGCGCATTCCGGCATAAAAGGCGGCGAAGAGCCCGGTCGGTCCGCCCCCCACGATGGTGATGTCCCTCACTTCGGATGTCATTCGCTTGCCCCTCCACCCGCGGGAGCCCCTTCACCCCCACTCGAGATGCCGAGCTGCACGGCCGCCCGCTCGAGGATCACGCGGGCGTTTTCGTACGCCACGGTGCGCGCCGCCTCCGCCAGGGACAGCCACCGGCACTCCGTGATCCCCTCGGATTGCTCGGGGCGCGCTTCGCCGACCTGCGACGTCATCAGGTAGAAGCGGCAGAACTTATGGACCAGCCGGCGCTCCCTGCGGAAAGTCCAATCAATCTCCCCCAGGTCCACCCCGAGCTCCAGGTCTTCCAGCCCCGTTTCCTCGTTGACCTCTCGGAGCGCTGCCTCTTCCGTCCCCTCTCCCTCCTCGAGGTGGCCCTTCGGGAGCCCCCACTTTCCATAGGGGTCACGGATCAGGAGAACGCGCGGCTCGCCGTCCGTCGTGCGGACGACGACGCCTCCGGCGCTCTTCTCCTCGACACGCTTGGGCATGGACAACGGTCCCTCCATCCCCAGGCGCGCGGGCCGTGGTGCGGTTCTGCGGGGTTCCAAAGAACGGGCTCCGTATGCTGTCTCTGGCCTCGAGAGGCCCTGAAAGGTCGCTAAAATATAGAAAGACGCACGTACCGCCGAGGGTTCTCGCGAATGTCCACGAGGAGGGCCCTCAGGTCTCCCATCAACGCCTCCAACTCGTTCGACATCGCCGGATCCTGGAGGAGCCGGCCGAGCGAACCTTCGCCCGCGGCCGTCCGGTCCACGATCTCCTCGACCCGAACGAAGGTGGAATCCACCCGCGAGGCCACGCTCCGCACGCTCGCGTTCGTCCCCTGAAGCTCTCCCGAAAGCTCGCGAAGGTTTTCCGCGATGACCCCCAGGTCTTCGAGTGTGGAGGCGAGGTCACCGGTGGCCAGGGCTTCGTCGGCCCGGACGAAAGTGAGCCGTGCCTGCTCCGCCGCGGACCCGATCTCCTCCGCGGCCCGCTGGACCCCGTCCGTCACCTCGGTGAAGGATACGGCTTGCTGGGACACCATATCGGAGAGCCGCTGAGTCACTCCCTCCACGTTGTCGATCAGGGACGCGATGTTTTCGGCTGTCTCCTCGGAAAATGCGATCCCCACGCGCTCCGTCAGCATCGCGAGGTTTCCCGCGATCTGATCGGCCATATGCGTGAGCTGGGAGATATCCGGCAGCGCGTGCCCCGGGAGCACGTCCTCCCGGGTCGGTTCCGCGTATCCCACATCCGGATACCGCGTGCGGGGATGGATTTCCGCCTGCCAATCACCAAAAAGCGACTCGGGCGAAAGGATCACCACAGGATCGGGCGGGAGGACGATCCCTTCGTCGATCCGGAACCTGACTCTCACCGTATTTCCCGTCGAGTCCACCACGATTTCCCGAACGCTACCCACCTGAACGCCCCGCAGCTTCAAGTCGTTCCCGGCCCGGATGAGGCCCACCTCGAAAAACACCGCCTCGATGTCCCGCTGGTCCCGGCCGAAGGAAGCCCCCTGGAGCCAGAGCATCCCGATCACCGTGACAACGATGCTCGCGACGATCACGACGCCCACTAGTGCCTCGCGTGACTTGCTCACGATTCGCCCTCCAATAGTTCGGGTTCTCCCTCGACGAATCCTCTGACCACGGGATCGTCCGAAGCCCGAAGCTCCTCGGGAGTCCCCAGAAAGCGGCACTGGCCTTCATATAGCATGGCGATTCGGTCTCCGACCCGGTAGGCGCTCTCGAGATCGTGGGTCACGACCACCCCGGTGGCGCCGAGCTCCTCCTTCGTTCGCAGGATGAGACGGTCGATGACCGTTTTCGTAATCGGGTCGAGCCCCGTCGTCGGTTCGTCGTAGAGGATGTATTTCGGGCGTGCGGCGATCGCGCGTGCGATTCCAGCGCGCTTCTTCTGGCCTCCCGAAAGCTCCGAGGGAAACTTCTCCGCCACCCCTTCGAGACCCACGAGTCCCAGGCACTCCGCGACCCGGTCCTGGATCTCGGAAACGGACATTTCCCCGATCCGGCGCAGCCCCAGCCCCACGTTTTCCCCGATGCTCATGGAGTCGAAGAGCGCCGCGAACTGGAAGACGAATCCCACTTTCCGCCGGAGGGCGAAGAGCTCTTTGGTAGGAAGCTCGGAAACGACCTGCTCGTCCACGCGAACCACGCCTTCGTCCGGGGCGAGGAGTCCCACGATAAGCTTGAGGGCAACCGACTTCCCCGATCCGGACTGCCCCATCACCACGAGGGTCTCGCCCTCCCGAGCATCGACGGAAAACCCGCGAAGCACGCGGTTCGGGCCGAATGCCTTGTGGACGCCATCGAGCACGATGCTCATGAGGTCGGTCGCGCCGGCGTCAGAGGAGCACGAGCGCCCAGAAGGCGTCGAGGACGAGGATTACCATCGAGCTGGCCACGACCGCCCTCGTCGTCCCATTCCCCACTCCTTCTGCCCCTCCGGTCGTGTAATATCCGAAGAAACATCCCAGTGAGGTGACGACGAACCCGAAGCTCGTCGCTTTGATGATCGAATATGTGACGTCGAAGGGGAGGAAAAAGAGGGTGAGCCCCCGCACGAACTCCGCCGTGGACATATCGAGGAGTTGAAGGGAGGTGAGCCAGCCGAAGGTGATCCCGACCGCCGTCGCAAGCAAGGTGACCAGGGGGAACATGATGATCCCGGCGAGGACGCGCGGGAACACCAGGTAGGCGACCGGCGGGTAGGCCATCGTCTCGAGGGCGTCGATCTGTTCGGTCACCCTCATCGTCCCGATCTCCGCCGCGATGTTCGCTCCGACGCGCCCGGAAAGCGCGAGGCCGGTGAGCACGGGGCCGAGCTCGAGCATCATCGTTTTACCGACGAGGACGCCGACGAAATACATCGGGACCGCCCCCGTGAAGGTGTACGACGCCTGCAGGGCCAGGACGATCCCGGTGAAGGTGGCGATGAAGAGCGCGATGGGAACCGAATCCACCCCCACCCGGGCCATCTGCTGCAGTAAGAGACGCCCCCAGACGTCCACGTATCTCGCGGACTGTGCAGTTCGCGCCGTCAGGATCCCCCAGCGGCCGATCCCGGCCGCAAGTGCGGTCGCGCCTCTCCCCAGGGCGGCGAATGGAGCGAGAAGCCGTTCGGTCATGGAGGTGGGCTCGATCCGCCGGAGAGCACCCGGTCTCGGTCAGAATGGGAGGGGCGGCACGTGGCAGCCGGTGCGCGCGGTCCTGCTCGTGAACCGCTTCCCTGGCACCGCCGACGCGCGGATCTCAGCGACGCCTGGATCTCGCCGGCTTGCGGGGAGCGGGCCGAAGCCCGTTTTCGAAGGTGAAGGTCACCTGTTCCGTTTTTTTTCCGTCGCCGGCGGCGACGTCGCAGGTCACACTCACTCGACGCACCCCGTCCTGGTCCCCCCGCACCATGACTTCGACATCCACTCCCTGTTCGGGGCAGATGATCCGGGTGCGCACCTGATCACCGGGAAATTCGTCCCGATAGTCCGCGGGATTTCGGAAGAGCGTCATGGTGGACTGGCGTCCCGAGTGGAGGGAGCGAGAGATCTTCACGTGCCTGAGCCAGTCCGGCTGGTAGCTCACCTCGTAAGCGAAGCCAAGCTGGTCGCATCCCGTCCCCTCGCGATTGTGCCGTGCCACCCATTCCCCCAAGTCGAGTTCCGTCGCGCCCGGAATACGCTCCGGGTCGTCGCGTTCCGCGAATGTCCCGGGGCGGATCCCACGCTGTCAAGTCGTCCACCTCCGCCGTGCGGAGCCGCCGGTTCGCAGGGAGGTCCGGAGGCGGCGAGCATTCCACCGCGAGCCCTTGACCACTTCGCGGAGCCGGATTACTATGCCGAAAATTCCGCAGACGTGATGCCGGGACCGGACGAGATTCGTCTACGCCCCGCGCCGGCCCCTAGCGTTGACCCCGCCAAAACCTTCCGGCCTCCGGCCGTTACCCGACACAAAAAGTTGAGCCCCGGGCCTTTGCCCACCCGCCTTCGCCTCGAGCAAAGATGACCGCGCCAAAGTTGGACATGCCGCCGCCGGCGAAGCGCGGGCTGCCGCGGCGCTGAGCCCTCCCCACCCCCGCCGGACCAGTCCGAACTGGAGACCCCCGTGGACATCGCCGAGCTCAAGAAAAAAAACGTCCAGGAGCTGCACGATCTGGCCGAAGAGCTGAAGATTCAGAACTATTCCGGCCTCCGGAAGCAGGATCTCATCTTCCGCATCGAGCAGAACCTTCTCGACACCGAAGTCGTCCTGAGGGGCGAAGGCGTCCTGGAAGTCCTCCCCGAGGGTTACGGTTTCCTGCGCTCGCCCGACTGGAACTACCTCTACGGGCCCGACGACATCTACGTATCCCCTTCTCAGATAAAGCGCTTCGACCTCCGCACCGGTGACACGGTCCTGGGACAGGTTCGCCCACCGAAGGACGGCGAGCGCTACCTCGCACTCCTGAAGGTCGAGGAGGTCAATCTCGGAGACCCCGAGGGGGCGAAGCATCGAATCGCTTTCGACAATCTCCGCCCGCGTTATCCCGAAACGCGGATCCGGCTCGAAAACGAGTCGGGCGAAATCTCGATGCGCGTCATGGACCTGATCGCGCCGATCGGGATGGGGCAGCGCGGTCTCATCGTGTCTCCCCCGAAAGCCGGAAAGACGATCCTCCTCCAGAAGGTCGCGAACTCGATCCGCGAGAACTACAAGGATATCTACCTCATCGTCCTCCTGATTGACGAGCGCCCCGAAGAAGTGACGGACATGGAGGAGCACGTGGACGCCGAGGTGGTCTCCTCCACCTTCGATGAACCCGCGGAGCGGCACACGCAGGTTGCCGAGATGGTTTTGGAGAAGGCGAAGCGCCTGGTCGAGCACGGGAAGGACGTGGTGATCCTCCTCGACTCCATCACCCGTCTCGCGCGCGCGTACAACGTCACCGTTCCTCACTCCGGGAAGATCCTTTCGGGCGGCGTGGACGCCAACGCCCTCCACAAGCCGAAGCGCTTCTTCGGCGCCGCGCGAAACATTGACCAGGGAGGCTCGCTCACGATCATCGCCACGGCGCTGGTCGAAACCGGAAGCCGCATGGACGAGGTGATCTTCGAGGAGTTCAAGGGGACCGGAAACATGGAGCTCATCCTCGACCGCCACATCGCGGACAAGCGGATCTTTCCGGCCATCGACATCAATCGGTCCGGAACTCGGAAGGAAGAGCTCCTCCTGAGCGAGACGGAGCTGAACCGCGTCTACCTCCTCCGGAACTTCCTCTCCGACATGCCGTCCGCCGAAGCGATCGAGTTCCTCATGGACCGGATGAAGCGGACCGCCACGAACCAGGAGTTCCTCGACTCCATGCAGGCGAGCTGACCTCCAGGCGCCCACTCCTTTTCCACCCAGTCAGGCCGAACCCGCCCGCCCCGGTGCGACGCCCATGATCGGCATCGTCGGTGGCGGAATCTCGGGACTCTTCCTCCTCCATCTCCTGACGAAGCAGGGGGTCGAGGCGCTCCTCTTCGAAGCCGACGGCGAACCCGGCGGGGTCATTCGGAGCCGCCGGCTCACCGGTCCATCGGGAGAGGTGACCGCCGACCTCGGCCCCCAACGCGTGCGACTGACCCCGGGACTCGGCACGATCGTGGACGACCTCGGGCTCAGGCCGTCGCTCCTGCGGGCGCCTACCGGCGTCCCCTTCACCGTTTATTACCGGGGACACCTCCACCCGGCACCCCTCGGCGTGCGCGACGCCCTGCGGAGCAGCCTCATCTCCTGGGGCGGAAAGCTTCGAGCCCTTGGTGACCTCGTCACCGGTCCCCCTGCACCCGAGGAGTCGGTCGCCCACGCACTCCGGCGGAAGCTGGGTCCCGAGATCTTCGAGCGCCTCGCCGGGCCGATCCTCGGGGGGCTTTACGGCTCACATCCCGAAGAGATGGAGGCCCGCCATACGCTCCTTCCGATTCTGCGACGAACGGGCGGGGGAAGGAGCCTCCTCCTCGCACTCCTCCGCGCGTCGCGGGCCGCGGACCTCCCCGTCGTTTCCTTCGAGGAAGGGATGGGGGCGCTCCCCTGGGCGCTCGCGGAGCGATACCGCGACCGGGTTCGGCCAGCGACTCCAGTGCGCGAGATCCGGAGCGCCGGCGGAGGCTTCCACGAGATCGCCACGGACGGCGACACGATCCGGGTGCGCGACGTCGTCCTCGCGGTCCCGGCCCCTGAAGCCGGGCGCATTCTCGCGACGGCCGCCCCGGAGGCGGCCTCCCTCGTCGGCTCTCTCCGGTACAACCCGCTCGCAGTCGTTCCACTCGTCGCCTCCGATCTCGACCGCCTGCCGCCGGTCGGCACGGGATTCAAGATGACGCTGGATAGCCCGATGGCGACGCGGGGCGTCACCGCACACGGGACGTTATTCGGAAGGACCGGCCTTTTCTCGGCATTCCTGGGCGGGATGGGGGGAGAGGCGCTGATGGATCGGCCGGACGCGGAGATTCTCGCGATCGCCCAGGAGGAGTTCCGCGAAGTGACGGGCGTGGATGCCGCCCCCCTCCTCGTCCACCGCACGCACATGCCGGCCTGGGATCGGAGTTGGAGCGCGATGGACCGGCTCCGCCTCCCGTCCGGCCTCCACGTCTGCGCGGCCTACTCGGATCGCCCCGGCATCGGAGGCCGCCTTGAGGAGGCGCTCCGGGTGGCCGCCCGGCTCACCCGTTGATGACGCCCCGGTAGCGCGGATTCACGACCCACTCGTTTCCGCTGAAGATCTTCCGGTCCCACGGGAAGACCACCGTGGCATCCGTCTCCAGGGCGAAATAGTCCGGCGCGTACCCGCGCGGCCGGACGAAGACGGTCGCGGTCCGGATCTCGGAAGGCCCGACGTCGCGGACCGCGGCGAGGCCGAGGCGAAAGGTCTCTCCGGAGGTCGCAATTTCGTCCACCAGAATGACGCGCTTTCCACGCACCTGCGGGGGGGCGGCCGAGAGGATGGCGGGGCGCTCTCGCACCCGATCGTCGCCCTCCCAGCGGGAGATCTTCATCGAGTAGAAGTCGATGCGCAGGATGGAGGCGAGGACGGCGGCGGGAATGACCCCCGCGCGCGCGATTCCAACGACTGCCTCGGCCTGATAGTCCTGGCCCACGCGCATGGCGAGCGCCCGGCAAAGCTCTCCGAACATCTCCCAGGAGAGGTCCAGGAATTCGTCCCTTCTCACCAGCGGATCCGGCATCGGTCCTCCGAACGCGGTCAACACGCTGACCTCCTGCGCCTTTCGGCGAGACGGGATGGAAGACGTGCTCCGAAAGAGCGGGGTTTCCCGAAGCTAGCGGGGACTGCGGCCACGGGCCAACCGTGGAAGACATCGAAGACCCGGAACTTTTGTCCCGTTGACCGGGCGTGTGCCACCCGTCATCCTCCCTCACGAGAAGAGAACGGAATGACGCTGGAGCCCCGATGGATCCCGACACGCAGGCCGCCGACCGAAGGCTCGAAGAAGCGCTCGCGGCCACGGGCGCTCGCGATCCGCGTCCGGCCTGCCGGGAGGCGCTTCGCGAAATCCGCCGTCGCAGCGAAGACGAATATGCGGAGGCGGTGGGAGAGTACCGCGAATCGGTCATTCGCGGCATCACCCAAGAGGACGCCGATCCGGTTCTCACCTGGATCGAGTTCGGCGTGAGGCTGGCCGGTCGCCTCGCCCCGGGAAAGACGCTGGCCGTGGACGGGGACGGTCGCGCCCGCGACTATTCTCGGCCGCCGGCCGGCTCGGAGCTGATTGTCCACCTCCCGAACGACCGCGGGATTCGCGCGATCCCGGTGGCGCTCCCCAGCGTCCCCACCTTGGCTCAGAGGGCGACGGTCCAGCTTCTGGCACACGGGAGAGTGAAGCTCTCCGAGGCGATGGAGGACGAATCCCCAATGCAGGAGCGAACATGAAGACAAACGAATCGCGTGTATTGACTTCGAAAAACATGGCCTGGACGCCCCGGCCCGGGTGGGCGACCGTCCGGCTCGTGGGGACCTGCGCAGACCGCTCCCTGCGTCGCGGCCAGGTGGTTCAGCATTCGCCGTCGGACGAACACCCCATCCCCGGGCAAACCGGTGAGCTCGTGGCCGGCACGACGGTGATCGTCCTTTCGGAAGCAGCCCACCTCGTCGAGGACGATCTGCACCTGGTTCCGGAAGGCGCGGTGGTCGCGGTGGGAGAACCCCTCCCCTGACCTGGGGCAGCCCAAGCTCAGAAGCGGCCTCGGGCGCGCTCCTTCCCCGGTAAAATTTCGAGGCAGGTCGTCCACCATCCGGTTCGAATGGTCTCGATGAATTCGGCGGGGAGGTCCTCCACCGCCATCTCGTCCGCCAGCGCCCGATGATCGTACGCCAGGGGGACGAAGTGATGGACCACACTCCCCGCGGTCGCCTCCAGGAGGACATACCAGACCAATGGCGTCCCATCGTTCGCGGGCCGACCCAGTGCGCCCACGTTCACGTACCGGCGGACGCCCTGGAGCTGGCGACTCCAATGAAGTCCGGTGTGCGTGCCGAGGAGGAGATCCGCCCCCAGGTCGTCTGCCATCGCCTCGAGGAAGTGTGTAGGGGTCGTCGTCTCCCAGAGGAATTCGTTCATCCTGCGCGGACTTCCATGGAAGGCGAAGACGCGAGTCTCCCCGATCCGGAAACGTAGATCCCGAGGGAGCGACCCCATCCAGCTTCGGTGCTCGGGAGCGGTGCGGGAAAAAGTGTACGCGTAAGAAATGTGCGCGAAGTGATTGTCGCGCGAATCGGTATACCCGCATTGGCAGTCCTCGAGGCCGCGCGCGAGCGAATCGTCGTAATTCCCGCGCACGACCGGAATTCCACCTTCCAGGATCAGCTCGACCGATCGGTCCGGATTTGGACCGAAGGCCCCGAGGTCTCCCAGGCAGAGCAGGGCTTCGGCTCCCTTGGCCCGCGCGTCCTCGAGCAGGGCGCGAAGGGCCAGGTGGTTCGAATAGACGCCGCCGAAGACGGCGACTTTCCGGAAGCGAGGTTCCGCATCCTCCGACCAACGCCCGGGGCGCCAGGGGGAGCTCACCGGTCCCGTCCCAGCGTGGGCGAGACGTTCGAACAGATCGCCCCGCTGACGTAGCAGGTGAAACATGCGGACTCGGCGAGGAGAGCCTCGCGGGATACCGCCTCCCGGAGCGTCTCGCCGAGGCGTGCCGCCGGAGATTCAAGGAGGATGGGACAGGCGTATACACCGCGTGCGGTGACGAGGCGGGCGCGCGTGCAGAGGAGTTGGCTCAGGTCGTATCCGTGCAGCATCTCATGGGTGACATGCTCCGTCTCGTCGTATGCCCGCGTCCGCTTCGCCTCTTCTCCGATGCGAAGGGGAGGAAGTATCTTGATGCGTGGACGGTCGTATCCCACCGATGCGAGAAGGGTGCGGAAGCTCTCGAGGGTCGCTTCGGTCTCCCGGTCGGGCCAGCTCTGCATACACGACACGATCGGGAGGAAGCCCGCGGCGACGAGCTCCGTGACTCCCTCCATGCAGCGCTCGAAGGTCCCCTCGCCGCGGATCGGGTCGTTTGTCTCCGAAGAAAACCCGTCGAGAGAGACACGTAGCTCCAGCGTGTACCGGGAGCCCTTCGAGAGCTCCGCGAGGGCGCGCGCCCGGCGCGCCGGAATCAGGGTCGCGTTGGTGAGGACGGTCGCCGGGCCCAGGGCGAGAGCGTCCTCCAGGATCCCTTCGATCTCCCGATTCATGAAGGGCTCTCCGCCCGTGAAATAGTAGTCTTTCACCGCGAGCCCGCGGGACTCTTCCAGCGCCGCGCCGACTTCTTCCCGCGTCATAAACCAGGCCGAATGGTTCTCGGGAGCACACGAGATGAAGCAGTGCCGGCATCGGAGGTTGCAGATGGTCCCGGATACCTGGAACCAGAGCTCGTCGAGCGACTGGAGGGGGACGGACGGGGCGGCCGCGACCGCGCCGGGGGCCCCGCTCCCGTGCGCCACTGGAAGGTCCAGACGCCCCATGGGGAGGCCTATCGGCTCCGGCCTTCCGCGACTCCCGCCGGAAGGAACCCCTCCTCCCTCCACCGCGACGTCGGGAGGGGAAGCGCCTGGAGGCGGCCGGACTCGACCTCGAAGAGCCACCCGCGGAGGTGGAGGGGCGGACCCTCACCCTCGAGGCGGCGGCGGACGCTGGGATGGGTGAGCGCGTTTTCGAGCTGGGCGATGACATTGAGGGCTGAGAGTTGGTCCTCGCGCTCCTCGCGGTTCTCGATTCCGGCGAGCTCGTTCCGATGAAGCGCCGCGAGCTCGCGCACCGGAGTGAGCCAGGTGCCGAGCGCCCCCTCCTCCACCCCGTCCAGAGCGGCACCTACCCCACCACAGCGGGTGTGGCCGCACACGATCAGGTGGCGCACCTCCAGCGTGTGGACCGCGAACTCGAGCACTGCCGCCGCCGCGGGATCCCCGGGGACCACGAGGTTCGCGATGTTCCGATGGATGAAGAGGTCGCCGGGGGTCGCCCTCGTGATCGTGTCGAGGGGCTTTCGGGAGTCACAGCATCCGACGAAGAGAAAGGGGGGACGCTGAATCCGCGCGAGGCGGTCGAAGGCCCGTGGGTCTTCACGAACCCGCGCTTCGGCCCAGTCCCGATTCGCCTCCAGGAGCCGCTCCGCTTCGTCGGCTCCTTCGCCGCGCCCGACCCACCGGGGTGCATCCCGGTCATCCATCCGCATCGTTTCGCTCCAATCCTTCCTGGGCGGGATCGCTCCCGCTCAATACGAAGTGAAAAGCTCACTGTTCACGGCCTCCGGATCGCCGATCACGGCGATGTGGAGTCCCGTCAGATAGGTGCGGGCCACCCGTTGAATCTCCTCGGGCGTGACAGCCCGGATCCGCTCACCGAAGGCCTCGGCGCCCTCCCACCCCCCGCCGACGAGCTCGAAGGTCCCGAGCGTGGTCGCCTGAAGCATGTTGGTCTCCTGCCCCAGATAATACTGGGTGAGGTAGACGTTGGCGGACTGCCCGAGCCGCGCTGCCGAAAGCGGTTCGTTCTTGAGACGGTCTAGCTCCGCCAGGATCACCGCGAGCGTCGTGTCCGGTTCCACAGGAGTCACGTAGAGGATGCCGTAGTTGGAGCGACGTTGGGAGAGCCCAACGCCCACTGCATAACTCAGGTTACGCTTCGTCCGAACCTCCTCGAAAAGCCGGTCGTTCAGCAGCTCGATGGCGAGCCGCATGGCCGGATAGTCCGGATGCCCGGGATCGGGCGCCACGAACTGGCCTCGGATGTAGTTGGTCGGGAGCTCGCGTTCGGTCACCTGCACCGCGGCGGGAGAGGGGGCTAGCTGAGGAATCTCGCCCGCCGCTCCTCCCGACGCCGGGAGTTCCCCGAAGGCGCTCTCGATTTTCTCCGTCAGGTCGGCCTGGGTCACGTTTCCGACCGCCACGACGAGGAGATTTTCCTTCGTCAGGCGCTCCGCGTGCCAGGCGCGCAGGTCGTCCACTGTCATGGCCTGGACGGTTTCGAGCATTCCGAACGGGTCTATCGCGTAAGGATGCCCATCGTACAGGAGCGCGTTCGCCTGGACCGCGAGGTAGGCATCGGGATTGTCCACCCGGGCGCGGAGCTGGTTGAGGATCTGTCCCCTCACGAGCTCGACTTCCGCGTCGGGGAATGTGGGATACCGAACCGCTTGGGCGAAGAGGTCCCACGCCGCCTCCCAGTGCTCCGACACCGCCTGAACGCTGGTCACCGTGTAGTCGGGATTCACCTCCCCGCCGATGACGGTGCCGGTCGCGGCGGAGCGAGCCGCGAACTCGTCGCGTGAGTACCTCTGGGTCCCCCTCTCCGAAACGGCGGCGATGAAGTTTTCGATCCCAGCCGACTCCGGAGTGAGGTTCGCGCTACCCCCCTTCAGGTAGAGGCGCAGCGCGATCACCTCGTTCGCGTGAACGGGCTTGAGGACCACGGGAATTCCGGCGGCGGTGAACTCCACGATCTGTGACGTCCCCGCCGCCGAACCGGGATCCTCCACGCATGCTGCCAAAACGAACCAGAGCAACACCGCGACCGCAGCGCCCCGCCAATCCCACATGGACGCACGGCTCGGCACCCTCATGACTACGGCCCCTCCCGCGCCCTCGCCTCTCGCAGAGTCTTTCATGGGCCCACCTCCGTGAGGAGGAGGTCGCTTTCCCTGAGCCCGGCAGCCTGACGCGCCTCGGGGCTGATCAACACGCCGCTCACCCGCGGCTTTCCGATCAGGTAAATTCGAGCGAAGCCGGCGACCTCGTCGGTAGTGACCGTGAGGATGTCGTCCACATAGGTGCGGTAGTAGTCCAGGCCCGACACGGCCCACCAGAAGCCGACGGTGTGCGCCCATGCGCTTGCCTGCTCACGCGCGTAGAGCTCGCCGATCCGAACCTGGGCCTTCGCCGATTCGAGCTGCTCCGCGGTGATGGTTCCGGGATTCCCGAGCCTCTCCATTTCGCTCAGGAGGGCCCGGTGCAACTCGAGGGCCCGGTCGGGGGTGGTCTGTCCGGACACCGCGATCGGCCCCACATGTCTTTGGGTGAAGTAGGAAAATCCTGCCCCGAAAGCGAGCCCGCTCTCCACCAGCGCCTTCTGGAAGGCGCTGGTCGGATTGGAGAGAACCGTACCCAGGAGGTCCGCCACGTGGGTCGCACGCGGATCGTCGTCCACACTCGGTCCCTGCCACTGGATCTGGACGGTAACGGAGCCCACGGGTTGTTCCACGATCACGGCTCGGGAGGCCGTCAGCGGCGGCGGATCCGGAACGGGGGTCGCAAAGGGATCTTCCCCGCGGGGCCAATCCCCGAAGATCCGTTCCGCCAGCTCGAACCCCTCCTCCGCCGTCACCGCGCCCGCGAGGATGAGCGCGGTGTTGTTGGGCACGTAATACCGCTCCTGGATGATCCGCATCTGTTCGGGGAGCGTCGTCAGGATCACGTCGCGCGCCCCGATGGGGTTCTTTCGCGAATAATATTCCGGGCTCCAGAGGAGGCGGTCCATCTCGCGTCCCAGGTGGAAGGAGGGCGTCGATTCCGCCCGGTCGTATTCACCGATGACGACTTCCCTCTCGCGAACCAGCTCCTCTTCGAGAAAAAGCGGGTCGCGGATCGCGTCCTCCATGAACTGGATCCCGGCCGCGAGGCTGTCCACGCCGAGTGTGAGGAAATAGTTCACCCGCTCGGTCGAAGTGGTCCCGTTGAAGATCCCCCCGAGCTCATTCACCCGCTCCAGGTAACGCTCCTGGCTCGGGATCGAGCCATTCGCCTTGAAGAACATGTGTTCGTAAAGGTGGGACAGGCCGTCGAATTCGGGCGGCTCCGTATAGGAGCCGTTTTTCACGTCCAGCTCGACCGTGACGATCGGAACCAGGGGATTCTCGATCACGATCACTTCCAGACCGTTCTCCAGCGTTCGCGTGGCGAGGGGAAGCCCGTCCTGCGCGAGGAGTTGGGGAGCGAAAAGGGCGAAGGCGGTGATCGTCCAGGCCACGAAGGCGCCGGACCCTACAAAGCCGGCGGAACCGACCCGGGCGCCGAGTTTGACGGAGGACTTGTTGCGCATGCACGCGCCGGGGGCTTGGGGTCGAATCGGTTGCGCCAGGTTCATCGGAGGGCTTTCCACTTCCGGCGGGAGTTGGCGACTGAGAAGGACCTCGCACTCGGCGATCTGGACTCTCAACGTGCGGCTGGGGATCGTGATCCACAACAGTCCGGCCCCATGGCGGGACCGACTTCAGGCCTCGACGTTCCCCTCCCCTGCCGGGCTGTCTGCCTCGTCCTTCCTGAGCAGCGCCGCCTCGAGGAGGCCGCGGAAGGCCACCGGGGCACGCGACTCGATACGAAGGGGAAGCCCCGTGAGAAGGGGAGCGAGCCGCCGGCTCACCGAGGTCGCAAGCGTCTCGGAGACCGGGTTGAGGAGCCGCCTCCAGAGGGGAATCGTTCCTTGCTCGGGCGCGAATTTATCGAGGATCGAGATCCTCCCCCCGGGACGGACGACCCGCGCCGCCTCGGACAAGCAGGCTCTCGGATCGGGGACGATCGCCACGACGAGATGGAGGAGGACCGCATCGAAGGTCGCGTCGGCGAAAGGGAGGTGGTGTGCGTCGAGCTCTCTCACTTCGACCTCGCGCCCGGAGCGCTCGACCCGTGTCCGGAGGCGGCGGAGCATCCCCGGCGAGATGTCCCCCGCGGTCACCCTTACCTCCGCGGGAAGGAGATCGAGGTCCTGACCCGTTCCCGCGCCGACGACGAGGACCCGCTCGCCGGGACGCAGCCCGAGGAGCCCGATCGCGCGCGCTCTCGCCCGATCGAGCCGGACGAGTCGGTCGTAGATGGGGGCGTAAAGCGTGTACCTGAGGCGATTCCACCGCGTCGTATTGAGCGCCATCGGTGGTGGGGCGGTTCGGGAAGTGGGGGCGCCGTCTCAGCCCTCTCATCCCATCCCCGGCGCCCCTTCGCCGTCCACGCTGTCGTGGAAGAGCGGCGTGCTCAGATACCGGGCTCCCGAGTCCGGGGAGATCGCCGCGACCCGGTGGCCCGGTCCCAGCTCCCGTGCGATCTGGACCGCGGTTAGGATGATGGCGCCCGAGCTCATTCCAAGGAAGAGGCCCTCTTCCCTGGCGAGGCGCCGTGCGAAGGGGAAGGCTTCCTCTTCCCACTGGCTGCGGACGTCGTCGAGGAGGCTCAGATCGAGATTGTCCGGGATGAATCCGGGGCCCATCCCCTGGAACTGGTGGTGCCCGCGCTCCTTTCCGGAGATCACGGCGGAACGTCCCGGCTCGACTGCGACCACACGCACGCCGGCATCCTGCTCCTTGAGGTATCGCCCCACCCCCGTGATCGTCCCCCCCGTTCCCGAGCCGTAGACGAAGACGTCCAGGTCTCCTTCCATGTCTCGCCAGAGCTCGGGTCCGGTCGTCTCGTAGTGGACGCGAGGATTGGCGGGATTCGAGAACTGGTTGGGATAATAGGCCCCGAGCTCCTTCTCGAGCTCCTCGGCCTTCTCGATCGCCGCGAGCATCCGGCGCTCGGGGTCGGTCAGGACGAGCTCCGCCCCATAGGACTGGAGGGTGAGGACCCTCTCCTCGCTCATCGAGGAGGGCAGGCAGAGGATGAGCCGGTACCCGCGCGCCGCGGCGATTTGGGCGAGCCCGATCCCGGTGTTCCCCGAGGTGGGCTCGACGATCGTCCCTCCGGGGCGGAGGAGCCCCCGCACCTCACCGTCGTCCACGAGGGCGCGCGCCGTCCGGTCTTTGATCGAGCCCGCCGGGTTCAACCCCTCGAGCTTCACCCAAACTTCCGCCATCCCCGGCTCCAACACACGGGTGAGCCGGACCACGGGGGTGTGACCGATGTGGTCGTCCACGCGGGGTGCGGCCGGCGTGGTTTTGCGGGTCATTCGGGGAGCTCTCACGGTGATGAAGATTCGGGCGCGGCGGTGCGCTTACCCGCCCAGTACCCCTGGAGAAGACAGATCCTTCCCGTCCGGCGCAAGCGCGGGCGCGGATCAGAGCTCCCGCAGGAGACCGACCTTCAGGGCGAAACGCACCAGCTCGGAACGGTGGTTGAGTCCCAACTTCTCCATGATCCTCGCCCGGTAGGTATCCACCGTCTTCGACGAGATGAAGAGCTTCTTGCCGATCTCGGAGGAGGAATACCCTTCCGCGGTGAGGGCCAGCACCTCCCGCTCCCGCGGGCTCAGCTCCGAGAGCCCCGGTTGATCGGCGCCCCCCGAGTTCCGCATCTCCCTGAGAAGGAGGGTCGCGGCTTGAGCCGGAAGGTACACTTCCCCTCTGGCCACCGTGCGAATGGCCTCGAGGAGATCGCGGTCCGCGCGCGCCTTGGTCAGGTAACCGCTCGCCCCGGCCTCCACCACCGGAACGAGGTACTCCTCCTCGGCGTGCGCCGTGAGAACGAGGACATGCACGCCGATCCCGAGGGCGGCGATCCGGCGGGTCGCGTCGAGGCCGTGCGTGTCCGGCATGGAGAGATCCATCAGGACCACATCCGGGCGGAGCTCCAGCGCTCTCTCGACGGCTTCGTTCCCGGAGCCGGCCTCTCCCACGACATCGATCCCCCCCTCCGTTTCGAGGAGGGCACGAAGCCCGGCGCGAAACATCGCGTGATCGTCGGCGAGAAGGACCCGGATCGAATCAGCCATCCCTCCTCCTCATGGCGATGGGGAGGAGAACCTTCACACGCGTTCCCTTCCCCGGATGGGAGGAGAGCTCGAATCGCCCGCCGGCAATCTGTGCGCGCTCGTCCATGCCGACGAGACCGAGCCCGGTCCCGCTCTCGGCGACCTGCTTGGGGTCGAATCCCCTCCCAGTGTCGGAGATCTCCAACTCGGCGCTTTCCCCGCTCTCCGTCTCCCGGACCCGCACCTCCACGGTCTCGGCACCCCCGTGGCGAATGGCGTTGGTGATGGCCTCCTGTGCAATCCGATACGCGGCCAGCGTCTGGTCGGGGGAGAGCCGCTTTTCCGAGCCGTCGAGTTGGAGAACGACCCTCACATGGGGAAATCTGGCCCGAACGTCCGAGCGAAGCGCCGCCGCGAGTCCGATCTCCTCGAGATCCGGAGGACGGAGCCCACGGGCCATCCGCCGGACTCCCTCCATGGCCGCGTTGAGCCCTTCTCTGAGCTCCGCGACCTTCGCAATCTCTTTCGGCTCCGATAAGCTCATCTCCAGCACTTTCATCCGGAGAAGCAGGGCCGCGAGCGACTGCGCCGTTTCATCGTGCAGCTCGTGGGCGATCCGCTGCCGCTCCGCCTCCTGGGCCTTGAGCGCCGCCGCGCCGAATCCCTTGAGCCTCCGGTGTTCGGTCAGATCCCGCACGATGACCACGACGCGCGTTCCCCCAGTGGAGACGAGAGGGCTCAACGAAATTTCCACTGGAATGAGCACGCCATCGTTGCGAACGCCGGCGAGCTCCATCCCGATTCCCATCGGGCGTGGGCGCGGGTGGGCGAGATACCCATCCCGGCGCTCGCGGTGCTTGTCCCGCGCGGCCGCGGGGACGAGGGTCTCGATCGGCGCGCCGACAAGTTGGGACTCCGCGTACCCGAAGAGACGGAGCGCTTCGGGGTTGGCCTCCACGATCGTGCCGGCGGCATCCACGAGGAGGATCCCATCCGGCGCCGCCCGAAAAACTTCACGGTAGTGTTCGGCCGAAGGCATTCGACGTCCACGGGAACTGTGGGGATCCGCCCCTATTCGAACCCACCCGGGACGGCTTCTTCCATCTCTTCGGCGACGGACTCCGCCGAGCGCATCGCTGAAAGATCGAGATCGAATTCCGGGAGGGTGAGGGGGCGCAGCTTGTCCCGAAGCTCCTGGATTTCCCGAGCGGAGAGTCCGAGGGCGGCGAGGGCAGGGCCATCGAGGCCTCGCGCTCCCGGCCGGACCTCGACCGCATCCTCTCCCCGCGGCTGGAGAAGTCGTCCGAGCGCCTCCAGTTCCCCGCGGCTCACGCTCGCACCTCCCAGGTCGTAGTCCAGCCATGCCTCGAAGGAGAGGGGAGCGACCCGCTTCACGATTCCCGCCATCACGCGCGCGTACTCCCGGATCTCCCACTGTGCGTGTGGATCGGCTCTCAGCGAGAGGAAGTGAAGGATGTTGTGGAGGTCGATCTTCCAATACCACTGCGTGAAGGTCGAAAGCGGAAGGTCTATGCGGGCCAGCTCCCGGGCCAGATCCTCCTCGAGGAGCCAGGCGTAGGTTGCGGAGCTTTCCGCGCGGAGGCGGTCCCACCGCGCGACCGCGGTATCCCACAGCTCGCGCGGGGCCACTTCGTCCCGCCCCTGCCGGTTCGACCGGCTCTGTAGCGCGAAATGCTCCCGCTCCGGCCGGTAAAAGAGAAGCGGCATCAACGAATAACGGCCGCTGTATTCGTTCACCGAGGCCGTGCGATGTCGTATCCACTGGCGGGCGATGAACATCGGCATCGCGCAGTGGAACTTGAGCTCCACCATTTCGGAAGGGGTCGTGTGCCGGTGCCGGCGCAGGTACCGGATGAGCCCCCGCGTCGCGGATTGCTTCCGGGTCCCGTAGCCGTAGCTGACGCGGGCCGCCCTTTCAACGTCCTCGTCGGAACCCATATAGTCCACGAGAGAGACGAAGCCGTGGTCGAGCACGGGAAAGTAGCCGCCCAGGATCTCTTCGGCGGCGGGGACGGTCGGGCGGCGGGTTTGCATGAAGGAGAATAGAGAAAAGATCGGCGCCTCCGGCAACCGGGTGACCCCCTCTCCGGATGCTGATAGATTCACTTCCGCCTTGCTCCCGGCGCCCTCCCGCAAGCCGGCAGGGACGTTCCAGGGAGGCGGCCGCCCCGATCCGCCTCACTCACATCCGGACCGATGAACGACCGCTTCATTCGCGCGCTCCGCCGGGAACCCCTCGACCGGACCCCGGTCTGGTTCATGCGGCAAGCGGGTCGATCGCTTCCGCGTTACGCCCAGCTCAAGGGCGAACGCGATCTCCTGGAGGTCACCCGGGACCCCGAGTTAACCGCCCGAATCACCGCCCTACCCCTCGAATACTTCCCCGTGGACGCGGCCGTCCTCTTTGCCGACATCTCGACGATTTTTCTCGGCGCGGGGCTCAGGGTATCCATCGAGAGGGGCGCGGGGCCCGTGCTTCCCCACCCGTACGACACGGCGGCGCGGATACGGTCTCTCCAGCCCTTCGACCCGCGCGATACCCTGGACTTCGTCCTCGAGACGGTGCGCCTCCTCAAGGAGCGCCTCGATGTTCCCGTGATCGGCTTCGTGGGCGCGCCCTTCACCCTCATGACCTACCTGGTCGAGTCGCCGCGCTCGAAGGAGCGGCAGGGGACCAAGCGGTTCATGTGGGCCGAACCCGCTCTGTGGGACGAGCTGATGTCCTATTGGGCCGAGCACCTCCTCTCCTTCGCGCGGGCCCAGGCCGAGGCGGGCGCCGCCGGGATCCAACTCTTCGACTCCTGGGCGGGCTGTCTCTCGCCCGAGGACTACCGCCGCCACGCCCTTCCTTACTCCCGCCGCATCTTGCGGGGGCTTGCGGATGCCGGGGTGCTCTCGATCCATTTCGCGACCGGAAATCCCGAGCTCCTCCCACTTCTCGCGGAAGCCGGCGGGGACGCGATCGGGCTCGATTGGCGGGTCGCCATCAACAAGGCCTGGGAGCTCGTCGGACACGACCGGGCCGTCCAGGGGAACCTCGATCCGGCCTGTCTCCTGGCCGGCCGTGACTTCGCGATCGCCCGCACCGACGAGATTCTGAAGAGGGTCGGCGGGCGCCCGGGTCACATCTTCAACGTCGGCCATGGTCTTCTTCCCGAGACCGACCCCGAAGTCGTGCGGGCCGTCGTCGAGCACGTGCACTCCGTAGACCTCGATGCGCTTCGGCGCGGAAGAGTTGCGTCCCTTAGGGGAAAGGGCGGACCATGAAGCTCGGCATTCTCGTCCTCAACTTCGGCGAGCCGGCCGAAGCGACTCCCGGGCAGGTCATCCCCTTCCTCGAGAGGATCTTCCTGGCGAATGCCGGACTCGAGGATCCCTCCGATCCCGACGCCGGGCGCAGACGGAGCCGCGAGCTCGCCGAGCGGCGGGCGCCGGGGCTCATCGAGGAATACCGGGAGATCGGCTCCTCCCCCATGAACGCGCAGGCGTTGGCGCAGGCGGAGGCACTCGAGGCGGAGCTCCTCCGCCGGGGACACGCTCCAGTCGTCCTCCACGCCTTTCAGTTCACCGATCCGCTCGTTGCGGAAGGCGTGGCGCGGGCTCGCGAGGCCGGCGTCACCACCCTGGTGGGACTCCCGGTTTACCCGCTGTGCGGCCCCTCCACGACCGTCGCCGCGCTGAACGACGTGCAGAAGGCGCTCGATGCGCTGGGATGGGCGGTGGACTTCCGCGGCATCTCCGGCTGGCACCGCCACCCCCTCTACCTCGACCTTCGCGCGGACGCGATCCGGGACGCTGCCGCCCGGGACGGGGTGAGCCTGGCCGAAGCGGGCTCACGCCTCGTGTTTTCCGCCCACGGGACCCCGAAGAAGTACCTGGGTGAAGGGAGCCGGTACGTCGAATACGTGGAGGAGTTTTGCCGCGAGACCGCATCGCGGCTTGGGATCGAGGGATACGATCTCGGTTATCAGAATCACACGAATCGAAAGATCGAGTGGACTCAGCCCGACATCACGGAAGTGGTCCGATCGGTCCGCGCCACGCGAATCGTGGTGGATCCGATCTCCTTCATGCACGAACAATCCGAAACCCTCGCCGAGCTCGATATCGAGCTTCGGGAGGAGGCGGAGAAGGCTGGTCTCGCATTCCATCGCGTCCCGGTCCCCCATGACGACGCGCGATTCGCGGTCGTGCTGGCGGATCTCGTGGAGGCTATCCTCTCCGAGGATCGCGCCGCCTCCGGGGTGAGCCTCCGCCCCTGCCGTTGTCGGGCCACCGGTGACACCTTCTGCCTCAACGCGCCATCCCAGAAGGCTTGAGCGGGTGAGAGGGGAGGGCCCTCCGCCGGGCCTTCCGGGTACAATCGCGGTCGGTCACGGCCGATCTTGCCCGTCCACCCCGGAGCCCGGTACTCTTCGAAAATGAGATCCATCGCGCCTCGCCTCGCCCTCGTTCACCTTCTCGTCCTCTCGGCCTGCTCGGGAGGCTCCGGCTCGGGAGGGACCACTCAGGGAAGCTCGGTCACGATCATCGAGATCGCGGACATCTCGAAGCCGCATCCGCTGATCTCGGAGACTTCGCTCGACAACGGTGTCTCGGCCATCCTCTATCGCCCGATTCTCGGCCCGCGTTGGGAAAACGGCGAGCTGCAGTACCTCACGGCCGAAGACGACGTGACGGCGCTCGCCCGGAGCTACGAGTATTTCGGGCCCGATTCGGCCTCGATTCGATATCATCTCCGCAGTGACGCCCGATGGTCCGACGGCCGTCCCGTGACCGCGCATGACGCTGTTTGGACGATGGAGACGCGCGGCGATCCCCGCACCGCGTCTCCTCGCCAGGAATACAACCGCCAGATCCGTGAAATCGTCGCGGAGGACGATTCCACTCTCGTCGTCCACTTCACCCGCCGTTACCCGGAGATGCTCTTCCACACGGGTGGAGCCGTGGCGCCCAGGCACCTCTATGAGGACACGGATCCCGCCCAGTTGCGGAGCCATCCCGCGGTCAACAACCCCGGCGGCGGCAACCTCGTGGTGAGCGGACCTTACATGATCGGCGAGTGGCTCAGGGGCCAGCGCCTCGTCCTGGTGCCGAATCCGGAATTCCAGCCGCAGCCGAACATCCAGCGGGTCGTTTTTCTCCCGATCCCGGAGGAAACGACCCGGATGATCGAGCTCCAGACGGGGAATGCGGACATGATGCAGCTCCCCTTCGACAAGCTGGAGCTCATCCGCACGCAGTCACCGGAAATTCGCTTCGAGGTTGAGCGGGGGCGGTTCTACGACTACATCGCATACAACCCCAACGCACACCCGTTTCTGGCGGACCCCGAGATCCGGCGCGCCCTGGGACTCGCCATTGACCGGCCCGCGCTGATCGCGGCGCTCCAGATCCAGGACTACGCCGCACCTGCGGGCGGACCGTACGCGCCCATCTTCCGGCTCCTCTACGACCCCGTCGCTCACGCCGCTCTTCCCTACGACACGCTCCAGGCGAAACAAATCCTCGACGCCAAGGGGTGGATCCCGGGTCCGGACGGTACTCGAGTGCGGAGCGGGACTCGCTTCGCATTTACCCTGGCGACGAACGCCGGGAACCAGCGCCGGGCCGACGCGTCACAGATCATCCAGCAGGCCTGGCGGAGGATCGGCGTGGACGTGCAGCTCCAGACGCTCGAATCGAACACCTTCTTCGACAGGCTAAACCAGAGGAACTTCGAAGCCGCCCTGGCCGGTTGGGGGGTGGGACTCGCAGCCGACATGTCCGACATGTGGCAGGGCGACAATCCGTTCAACCAGACCGCTTTCGAAAACGCGGAGGTGAACCGCCTCTTCGACACCGCCCTCAGTCAGCCCACCGAGGAGCTGGCGGCGCCCTATTGGCGGGAAGCCGCAACTCTCATCGTGGCCGAGCAGCCGTACAGCTGGCTCTATTACATGGACCAGGTCTGGGGGGTCAACGACCGCATCCGAAACACGCGCATCGATACCCTCGGGAGCTACCAGAACATCCACGAGTGGACGATCGTGGGCGAGGAGGGGGGCGCGGCCGAAGGCGGCTCCCCCTCGTAGAGCGAGCCGGTCAGGACTGCAGTGTTCGCCTTCCTCGGCCGGCGGCTCCTCGGGGCAATCCCCCTGATCCTGGGGATCCTCACCCTCATCTTTTTTTTGATGCATCTGGCACCGGGTGATCCGACGACCCGGTACTTCGATCCGAACATCAGTCCCGAGGTGATCGCGCAGATGCGCGCCAACCTCGGCCTCGACCAGCCCCTCCCCATTCAGTATCTAAGGTGGATGGGCGCCTTCGTGCGCGGGGACTTCGGCTATTCCTTCGGCCAGATGCGGCCGATCGCCGACATTCTCCCCGAAGTGATGTGGAACACCCTCCAGCTCACTCTCGTCTCCCTCGTGATCATCTTCGTCCTGGGGATGCTCATCGGGATTTACCAGGCGGTGCGCCAGTACTCAACCGGGGACAACGTCCTCACCTTTCTGGCCCTCTTTTTTTATTCGATGCCGGGGTTCTGGTTTGCCCTCATGCTCATCCTGATCTTCGCGCTCAAGGCGAGCCAGGGGGACTGGTGGATCCAATTCCCGGCGTCCCAGATGACGAGCCTGAATTACGGTACGATGAACCCGGGTGCGCAGATCGGGGATCGCATCATGCATCTCATCCTGCCCTCGATCGCGCTCGGGGTGGGTTCGGCCGCGGGGGTCGCCCGCTACATGCGTGGCTCGATGCTCGAGGTGATCCGACAGGATTACATCCGCACGGCCCGTGCGAAGGGGCTCAGCGAGGGGAAGGTGGTTTTTAAGCACGCCCTGCGGAACGCCCTTCTCCCGATCATCACGCTCATGGGTCTCACCCTTCCCTACCTCTTCGGGGGATCGGTGCTCGTCGAGACGATCTTCGCCTGGCCGGGAATGGGACGGCTCATCGTGGACGCAGTCTTCCAGCGGGACTATCCGCTCATCATGGCGACGAGCTTCGTCATCTCCGTGATGGTGATCCTGGGGAACCTCGTCGCCGACGCGCTTTACGCGGTGGCCGATCCGCGGATCCGAGTGAAGTAGGATGACGCGCCCCCTCGATCTCGCCTTCGCCGCTCTCCTCCCCGGAGCGAATCATCTCCGCCGGGGACGGCTCGGCCTGGGCACGACGCTCCTGGCGACCTGGGGCGCGTCCTTGGCCCTCGGCGTGGTGAGGTGGAACCGCGTCATTGCGATCGTTCAGGCGCCGGTCCTCCGGCTGGACGGCTTGCTCGCGTTAGGGACCCTCCTTCTCCTCCTGGCGCTGACCTGGGGCGTGGCCCTCCGCGACCTCCGAGAGCGCGAGCCCTCCCGAGAGGCACGCGGCGGCGTCTCCCAGTGGGCGATCGCCGCGCAGAGCTTCAGGAAGAACCGGATGGCGATGGCAGGACTGGGGGTCATGATCGTCCTGTACGTCGTGACCCTCCTCACCCCCCTCATCGCCCCCTTCGACCCGGCCGTCCAGGGCGACATCGTCGCGACGCGGTACCTTAGCCCTTCCCTCGAAAACTTCATGGGAACCGACCGCTTCGGCCGGGACATCTTCACGCGTACCCTTTATGGGGCGCGGATCTCGCTCTCCATCGGCTTCATCGCGATGGCGATCGGTGTGACCATCGGCACGCTGCTGGGCGCGGTAGGAGGATACTTCGGCGGATTCGTGGACTCGGGACTGATGCGCCTCACCGACCTGATGCTCGCCTTCCCCCGGCTCATCCTCCTCATCGTCATCATCGCGATGTTCGAGCCGTCGATTTTCATGGTGGTGGCCATCCTCGGATTCACGGGGTGGATGGGAATCGCGCGGATCGTCCGGAGCGAAGTGCTCTCGCTCCGCGAACGAGAGTTCGTGCAGGCGGCCCGTGCCCTGGGGATGAGCGATCTCCGTATCGTGCTTCGACACGTAATCCCCAATACCCTCGCTCCGGTGATCGTCTTCTCGACCCTCCTGATCGGGAACACGATCCTCGTCGAGGCCGGCCTCTCCTTCCTCGGGCTCGGCGTGCAGGCACCCACCCCTAGCTGGGGAAACATGATCTCGGAGGGGCGGGACGCCCTCCTCACGGCCTGGTGGATCGCCACCTTTCCAGGGCTCGCCATCGTCTTTACCGTGGTGGCATTCAACCTTCTCGGCGACGGCCTCCGGGACGCCCTGGATCCGCGCCTCCGCACCTGACGGGCTCATTCCATGTTTCTTTCGCTCCTCCTCGCGACGCTCCTCATCTCCCTCGCCGTCTCCCTCGCGGTGGGAGCCACATTTCGCGTGCCAATCGGCCGGATCCTCGAGAGATTGGTCGGTGTGGAGCTGGCACCCGCATGGCGACGCTACGTCTTTTTCGCCGTCGTGATCGTGGGCGTATCCGGAGGGGTGCGCATTTACCAGATGGAGCGCTATCTCTCCACAGAGGCTCCGGGAGGCACCCAACTCGTTCTGGATCGAGACCGCTGGGTGCTCGAGGTTTACGGCACGATCATGGGATCTCTCCAGAGCATGGCCTGGATGCTCCTCGTCTTTTTCCTCGTCTCCCTCGTTGCTTACGTGCTCGTCCGCGGATTCGAGATGCGGCGAGAGCGGAAGGCGGATGGCTAACCGGAGCGGGCCCGCGCGCTTCAACCGCCGCGGCGCACCGCCGGGCGCGGTCGTCCTCTTCTTCTGGAGTTTCCTGTCGCTCGCTGCGGCGGGGTGTTCGTACATGCCCTGGTTCCGGGGCCCGGAGACGCCGCTCGCTCCACTCTGGGATTCGGTTTCCCCGCCGCCACTCGCCTACGCGGATTCACTCGTCGAACCCGAGCCGATCGCAATCGGAGTTCCGCCGCCCTCCGGGGGCACCACCCGGAACATGAACGTCCTCCACTACGACGTGGAGCTCGTCCTCCCTCCCGAGAACGACCGCGTTTCCACTCGGACGACGATCCGGTACCTCCGGGATGGCGTCGGCCCGCACCTCGTGGAGCTCGACTTCACGGGGCTTCCCGTCGTGCTCGTCACCCACAGGGGCCGGGCCCTCGACTTCGTCCAGGACGAGGGGCTCCTCCGGTTTCAAAGCCCGGGCCGCCCCGGGATTTACGACACCCTCCAGGTCGAAGTGATGGCGCGCGGCGTCCCCGACGATGGCCTCATCCTGCGGGACAACGTGCATGGCGCACCGTCCGCGTTTGCGGACAACTGGCCCGATCGGGCGCGGTATTGGTTTCCCGCCAACGATCACCCATCCGACAAGGCAACCGTTTCCTTCACCGTTCACGCCCCCGAGGGAAAGCGCGTCATCGCGAACGGAGTTCAGGTGGGAGCGCCGGTGCCCGCGGACTCTTCCCGCACGGGGGGGATCGGGGGGCTCGTCACCTGGCGATGGGAATCCCGCGTCTCGATCCCGACCTACCTGATGGTCGTCGGCGTCGCCGAGATGGAGGTTCTCGACCAGGGGCTCGCGGCGTGCGGCAGGGCCCCCGCATCCCCTCGTCCCGACGGATGCGTCGAGGTCACGGGGTGGGCTTTCCCGGCCGACCTCGAGCACGCCGCCCAGGTCTTCGCGCGGGCGCCGCAGATGGTGGACCTCTACGCGGGCCTCCTTGGACCGTATCCCTTCGAGAAGCTTGCCAACGTTCAGTCCTCGACCCGCTTCGGAGGAATGGAGAACGCGTCGGCCATCTTCTATTCGGAACAGGCGATCGCGCAGCGCCGCGACATCGAAGGAACCGTCGCCCATGAGATCGCCCATCAGTGGTTCGGAAACTCGGTGACCCCGGCCGAGTGGTCGCACCTCTGGCTCTCGGAGGGGTTCGCCAGCTACCTGGGTCCCTATTTCTGGGAACACGCCGAAAGCGACGCCGCATTCAAGAGCCGGATAACACGGGCGCGCGCCGAGTACCTCGATTCCGACGTTGTCGGACGCCCTGTGGTGGACGAGTCCGTCTCGAATCTTCTCGACCTCCTGAACGAAAATTCCTACGAAAAGGGCGCCCTCGTCCTGCACATGCTCCGCTGGGTGATGGGCGATCGCGCCTTCTTCGCCGGGCTTCAGCGGTATTACCTCCGCCACGCGGGCGGCAACGTGGTTACCGCGGACTTCCAGCGCGCGATGGAAGACGAGTACGGCCAGTCGCTCGAGTGGTTCTTTCAACCCTGGCTCTATCGCCCGGGCTACCCGGTCTTCCGCACCGCCTGGAGCTGGGACGAGGGCGCCCACCGCGCCCGAGTCAACATCACGCAGATCCAGGACCTGTCCTGGCCCGTTTATCGCCTCCCCATCGAGCTCGAGTTCCAGCTCGACGGAGGAGTCCATCGCGTCACCCAATGGATCGAGGCCCGGGAGTGGGTCATGGAAGTTGCGATCCCCGAGCGCCCCGCCGCGATGCGACTCGACCCGGACGGCTGGATCCTCATGCGGGAGGAACGTACGAGCGGACCCTGACTCTTATCGCCCTCGGACGACCGCCGAACCGGTACCGGCCCCGCGCCCGCCTCCCCCTTTTTTTTGGCATCACTTCGCTCCTCCACCTTCGCTTCGGCCGCCTCCGGAAGTTCCCCACCACATCTCTTGCGCCGGCCTCTTCGTCCCTCTATAGTTCACCTAATGGTTAACTATTCTGAACGCAGGTACGACGCCCTTTTTCTGGCCCTCGCCGACGCCACGCGCCGCGCCATGGTGCGACGACTGAGCCGAGGACCCGCCACCATCGGCGAGCTCGGACGCCCCTTCGCGATGACAAAGCCGGCCGTTACGAAGCATGTGAAGAAGCTCGAAGAAGCCGGGCTCATCCGGCGCGAAAGGCGCGGTCGCACCCACACCTGCGTCCTCGATCCTGCCGCCATGCTTCGCGGGGAGGAATGGATGGAACGCCACAGGAAGTTCTGGGAGTCGTGCCTCGACCGGCTCGTGAGGGTCGTCGAGGCGACCGCCGTAGAAGTTCCCGATCACCCAGCGAAGGGAGCCGAAGAATGACCCCGAAGACGAAGGCGCACGAGATCGAGCTGGAGCGCACGCTGCATGCCCCGGCAGGCAAAGTGTGGGACGCACTGACCAAGCGCTCCGAGCTCTCCCGATGGTACGCCCCCACGGACGATTTCCGGACCGAGGTCCTCGAATGGGACCTCCGAGTCGGGGGGACTTTCCGCATCGCCATGCATGCGCCCGATGGGAAGACTCACACCTGTTTCGGTGTCTTCCGAGAAATCACCCCCGGTAGACGACTGTCGTATACCTGGAGCTGGGAGGGGCAGGACCCGATGGACTCCATCGTGGCCTTCGACCTCTCCGAGAAAGGCGGCCAGACCATCCTCCGCCTTACTCACACCGGACTTCCCTCGGAAGAGGCTCGGGCGCACCACGAACGGGGTTGGGTGGGAATCGCCGGGCGGCTCGAGGCGCTCTGGGCCGCGTAGCGCCGGGGATACGCCCCTCAGATTTTCGGCGCCTGGGACACCGCGGGCGCGGGGGGAGGGGGAAAGAGGACCTCCTCTCCTCGCGCTCGTGCGAGGGCGATGAGAACCCAGACGCTCCCCTGATAACTCGAAACCCCCTCGGGAATCCCGTGGGACCTGAGCATGACGTCGTTGGCGCGCGTCGCCGCGGCGCGGGCGACACCCTGCGTGGGCTCCCAATACGCCCGTAGGTCCTCGAGGTCTCGCGTGACCCCGGGATCCCGGCTTCTAGCGAGCTCCCGCGCCTCCGACGGGGAGACACTCTGGAGCGCGGAGAGGAGCTGTCGCTGGAGAAAGACGTAGGCTCCATAACGGGCGACGGGATCGTCGGATGCCCGGGCGACGAGGAAACCGAGCACATTTGCTTCGTCCTCCCTGGCGAATCCCCGCTGGTGCGCCATTTCGTGCCCTAAATCGATTCCCTGGATGACGGCGGGAAGGTCCCCGAGGACGAGGGCTTCTCCGGTGAATGGGAAGTGCATCCCCGCGATCCCGAAGGGCTTCACCATGCGTGAAGCGAGGAACGCCTTGGGCGCACCAAAATCCTTCGCGACCAGCGGATGGAATCGGAATTCTTGCTGAACCCGTGCCCAGGCCTCGTCGAGGGCTCGGCTCGCCGATGAAATCGGCTGCGCGGAGGTCGGTTCGCCCGCGTCCTCGGAGCCGTGAATCTCGCGGTAGAGGAGATTCGAGGTCTCCACCGCTCTGAGCGCAAGCCGGTGCAGCTCGGCCGAGCTCACCTCTCCCGCGGTCTCGATCTCCAAGCGGGCCTCGAGTCCGGGGCGCGCGTACTGGGCTCCCCAAAGGAGGTAGAAGAGGAAGAGGACGATCCCGGCGTCCTGCGCGAGGCGCAGCGTTCCGGCCCCCACGGAACGGGCGAACCCGATTTCACCCGAGAGGAGCCTCCGAAGCCCCTTCGCGCCACCGACGAGCTGGCGGACGAGAACCGCCGCGACGAAGAGCTCGGCGAGCGAAAACGCGATGATCCCGGAAAGGAGCGAGAGCCCCCGCCGGAGCTCGGGAATCGGTCCCGTGCCAGCGAACAGCTCGGCGAGAGCGGGAGAATAGCTGAGGGCGAGGAAGCCCACCCACCCCAGGACACCGAGCGCGATCCCCGCGAATCGCCGGATAAGGGGGATGGGCGGCGCCGCCTTCACCTCCACTCGCGATACCACTCCACCCAGTCCGCGTTGCGCCCCTCCGGCGCGGTCCAGGGCCGGGCCATTCCCGCTTCGATCTCCTCGATCTCCCTCGGACCCGGAGAGATCCACTCCACCCCGCCTTCGGTGATCAGGTAATCGTCCTCGATCCGGACCCCGATGTTCACGTACCGCTGGAAAGCCGGGGCGACGGCGTCCCGTAGGGCGCGATTTCGCGGCGTATCGGGAAGCACTTCGGTGAAGAGGTTGGGGCGGACATAAATCCCGGGTTCGATCGTGAAGGGAACACCCGCCTCCAAAGTGGAGGGCCAGGGATCGTGTACATCCAGGCCGATCCCATGTCCCAGGGCGTGCATATAATAGAGGAAGTACTGGGGAACCTGCTGCCCGCCCGCCTCATCGTAGGTCGCGTTGGGCCCCTCGATCAGGCCGAGCCCGGTCAGGCCGCGGGCGAGAACGCTCGTGGCCACCTGCGACATCTGCGCCTGGGTGACACCGGGACGCGCGATCGCCTCGGCCGCCGCCTGAGCGTCCCGGACGAGCTGGTAGATCTCCCGCTGAGCGTCGGTAAAACGCCCGCGCACGGGGAAGGTTCTCGTGACGTCGGCGGCATACCCCCCGTAACTCGCGCCGATGTCCACGACGACGACGTCTCCCGTTTCCATGTATCGGTCGTTCGCGTTGTAGTGGAGGACGGTCGAATTGCGCCCCGAGCCCACGATGGAGGAAAAGGCCGGCCGCTCTGCCCCGTAGCGGCGGAAGGTGTACTCGAGAAGGGCCTGGATCTCGAACTCGTTCATGCCCGGCCCGAGGGCGCCCATGATTTCATCATGCGCCTGGATGGTGATCGCGGTCGCGCGGAGGAGGAGTGCGATCTCCGCCTCGGACTTCACTCCGCGGAGTTGACTTACCGCCCCGGAAACCGATTGGACCTCGACCCCGTTCCGACCTCCGAGGAGCCCCTGGACCCGTTGCGTCACGTCGTTTTTGATCTCCGCGGACGGCGCGTATGGTCCGGCCACGCTCACCGACGACCACCCCGATGCGAGGAGAGAATCCAGGACTTCCGTGAGCTCGTCCACGCTCCGGCCGGCGATTCCCGTGGCCGCCCGCGCGCCCTCGGGTCCCACGCGGTATCCCTCCCAGGTCTCGTCGGCGGGCGCCCGGGGGTTCACGAAAAGAATCTCGCGTTCGATCTGCCCGTTTCGCACGAGCATGACCAGGGCCGCGTTCGGCTCGGTGAACCCGGTGAGATACCGGAAAGGAGAGTTCTGGAAAAAGGAGATGTAGTCCTGTGGCGGTTCCGCGCTCCCCATCCCCAGAACGAGACCGTTCTGCACGACCTCGGCGAGTGATTCCCGCCTCCCGGCATATTCCTCCGGAGCGATCTGTGCCGCCGCGGGGAGGGGAAAAATAAACCAGAGAAGGAAAAGGGCGTTCGAAATCGGCTGCGTCAGTCGCTTCACGGTGTGTTCTCCGAGTGAGGATCGCCTACGATACGATACGCCGCCACGGACCCGGCGAACACCACCCCCCGTGGAGTGTAATGGTACGATCTAGAGGGGCCAGGGATCCCCACCCCACGCCGTTCTCCGCCAGAGCGACTCTGCCATGCGGCTCCTCTCACCTCCCTTCCGATCAACCATCGCGGTCACCCTCGCGCTTTCCGGTTCGTGCGTGGGTGGCGTTTCCCCGGAAGGTGAGCTCGCCGGCCGGGAAAGTGCCCTCGCCTCGCCCGGCGGGGAGGTTTTCCGTCCGGCCCCCACCGCCTCGGACTCGCTCACGGCCGTCGAGCGGGATCGCCTCCTTGCCGACGTCGCCATCCTCGCCCACGACTCGATGGAGGGGCGGCGGGCCGGAAGCGAGGGGATCCAGCGCGCCCGCCGCTACCTCGTCGCCGAGCTCGCGGCTCGCGGGATCGCTCCGATGGATGGGAGATTCGAACGTTCGTTCCGCTTCCCGACCGGCGGCGGGGAGGTCGAGGCGGTCAACCTCCTCGGGGTGGTGCGCGGGACCGAGCATCCAGACGAGTTCATCGTCGTCACGGCGCACTACGATCACCTCGGGATCCGGGAAGGAGAGATTTTCAACGGCGCGGACGACAACGCCTCCGGGACGGCCGCGCTCCTCGCCCTCGCGGCGCGCTTCGCGGCCGAGCCCCCGCGTCACTCCTTCCTCTTCGCCCTCCTCGACGCCGAGGAAATGGGGCTTCGGGGTGCCCGCGAGTTCATCGCCGATCCGCCGACCCCGCTCGCCACGGTCCTCCTGAACGTCAATCTCGACATGGTGAGCCGGAGCGAGCTGGGGGAGTTGTACGCGGCCGGTACCCACCACTATCCCTTCCTCGCCCCGCTCGTGGCGGACGTGGCCGGCACTTCCGGGGCGCGCGTCCTCCTCGGGCACGACACACCGGATCTCCCTTCGGGGGACGACTGGACCCTCGCCTCCGACCATGGGCCGTTTCACGAGGCGGGAATCCCCTTCCTCTACTTCGGGGTCGAGGACCACGCCGGGTATCATGCCCCGTCGGACGACTTCGAGGGGATCACTCCCGCCTTCTTCGTCCAAGCTGTGGAGACGATACTCGATTTCGTCCGGCTCGCGGACGCGCGGGGCTCGGAGATCCGGGCCGCTTCGGGGAGGGCCCGCCCCTGAGGGGCGACGGTGAGTCGTTCCGGCGCCGGCCCCGCGCGTCGCCGGGGGGCGACGCGATAGCCTTCCCCGCTTACTTCTTCTGGAAGAAGGCCTCCATGGCCCGACGCGCTTCCTCGGAGCGGAGCCGCTCTCCGAAGACGCGCGCCTCCAGCCGCATCCGGTGGCGGACCACATCGCGCCCGGAGCGCAAAAGGGCCCTCGTCTCCCGCACCGCCTCCGGTGGGAGGGCGGCGAGCCGTTCGGCGAGTCGTCGCGCCTCTTCCAGGAGTGAAGCCGCTGGAAATACGCGTGTGACCAGCCCCGCGTCCAGGGCCGCTTCGGCCGTGAGAGGCTCCGCCAGAAGGAGCATCTCCGCCGCCCGTGCGGGCCCGATTCGCTCCGGAAGGAGGAGGCTCGATCCCGCTTCCGGCACGAGCCCCAGGGGGACGAAGGGAAGGTGGAATCGGGTCTCCTCGGCGGCGTACACAAGATCGCAGTGGAGAAGCAGTGTCGTCCCGATCCCGACCGCGAATCCATGAACGGCGGCGACGATCGGTTTCGTCCCGGTCGCCAGCGACTCGAGGAAGCGATTCGTGGGGGCGCTTTCGGGGTGGGGCGGGCGCGCGAGGAAGTCCTTGAGGTCGTTCCCGGCGCTGAACGCGGGCCCTTCCCCGGAGAGGAGAACCACCCTCAGCTCCGGATCCCGCTCCGCCCCTTCGAGGGCGTCAGCCAGAGCCGCGTACATTTCGACGGTCAACGCGTTCCGCTTTTCGGGCCGATTGAGACGGACATCGAGGACCGCACCCTGGCGCTCCACAAGGACCTGGTCGCTCATCCGATCTCTCCCGGGTTCGGGCGTGGAGGGCGGAACCCTGAACATTTCGGGGGTCTAGCGCGTCCCAGCCCCATGTGATGGTTACTTCAACCCTTCAAGCTAAGAGAGCGATGCGGAGAGTCCACGTCAGCCATCTCGTCCTCGTCGCGATCGTGATCGCCGCCGGGCACTCCCTCGATGCGCAGGAGCCGAACGGCGCGGCGCGCCCCCGCGTCTTTTTCGACTGCCAGGGACCGCAGTGCGATCTCACTTATTACCGAACGGAGATCGTCTGGGTGGACTGGGTCCGCGACGCCCAGGACTCGAACGTCCATGTCATCATGACGAGCCAGACGACCGGCGCCGGAGGACGAGAATACATCCTCGACTTCATCGGGCGGGGCCCCGCCGATGGATATGCCGCCCAAAGCCGCTACCGGGCCAACGCGACGGACACGCAACGGGAGGAGCTCGACGCCATCGCCTATACCCTCGCGCTCGCGCTCGCCCAGTTCGGAAACTCCGAGGGCTTCGGGGGAATGCTCCAGATCGAGCCCCTGAACGGCGGTCTCGTTGGGGGAGTGCCGGACCGCGTCCTCACCGCTGCCGAGGTGGACGATCCTTGGAACCTCTGGACCTTTCGGTTGAACGGGAGCGGGAACTTCAGCGGGGAAGAGACCCGAACGAGTATCCAGCTAAACACCGGGCTGAACGCTTCCCGGGTGACCCCGACCTGGAAGACGAGCTTTCAGGGAAGCTGGAATCTGAACCGCCAGGAGATCGACCGCACCGACGGCTCCGTCCTCGTGGACGAACGCATCAATTGGAGCCTCAACACGACCGTCGTTTATTCCCTCGCGGAGCACTGGTCCATCGGGTTCACGGGGGGCCCAGGGCGGATGACGAACCGCAATCAACGACTTCGGATGCAGATCAATCCCGCCATCGAATACAGCGTCTTCCCGTACGAAGAGGCGACCCGGCGCGCCTTCACCTTCTTCTACGAGATCGGGCCGGTCTATCGCGATTACTTCGAAGAGACGATTCATGGGAAAAACGACGAGGTACTTCTCGAGCAGGCCTTCCGGGTGGGGTTTTCGCAGCGCCAGCCCTGGGGAAACGCCTCCATCAACGCGGTCGCCTCGAGTTACATCCCCAAGACCCACCGCTACAATCTCTCCCTGAACGGGAACCTAAGCTACCGGCTGACCCGGGGGCTCGACCTGAACCTGAACGGGAATGTCTCTTCGGTGCGCGACCAGATCTATTTGTCGGGGAGGGGACTGACGGAGGAGGAGCGGCTCCTCAGAATCCGGCAGGAAGCGACCGACTACACCTACGGGGGCTCCGTCGGGATCTCTTACCAGTTCGGTTCCATCTTCAACAACGTGGTGAACAACCGCTTCTGAGGGCGCCTCTTGAGGGCCGCAACGCGTCGGCTCAGACGTCCAGGTTCTTCACATAGCGAGCGTTTTTTTCGATGAACTCGCGGCGGGGCTCTACCTCGTCGCCCATGAGGCGGGAGAAGATGAGGTCCGCAGCCGCGGCGCTTTCCATCGTGACCTGGAAGATCGTACGCGACGAAGGATCCATCGTGGTATTCCAGAGCTGGTCGGGGTTCATTTCACCCAGCCCCTTGTAGCGCTGGACATTCAAACCCTTCGCCTCGTCCCCTTTTCCGTTGGTGAGGCGCTTGACGACCTCTTCGCGCTGCTCCTCGGAGTATGCGTACAGCGCCTCCTTCCCTTTTGCGACCCGGTAGAGGGGCGGTTGGGCGATGTACACGTACCCGGCCTCGATCAGCTCTCTCATCTGGCGGAAGAAAAAAGTCAGGAGGAGAGTGCGGATGTGGGCACCGTCCACGTCCGCGTCGGTCATGATGATGATCTTGTGGTAACGTGCGCCTTCGAGGTCGAAGTCGTCCCGTATGCCGGTCCCGATCGCGGTGATCATCGCCCGGATCTCTTCGTTCCCCAGGACCCTGTCGATCCGCGCGCGCTCGACGTTCAGGATCTTCCCCTTGATGGGGAGGATGGCCTGGAAGGATCGGTCGCGCCCCTGCTTTGCGCTCCCGCCGGCGCTGTCTCCCTCGACGATGAAGATCTCCGTCATCGAGGCGTCGCTGAGCGAGCAGTCGGCGAGTTTTCCAGGGAGGATTCCCCCCTCGAGCGCATTTTTTTTTCGCGCTAGGTCGCGGGCCTTCCGTGCCGCCTCGCGGGCGCGGGCCGCCTGGAGCGACTTTTCGATGATGGAGCGCGCCGACTTGGGATTCTCGTCCAGCCAGATCGCGAGTTGCTCGTTGACCGCCGCCTCGACCGCGCCCCGGACTTCGGAATTCCCGAGCTTCGTTTTCGTCTGCCCCTCGAACTGCGGTTCCATCACCCGCACAGAGAGGACGCAGGTAAGCCCCTCACGGACATCGTCGCCGGAAAGCGACTCGTCGGCCTTCTTCAGGAGATTGTTCTTCTTCGCGTAGTCGTTGATCGTGCGGGTGAGCGCCGCCTTGAGACCGGTGAGGTGAGTCCCCCCTTCGTGGGTATTGATGTTGTTCACGAAGGTGTGCGTGTTTTCTGAGAAGCCCGTGTCGTATTGGAGGGCTAGCTCGATCTCGGCCTCCGGCCGGGAGGTCTCGAAATAGAATACCTTGTCGTGGACCGGGGTTCGGGTGGAACGAAGATATTCCACGTACTCGGAGAGACCGCCTTCGAATCGGTACTCTTCTTCTCTGGGATCGTTAGCGCGCTCGTCCCTGATGACGATCCTGAGGCCGCGGTTCAGGAAGCCGAGCTCCCTGAGCCGGGAAGAGAGCGTTTCGAAGTTGTAGACGAGCTCCGTGAAGATTTCGGTGTCGGGCTTGAAGGTGACCTTCGTCCCGCTCCCCTTCGAGCTTCCGATTTTATTGAGCTCGGTCTGTTTCACGCCGCGTGCGAAGGACTGCGTCCAGCGGCCCCCGTCGCGCCAGACTTCGACGTCGAGGCGTTCGGAGAGGGCGTTCACGACGCTCACGCCCACGCCGTGGAGCCCGCCGGACACCTTGTAGCTCTCCTTATCGAACTTCCCGCCCGCGTGGAGGATCGTCATCGCGAGCTCCACCCCCGAGATATTTTCGGTGGGATGGATGTCCACGGGGATCCCGCGGCCGTCGTCCACGACGGTGACTGAATTGTCCTCATGGATGGTGACTTCGACCTTCGTGCAAAAGCCGGCCATGGCCTCGTCGATCGAGTTGTCCACGACCTCGTACACGAGGTGGTGCAGGCCCCGCCCCGAGGTGGATCCGATGTACATGCCGGGACGTTTCCGGACCGCCTCCAGCCCCTTCAGGACCTGGATTTTCCCGGATGTGTACTCGGAGTCTTTCGCCTTTTTTTCTGCTTTGTCGGCCATCGAGACGCGGGCATCCTCAGGGGATGGGAACCCAGCCGGCACGCGGAGAAACCGGTCCGGCGTCACACCGTCATAAGACAGTGAAATCTAACGGATTTCGGGGACTCCGGCCATTGCCGGACGGGCCCCTCGCGGGAGAGGAGGACACCCCTCGTCGTGGGCCCCGCCTCACCCTCGATCGCCCTCCCCAGGGGAGGGGGCCGGTGGCTTCTCCCAAAGGGTGAAGACGACTCGTTCGACCCGGCCTTCCGACTGGCCTGCATTGAGGCGCCGGAGGATTTCATGGCGCATCAGGTTCAGCTCGGACATCCAGGCGCTCGACGCCACCCGGACGAAGAGCGTCTCGCCCGAGACGCCGGTGGCCTCTGTGACGGCGGCGATCCGCTCGCCGACCACCGTGTCCCATCGGCGCACGGCGTCCTGGCGGGCGACCCCCTCGGCCAGGCCGAGCCGCCGAAGGAGTCCGCCGAGGACGTCCCCGACCCGGTGCGAGGTGACCTCCGGGCCCGTACGTTTCGGACCTTCCCCCTCCCTCGCGTTGCGATCACTCACTCCGACACGACCCCCTCCCGCATGGACCAGCGGGGGAGGAGGTCGCTCCGGAAGGAAACGTCACGCTCCTTCGGGGCCGTAAGGATGACCTGTCCGGGAGAGAGCCGGTCGAAGAGCTGGAGAAGGCGCCTGGAGCGATCCTCATCGAGCTCCGCGAAGACATCGTCCAGAAGGAGAATGGGCTCGCCCCCCCGGCTCCGGCGGGCCGTGTCGGCCTCCACGAGGCGAAGGGCGAGCGCGACCGTCCGCTGCTGGCCGCCGGACCCGTAGTCCCGTGCGTCGCTCCCCGCTCCCTCCCCTTCGATCGTGAAACGAAGCTCGTCCCGGTGGGGTCCGACGAGCGTGGTCCGGTGGCGACGCTCTTGTTCGGCGGCGCCCTGGAGCGTGCGCGAGTACCGCTCCGTCAGCTCGTGCTCCCCCGCCCCGTCACACGCGCCGGGAATGCTCGATTCGTAACGCATGGTGCTTCCTACTCCTCCCGACACCTCGGCCGAGTACGCGCGAAACCCGGGGTTGGAGGCCAGGATCCACGCGGACCTTCCCGCCGTGACGCGACTCCCCGACTCGACCAGCGCGCCGTTCCAGGCCGCCACCGCTCCCGGGTTCTCACCGCGCCGAAGCGCGGCACTCCGTTGGGCCAGCGCCTGGCGGAAGCGTTGTAGCGCGGCGAGGTAGCTCCGATCATTCAACGATAGGACGATGTCGAGGAAACGCCGCCGCCCGGCCGGACCGTCGCTCACCAGACGGACGTCGTCGGGGGTGAAGAGGACGCTCCCGAGCCCCCCGATCGCGCCGGCGATCCGAGGAACGATCTCCCCATCCACACGCACCCGTTTCTCCCGCGTGCTCGCGCGAAACGCGGCGCTGAGGGTCGCCACGACCCCAGGATGGATCTCCGGCTCGGGGGAGGGCGCGACCGGGGCCCTCCACCCCTTCCCGCCGACCGTCCCCTCGACTCTGAAGGTGTCCTCGCCGAAACGGACGAGTTGTTCGTCGCGGGCCCCGCGGAAGGATCGAAAGGTCTCGAGATAATGGATCGCTTCGAGGAGATTCGTCTTACCCTGCGCGTTCGCGCCGACGATCGCCACCCCTCCGGGAGGGAACTCGAGCCGCTGGTCGCGGAGGTTTCGGTAGCCTGTGAGCTCCAGTCGGATCAGACGCATGCGAGAAGCTACCGGGCACCCGCGGCGGCTGCCACCCGACGTGGGGGTCATCGCGGGCATGGCCCCGCCCCACCATCTCCCTTTACCTTCATCGCTTCGAGTCGGCCCGCATTCACACCGATGCCGGGCGCCCACGGATAGAGTCCAGAACCTTCGCCACCCACCCCGGAAACGGAGTCAGCTCAGGTCATGGCGCGATCCCTCAACAAGGTCATGCTCATCGGAAACCTCGGCGCGGACCCAGAAGTCCGCACCACCCCGTCGGGTGCGAAGGTCGCCAAGCTCTCCCTCGCCACCAATCGCACCTTTCAGGATCGGTCGGGACAACAGCAGGAGAAGACGGAGTGGCACCGGGTGACCTTCTTCGGCAAGCTCGCAGACATCGTGGAGCAATACACCTCGAAGGGTGATCGGCTTTACATCGAGGGACGGCTCGAATACAGCCAGACAGGAGAGGGCGACGACAAGAAGTACTGGACGGATATCGTCGCGCAGGAGATGGTGATGCTCGGATCGGGTGGTGCCGAAGGGGGAAGCGGAGCGAGCACAGGGCGAGGTGGATTCCGCGCTTCACCACCCGCCGACTCCGGAAGCAACCTCTCCGAGCCGGACGACGACCTCCCGTTTTAGGCGATCGGGAAAACTAGTGTCCCGCGGGACACTAGCGGTCGGTCGCCCCCAGGTCCGTCTCCCAGAGCCCCAGCAACTCCTTCTCGAAGCTCTCAGGATTGGCGCGGTATTCCGTCGCCCACTGATGGAAGTCGGGAAGTGCGAGTTTTCTCGAGATCCGGTCGGTCGCGAGCCTGACGATGTCGGTGTAGGAAAGTGGCTCGTTCCCCTGGCCTTCGAGCTCCCCCGCCGCATCCCGCGCGAGCACGTACATCTCGTCCGCGGTGAGACGCAGGAGGAGATCCGCGACGCGCGCCGAGCAATAATCCAGATATTTCGCCCGGAGCACCGGTTCAGAGGGCTCCTGTAGCGGGACTTCCGGATCGGTTTTTCCTGGTTGTGTCAACGTCGCCTCCCCCGGGGGAACACCCCCACAATTACCCCGAACCTTCCCTCCTGTGCCGAAAAGCGTCAAGTGTTTCGGCGAGGGCCGGGGTGCTCAGGGGTCAGACGACGCTCGAACTGCCCTCGGAGAGCGGGTCCGATTCGGGGGAGGTGTCTCGAAGGTGGCGGTAAATGGAACGGCGGGTGAGACCGTAGAGGAGGACGCGGCTGAGGAACTCAGGATCCGATTGCGCCACTTCCTCGACCTGCGCTGCGACGTCCCTGGGAAGGTGAACTTTAAGCTCGACGGGGCAGGTTTCCCACATAAGTGCTGTGTCCATCGGTGCTGAAGGGTGGACCCCGAGTCTGGGAGGCGAGCCGGCCGCTGTGTGGACCCTCGAAGGGACGCTCGACGGGTCGGCCCACCCCAAAAGTCGAACGGATGATACGAATGGAATTCGGCCGACGCAAGGCTTTTCCGTAACTCGTTGTCACACAACAGCAATTCTGTAACTATAGCGTCTTCAACGGGTTACGGAGGCGTTGAAAATGACAACTTCACCTGTTCCGCGTCCTTGCCTCCGTTCGTTTTTTTCGAATTATTGATGAGAATGTCAAGGAGCGGCGGCACTTCCAGAGGAGAACTTTTCGCGAAGGCCCCATCCGAATGTCGCGGAATTTTTTCGAAAAAAGAGAAACGCCGAGAGGACTTGCTCGCACCGATTCGTCAGGGAAGCGCCGAGCGGAGGAAGGCAAAGAGGGTGTGGTCGTCGAACGCTTCGAAGCGGATGCGGATCTCACTCGCGTCTTCGCTCCGAAACAGGTCGGCGGTGCGGCAGCTTTGGACTCCCTCGGAGCGGTGGAACTGGATGAACCCGTTCCACCCCGACGGAGCTCCGGTCAGGCAGAGGGCCGCGTACCATCCGTCCCCGAAATCGCGCACCGCAACGGTGACGGGGTCCTCACGCCGAGGCGCGGAGAGGATCTCGAGCTCTTCCAGGTACGCAGCGCGATTCGCCAGATAAAGGGGGATCCATTCCTCGTACGGAGGAAGCGGGAGGATCGCGCGTGCATATCTACGCGCAATCGCGAGGGGATCCCTTCCGTCCGCATCTCCCTCTGCCTCGGCCCACGCCGCCGCCCGACGGTAAAAGGGACGGAGCGCGTTGCGGGTCATCAAGGAGAGGAGCCCCATCGCCTCCCGCTCGCAGTAACGCTCGTACAGCCCGCGTAAGCTCTCCGGAACTGGGAAGGTCCCGCCACGGTAACGGAGCATCCGGCGCGGAGTTCCCGGTGGTGCCCCCGGGGTGCGGGTAGCCAGGTCCTCCCGCTGGGCGCGCAAGTCGGTGGAATCCACCATCAATGCACGCTCCCCGACCCGATGGGCGCCCCGCGCGGTGTAGGCACGACGACCTTCTCGAGCGACGGCACCTCCGGGAGATCACCCAGACTTCGAAGTGAGTCCCGTTCTCCGAACGTCGTCATCAACTCACGGAGGGAGCCGAGCCGCTCCGGCTCGAACCGCCCGAGGAGACGGACCATTCCCTTCCGCAGATTGCCGAGCAGCACACGCGTCTCCGAAAGCGTGCGCGGAATATCGAGCGGGATCTGATAAAGCTGCGCCCCCAGCGCGTCCCTCATGGGACCTCTGAGGAGATCCCGGCCCGGGAAGGCTTCCGCCAGTCCCGCCTCCAGCTCCGGACTGGGCGTGGATCTCGCGGTACGCACGACGAGGGTGACGGCGTCGTAATCCAGGTGCGCTCGTACGACTCCCCCTGCGGGAAGGAGGAGGCGCACGGCCGTCCCTTCATGGAGGTCGAGGTCCTGGCAGAGATCACGGAATCCAATCCGAAGGACGGTCGCTCGCGTCAGCGGTCCGAATCCCGCACCGCGCAGCGCACGAAGCGCCATGTTGAAGGTGAAGGCGCGCGCCCTCTCGATCCCGTTGGCATCGGAGTCCGCCACCACGCGGCAGAGGCTCCGCAAGCCGGACGGGTAGAGCCACCCCATCACCACGAGGGGCCCGGAGAGGTCCACGACCCGATATTCGGCACTCCCGAGATCGATCACGTCCGCACGCACTGGATCGCTCCCGTCCACGACGACGCCGAATCCGATGTCCTGGATTCGCCCCCCGGGTGGACTCCGGTCCGCGCCGTCGCGAAAGGGCAGGACCGCTCGAGTGAGCGAGACTTCGAAGGTCCCCGTGAGCGCGGACTCGGACTCGGCGCCGGACTGTGTGTTCAGGTGTGGCTGCATCAGCGCGTCTCTCGAACCCGGGCCGAGGTTGATTCTCGCGGAAGGCCTGCCACCGTGGCTCCGCCGACTTCCTCCAGATCCCGCGTCACCTGCGCGCCAGGAGGGGGGATCCACGTTAACGATTCCTTTTGACCGATGGCAAGGGAATTCGCCGTCCTTGAGGCGCTGGTTGAACCAAGGACTCGTCTCGCTCGCCACACCTTGCAACGAGCGTGCCGCGGACTCGAGAAGGTCGCCCGTCCGCCCGGCTTTTTGGCTTGCTCGCCTATGACGCACCCGGCATCTTCCGACATCGTGTCCTCGCGGCGTCATGTTTTCGCGCCGCACCGACACTCACGCCTCTGGAGGGTTCGTGCGGCTCGATCGCGTTCACCGACGTTCGATGGGATTTCTGGACCGCGAAGACGAGTGCTGGTCGTGTTTCTTAGTGACCTACGAGAGCGACGGCGGTCGGTGGCGCGGCTATTTCTCCTTCCGGCCGCGCGACGCCACCGGAGAAGAAGCGGACATCCGGACCGCGGACATCTTCCTGGAGGATTCGGAAGGCCAGATCGACCGAAAGGCCCGGGGACTCGGGCGTCCTCTCCTCTCAGGACTTCTCTCCTCGGCGCTGCATGCCGCCGAGGGGAGCGTCGAGGCGCTGCCCCGGCTCAGGAAGTGGTTTCGCGCCGTGCTCCAGGAAAATGCGCGGGAGCTCGCCGGAGAGTGGGAGGCGGACCCCCACCCCGCCGGGGGCCGCACGATCGCGGACCTGCGGTCCATTTATGCCTCGTACCGGCTCGACCAGGTCGCCCACTTCATCACTCTCGTGCGATCCGAAGACTTCCAGGAGGCCGTCCGCCGGATTCTCGAGGGGAAGACCTTCGACTTTGGCGCGAAGGACCGCCTTCAATTCGCGATGATGGTGATCGAGTTCATCGAACGGCACCTTCCCCTCCCGCCCTTCGAAATCTGGGCGGAGGACTACCTGGCTCATCCCGATGCCTACCGGCTCTACGCACACACTCTTCACCGCACGGGAAGGTTGCCCTGAGGAACCTCTCGCCGCCGCCGCATTTTTGAGTGACGCGGCCCCTTGCCACTACGACAGGGTGATCGGCATTCTCACCCGCGGCTCCTCGGGGTTCCGCCGCGACAGTCTTCCCAGCTTGAGGTGAGCGCCGGCCGGGACCTCCGGGTGGGCCGGACCGGGTGTGCGTGCCATCCTTTCTGTGATGGGGAATTCCTCCCAACTGCGAGGCCTCGAGGCCGGCATGATCGACGTGGCTCTGACCACCGGGCTCTCGGTACCCTCTCTTTGGCTTGTCCCGCGGAGCTCCGCACGGAGCATGTTCCAGCTCCCCATGCCGTGGCCCGGACGAGCCGGAGGAAGCCGGGATGGATGACCGGCTGTCCCGGAGGACGACCGTTCTGGTCGCTTCCTTCTTGGCTCTCGCGTTCGTGGCCTCCAGGGTGACGGCGCTCGCGCATCGCATCATCCTGGCGGACAACGACAGCGCCGGATATCTGACTCAGGCTCAACACCTCGTGAGCCAGGGGTGGGCCGCGTACTTGGGGCTCTTGCCCGATGCCACCCCGGCCTATCCCTTCTCCATTGCTCTGATCACCGCGGCGACCGGGATCACGCCGGCGCTGGCCGGGCGGATGATTTCCCTGGGGGCCTCCGCCCTCATCGCGACTCTCGTGTTCAGCACCGCGACCCTTCTCTTCTCCCGAAGGACAGGTCTCATCGCGTTGGCGCTCGTGGTCGTGAGTGCTCCGCTCACCTACTGGGCCGTAAGCATCCTGACGGAGCCCCTCTTCGTCGCGCTCGTGCATCTGGGGCTTTATTTGTTCCTTGCGCACTACCTGGTCGGGAGGAAGGCGGAGGTCGGAGGGGAAGCTGGGGAGTCCCTGGCCCCGGGGTCCCCCGCCTTGCGTTGGGGCGCCGCGCTCGGGGCGATCTTCGCGATCGCCTTCCTGACCCGCTTCGAGGGAGTGATCTACCTGGCGCTGGTTCCGTTCTGGGCGGGCCTTCTCCTCGTGGCGAACGGCTCCATCCGGACAGGGTGGCGGCGGTGGCTTGCATGGTCCGCCGCCTTCGGCATCACCTTCGCGATTCTCAGCGCGCCCCAAGTGTTGAAGGTCAGTACCCAGGCGGGAACCTTCATGCTCAATGGCCGACAGGTGTGGTCCGCGGTTCTCAACGCGCCTGGTCCGGAGAGCTACGAGGAGCGGATCTACGGATTGGACTACGCGGATGACCAAGTCAACATCGATTACCTCCAGCTGCACCCGGACGTGTTGTCGAACGAACCGCTCGACATCGTGGGCACCCTAGCCCTCTTGTCGGCGAATTCCGAAGAGGCGTTGGACGGACGCCTTCCGGAACTTTTCGGACTCTTCACGATAGTCCTCGCGGCCTTCGGCCTCATGGCATTGATGCGGAGGCCGCACAGAAGATTCACCGTGCCCGTCATCCTGACCTTTTTCATCCTATCCACGGTTCCATCTCTGCTGCACAACGTGACCCTCCGCCACCTGATGATTCTCGTTCCGCTGGGACTCGTTCTTGCGGCTGAGGGCGTGTTGGAGACCGCGCGCGCGATCGGTGTGGGGAAACGATGGGAACGGGCCTGGATCGGGGCCGGCGTGCTCCTCGTCCTGCTTCCGGCGGTTCCGAATCTCGTGCGCATCCATGCCCGCCCTTACGCAACGCCCACCTGGGCCCCGGCGGCATACGATCCCCGCACCTACGAGCCCCTGATCGTGGACCTCCACGCCGTCACTGACGATCCGCAGTCCGTCGTGGTAGCGACGCGGCAGGGGTTCTTCACACACCACGCCTCGTCGCGGCGCGTTCCGGTTCCGTACGCCGACTATCCGTCGCTCGTGCGCTTTCTCGAGCGCGTGGATGCGGACTATCTCCTGATGGAGTCCAACCTCGGCCACTTCCCCTTCGCGAGCGAGTTCGAGACGGCTCCCCCCCCCGATTTTGAACGATTCTCTCCGGATGAAGGACCAGACGCGGGAGGCCCGGTCCTCTATCGCTTCCGTCCCGGCGCGGGTGTAGCGGCCCCCGAAAGCGGTTCCGGGGCTCCGGGGGACTGAGGTGCCGATGGCGCCCGGGGACGGAGTCAGGTCATGACAGGCATTCCAACGGTTTCGGTCGTGGTGCCGGTCCACAACGAGGAGAGGAATCTCGGTCCCCTGCTTGAGGCGGTAGCCGACTCCCTCGGGCCTCTGGGGCTCACGTACGAGGTCGTCTTCGTGGACGACGGGAGCGCGGACGGCTCTCTCGCGCGGATTCGCGCGCTGATCGAAAGGGAACCGAGGGTAGTTCTGGTGAAGCTCAGCCGAAACTTCGGACACCAGCGGGCGCTCAGCGCCGGGATGAGGTATGCGCGCGGGGAGTGCGTGATCACGATGGACGCCGACCTGCAGCATCCGCCGGAGCTCCTCCCGACCCTGATCGAACGGTGGCGTGAGGGCTACGACGTCGTGTACACGGTCCGGAAAGACCCGAAGGAGACCCCCTGGATCAAACGGGCCACCTCCGCTGGCTTCTATCGCATTCTCAACGCGATCGCGCGGATGCACATTCCGGCGGGTGCCGCCGATTTCCGGTTGTTGGATCGGAAGATCGTGGACCTGCTCGAGGAGTTTCCCGAGCGAAACCTGTTTTTTCGCGGCCTGACGAGCTGGATGGGTTTCCGTCAGATGGCCGTGCCCTACACGGCCCGCCCGCGGCTGACGGGAGAAAGCCAGTATTCGTTCACGAAGATGCTGCGACTCGCCGCGGACGGAATCACCTCCTACACGTCGTTCCCGCTCCAGTTGGCTACCATGGCGGGGATTGCGGTGGCCGGATTGAGCTTCCTCTATGGGACCTACGCGGTCTCGGCCTGGCTCTTCACGGAACAGACCGTTCCAGGTTGGACTTCCGTGCTTGTGTCCGTCCTCTTTCTGGGTGGGATCCAACTGATCAGCATCGGGATCGTCGGCGCGTATGTCGGACAGATCTTTCAGGAAGCTAAGGGACGTCCCCGGTACCTCGTGGAAAGCGTCGAGAACGCCCGAGAGAGATGAGCCTGGGTCTTACGTGCCTCGTTTGCACCAAGAACGAGTTACGGAAGTTTCACTCCGACCTGTTACGGTGCGGTAACTGCGGCTTCGTCACCGCCGAGAACACCCCGAGTCCGGCCGACCTGAGGGAGCTTTACAGCGGCCAATATTTCCGCGGCGGGGAGTACGCGGACTATCTCCGCGACCGAGTCGCGATTCAGAAGAACCTCGGTCGCCGCCTTCGGACGGTGCGGAAATACGTGAAGGCCGGGTTCCTGGTGGAAGTCGGTTCCGCCTATGGCTTCTTCCTCGACCTCGCGCGACGTCACTTCGAGGTTCTCGGATTCGAGCTGTCGGGGGAAGCGGCCGCATACGCGAGGGACACTTTACAGGTTCCCACGCGGACCCGTGACTTCGCCGAGGGGCCGTGGGAGGGACCGCGGCCGGATGTCATCGTGATGCGGGACGTGATCGAACACCTCGTTCGGCCCGACGCATTCATCGAACGTGCCTCGCGCATCCTTGCTCCCGGTGGTGTCCTCTGCCTGACGACGGGGGACATCGGGAGTGCAAATGCCCGCCTTCGCGGCGCGCGGTGGCGGATGATTCACCCGCCGACCCACCTGCGTTATTTCTCGGTGGACTCTCTCTCTCGGCTCCTGGCCCGGTACTCGTTCGAGATCGACGAGGTATCGCGTCCCGGGTTCACCCGAAGCATGGATCAGATCCTCTATGGGGCGCTCGCTCTTAGGGGCGGCGGCGGCGCGCGACTCTATCGGTCGGTGGAATGGGCTGTGCCTCGGGGCCTGACCATCTACCTGAATCTCTTCGACATCATGTGCGTGGTGGCGCGACGGGCGCCGTCGTCGGAAGCCGGCGCGCGACTTCGCTTGGACGACCCGCCCAACGAGTAGCCGGCGTCGTTGCCTCTCGAGCCGAACCATTACCTCCCTGTCTCCACTCATTGATGGTGCAGGAAGTTCCCCCTATATTTAGGATTCCTGTCCGTAGGGCATCACAGTTCTGAGGAGAGTGGTTCGTTTGGAAGTCATCGTTCAGGAGGGCGAGAACCTCGAACGCGCACTCCGCAAGTTCAAGCGGAAGGTGCAGCGCTCCGGCCTTTATTCGGAGCTTCGCAAGCGCCGGTTTTACGAGAAGCCCAGCGCGCAGCGAAAGAGAAAGCGCGAAGCGGCGATCCGGCGCGAGCGCCGGCGTCAGCGACGGGACCCACGCCCGCGCATTTAGGGCCCTTGCCTCAAGGCGCCGTCACCCGGATTTCCCCCGCCACCGGCGCCCCGTTTCCTTCGATTCGAAAGTGATACGACCCTTGGGGGGCCCCCTCGAAGGTCAACACGAGCCTCGCGCCTCTCTCCACCAGGGGGGGCGGCCGGTCTTGCGACGTCTCCCGTAGGAATTCCAGCCTGGGTCCCGCGATCCGGTCCTCCGCGAATCGGAGGAGATGCACCCGGTTGTCCAGCACCACGAACTGGACGACATCGCCGGGTCGCGCTTCGGTCACGGCCGGAAGTACGCGGGTCAACTCTCCTCGCCCACTCAGGTCCACCCGATGGATTGCCACATCGTCGGGAATTCCGAGCTCCGCACGGAGTTCGGGATCGGAGGGAGGCGGCGGGGGCGGCCCCTCGCAGGCCCAGCCCACACACGCGACGGCGACCGCCGCGAGCCGGACGCGACGCGCGCGGGTCGACCTCCGGGCCCCCTCAGCCCTGGGCAGGCTCGCCACAGGAGACACAATAGAGCCAGCCTCGCTCCAGTGGCTCGCCGCAGTGGCGGCACGGAACGACGAAGAGGTTGGCCCCGCATCGGGGGCAGAAGCGCAGATTTTCCCGGTCAGGAAGGGCTCCGTCGCATTCGGGACAATGGTCCACCGCCGGCCCACCTCTTGGGCCTTCCCTCTTCGCCGGGGGGACGGATTCCTTCTCTGTCTCGGCGGTGGAAGTCTCCCGCGGCATGGTCTCAGAGGAACCTTCGCCCGTGTCCAGCGTCGCCTGAATGCCGCGCTCGCGATCCTCGTCGACGGCCCGGGGGGAGATCGAGGCCAGCCGCGCCGGATTGAGCCGCACTCCGACCGCCGCGAACTCCCGATAGATCCCGGTGTTCGGGTTCGATTGATCGAGCTCCCTCCGGATCTTGGCGCAAGCCGGATCTGACTCGAGGATCAGGAAGTCACCTTGACCGGCGAGGAGGCGGAGGAGGGCGTCCTCGTAATCCCCGTTCATGCGGACGCCGAGACGATCCCGGTGGGTCCGATACGGAACGAGCGACTGGTAGATCTCCGCGACGGTGAAGGATCCCTCGAGGTACTCGGGCGCACCCCGGTGGATCTCCTCGACGAGAATCCGGTGGAATCTTTCGACGAGCTTGGTGTCGGTCTGCATTGGGATGGTCGAGAAGGAGGGAACGGCGGCGAAGCGCGGGCTCCGGTAAGGTCAAAGGCCGCCGGGTCATTCGCCGGCGGGAGCCGGGTCACCAGAGTTGGCCTGCAAGTCGTTCAAGTGAAGGAGGCCCGCGTCTGCGGCCGTGCGAACGAAGGCCTCCGGATCCCCGTATGGTACCTCCACTCCATGCTGTTCGAGCCAACGCTCAGCCATTCTCCGCATGAACGGAACCAGTGCCTCGTGCGAAAAGCCGAGGTGATCCCGGAACTGGCGGACGACATCGGAAAAAGGCCCGCGGAGAATCTGCCCGCCGGCGAGCCTCACCTGCACATAGTCCGCGGCGGCGCCCGGTCCCGATCCGAGGCCGAAGAGTTCGAGTTGGTTTTCGTCGTGGAGCGCCCATGGATGAGAACCCGATACGCGGGCCTCGACCTCCGCGAGGATCTCCTCCACGGGATCCCACTCAAGGGTCTCCAGCTGCGTGAGACGCTCGCTCCAGGGGCGGAGGCGCGCGTCGCCTTCGGGCACCCCCGTGACGGAGCGCTTGAGGTCGAGGACACGCCACACCGCGAGGGAATCCCAGTGCTCCGCCGGCGGCACCCGTTCGAATTCCCGAAGGGAACCTTCCCAGTCTCCCCTGTCGTAGAGGAGGTGCCCTAGATAGGTCCGTGCCTCGTGGAGATCGGGGTCGAGACGCAACGCGCGGCGGAGATGACGACACGCCGCGACCTCGTCGCCCAACCGATGAACCGTGTACCCCATCGAGGCGACGGCCTCGGCCGAATCGGGACGCGCGGCGGCGAGCCGTGCGAACGCCTGCTTGGCCTGCGCGAAAAGTCCTTCGCGGTAAAGGGCCCGGCCCATCGTGAGCATGAGCTCGACATCGTCTTCGTAACCGAGGGCCTCGACCCTGCGGAAGAGATCGAGCCCCTCGCTCGACCGGCCGAGTCGCAGGAGGACCTCGCCCATCCCGACCATGGCGTCTTCGTGCCCGGCATCAAGGATGAGCGCGCGCTCGAAGGCGAGCCGAGCCCAAGCGAACTCCTCGCGGGCAAGTCGGGCGTGACCCAGCCCGACGTAAAGGTCCACGGCATTCGGATATAGAGCGAGGCCCTCTTTCAACGTCTCGAGGGCCCCGTCCACGTCACCTTCGTTGTAGAGACTGTGAGCTCGCTCGTCGTATTCTTCCGAGCTCCAGAACCGATCCACCATATCCGAGTCTCTCCCGGGCGGAGGTGGCGGGTGGACGTACGGCGCGCCGCGGGTATGGCGACCCGGGGAGCCGACCATCCCGAATGTAAAGGGATGCGGATGGACCGGCCACTCCCGCGCAGGGCCGCGCCTCGTTAAGCCGGCGATCCCTCCTCGGCGCTCGCCGCGACGGCTTCCTTCTCCGTGCCCCGCCCGTTCGGGCTCCCCCGGCCGTGGGCGATGGCGGGGCGGCAAAACCGGAGTCCCACGGTGTAAAGCTCGCGGAGATCGGCTTCCGCCAGATCCGGATACCGCTCTCCCAGATAACCCATCGTCTCCTCCAGCCACTCCTCTTGATCCTTGTCGGCCGCTTGCAGGACGCCGCATCGGTTGATGTGGCTGAAAAGCTCGTCCCGCGCGCGGTCCTTCAGCTTGCTCCTATCGGTCATGAAGCCTCCACCCTATGGTCAAATGATGCTCGATTCGTCGAGGAAGGGCACGTGGAAGGTCCCGGAAACGGGGCCCCCGACCCAAAAACATGCTAAGGTAACGGAACTTCGAGGGCGCATTCAAGCGACGAACCCCCCCGTGCATCCTCCCGCGACGACTCTCGGATCCATCGAAATCGAGGTGTTCCGGCACCTCTTCACCGCCCTGGCTGAAGAGATGGGTGCTACGCTCCGGCGGGCCGGATCCTCCCCGAACATCAAGGAAAGGAGGGATTACTCCTGCGCGCTTTTTTCGCCGGGCGGGACCCTCGTCGCGCAGGGCGACCACATGCCCGTGCACCTCGGGGCACTCCCCATGAGTGTAGCCGCGACACTTCGGGCCCTCGGTCCCCTCGCCCCGGGGGACGTCGCGATCCTGAACGACCCCTACGAAGGAGGGACGCACCTGCCCGACATCACCATGGTGGCGCCCGCGATCCATCCCGCTAGCGGTACCCGTCTCGGTTATGTGGCGGCGCGCGCCCACCACGCGGACGTCGGGGGAATGACGCCCGGCTCCATGCCGATCGCCCGTGAGATCTTCCAGGAGGGCCTTCGAATTCCCCCGGTCCATCTGATCCGGGAGGGCCGGAGGGTCCCGGAGACCTGGAGACTCCTCCTGGCGAACGTGCGCACGCCGGCGGAGAGGGAGGGGGATCTCGATGCGCAACTCGGGGCCCTCGAGGTCGGGATCCGGCGACTTGGCGAGATGGCCGACCGGAGGGGCGCCGAGAGCATACTCTCCGCCCAGAGTGAGCTGGTTGCATATGGCGACCGACTCGTCCACGAAGGGATTCGGCGGATCCCGGCGGGGCGATGGACCGCGGACGACCAACTCGACTCCGACGGAATGGGCACCGAGTCCATTCCGATCCGCGTGGAGCTCTCGACGGACGGCGAACGGATCCGTCTCGACTTCACGGGGAGTGGGGAGCAAGCCGCGGGCGGGGTGAACGCCGTGGCCGCGGTCACGAGCTCCGCCGCCCGCTACGTCCTGCGATGTGTCGTCGAGGACCTCCTCGGGACCGATCTCCCCGCGGGCGGGGGGTCCATGAGCGCAATGGAACTCGTCCTGCCCGAAGGAAGCATCGTGAACGCGAGTCCCCCCGCCGCCGTCGCGGCCGGAAACGTAGAGACGAGCCAGAGAATCACCGACGTCCTCTTCCAGGCCTTCGCTCTCGCGCTCCCCGATCGGATACCGGCCCTCTCTCAGGGAACGATGAACAACATGACGATCGGTGGGCTCGACCCGCGGACCGGACGGCACTTCGCGTATTACGAGACGGTCGGAGGTGGAATGGGAGCGGGGCCGCGCGCCTCGGGACTCTCCGGCGTGCATACCCACATGTCCAATACGATGAACACTCCGATCGAGGCGCTGGAACACACATACCCGGTTCGGGTTCTGCGCTACGCCATCCGCCGGGGATCGGGGGGAAAGGGCCTCCACCGGGGCGGAGACGGCCTCCGGAGGGACGTCCAGCTCCTCGCCCCCGCGGAGGTAACGCTCCTCAGCGAGCGGCGCCGCCAGGGGCCCAGAGGGGCGCGCGGAGGGGAGGACGGCGCGGTAGGCGAAAACGTGCTCATTCGGGGGACGCGCGCTACGGCGCTCGCCGACAAAGTGACCTTCAGGTGTGAGGCCGGGGACGTCGTGAGCATCCGGTCGCCGGGGGGCGGCGGCTGGGGCGTGGGGCGCTGACCGGAAGAGACGGCCGACACAATGCACGTGCAACTCGCGTTCGTTTGCGACGACGCCACGATGAATCCGGACGGGAAGATGGACGTGCGGGGCGTCTTCAACGATCTCGCGGCCCCGGCCTTCCCGGCGAAACAGGATCACATGGTCCTGGTGACCACCATCGAGTGGGAGCCCGGGGACGAAGGGCGGAACGCCTTTCGGGTGGACCTTCTTGGACCGGATGGCCGCCCTTCCCTCACCGTGGACGGCCACACCGAAGTGGAGCGCCGCGCCCCCGACCGGCCGCCGCCCCGGACCCGTCTGATCCTACCGCTCGAGGGGGTCGTCTTTCCCCGCCCGGGGCGTTACACCTTCGAGATTCGGGTCAAGGGAAGGAAACTCCGGGGCCCTTCCCTCTTCCTCATGGAAGCGGCGGCGAGGTAGCGGCTGGAGCGGGCCAGACGGTTCGGCGAAGTCCCAGGAGCGACCGGAGCCCGGCGACCGGACGGAACCGGGAGGCCCGCTCCCGATGCGCGAAACCTACGCGGAAGGGGCATTCCTCGATCCGGCGCGCATGCGGGGCAACCTTCGAGAGAAGCTCGAGGTTCGCACCCCACCCCTTGCTCCAGAGGAGCCGCTCCCCCTCGGGGAGCTCGCGAACCGCCTTTTTTACGACGATCACCCGGTACGCCCGGAAGCCCGAAAGGGGGTCGGCCACCGGCGCGCGCGTGAGGGCCCTTCCGAGGAGGACCCGGGCGAGCCGGCGCGAAACGCGTACGGGCTTCGGCAAGCCGGTTCCCTCCTCCGCCACCCGCCCCGCCACGAGGTCCGCGCCCCCCTCGATTGCCTTGACCATGTCCACCAGGTCTTCGGGATTCTCCGTGAAGTCGCCCTGAAGGGTCACGACGACGTCCCGCTTGGGGTAAGCGCTCCGGTCCACGATGTCGCGGAGGAGTCGCTCGACGGCCGCCCCGTATCCGAGCCGCTGTTCGGCGCGGACGGTCCTAAGCGGGAGCGCCCTCGCGTACCGAGCTAGGACCTCCGCAGTGCCGTCGTCCGACGCGTCATCCAGCACGACGATCTCGAAATCCCGACCGAACTCCGCCATCACCTTGCGGATCTTCCAGAGGAGGACGCCGAGCGTTCCGGCCTCGTTGTGCGCGGGAATAGCGATGTAGATCACTCCGAGTCCTCCGCGGTCCGATTCTCGGGCCCGGACTCCATGGCCCGACCCTCCTCGGGGCCCACTGGTACCACGCCCTCCGACCCCGGTTCCTCTTCATCGGGCCTCGTCTTCCACCGTTTGTGAAACCAGAAGTACTGTTCGGGAGACTCCCGGATCGCCGCCTCCAACGCGGCGTGGTAGGCACGGGTCAGGGCGAGGAGGTCCCCCGCCGGGTCCCCGGCAGTCTCGAAGTCGAGCGGCTCGATCGCGAGATGGTAGCGGGCCCGGTGTCCATCGAGGCGGCGCACGAGGGCCGTGAGGACCTCGGCACCCGTTCGCGCCGCCAGTAGCCCGGGGCCCCGAGCGGTGGCCGCCGGCGTCCCGAAAAAGTCCACGAAGAGGCCCCCGACCGGTGCGTTCTGATCCGCGACCAGCGCTACGGCCCGGGGCTCCCGAAGGGATCGGAGGAGGTGCCGTGTCGCCTCGTGACGATAGACCACTCGCATCCCCAACTCCTCCCGCATCCGTCGCAACCGGGCCTCGAATAGGCGGTTTCGCTGAATCCGGGCCACTACGTCAATGGGAACGCCGTTTGCGGCCACGGCGGCGCCCCCGATCTCCCAATTTCCCAGGTGTCCGGTGAGGAGGAGAACGCCCCGCCCCTGCGCGAGCGCCGCATGAACTCGGTCGAGTCCGGACACGCCGCACCGTTCCCGGATCTCGGCGGGGGTCATCCCTTCGAGCAGGAGGAGCGCCGCGGCCTCCCGGCCCAGGTGCCGGTAACAGGCGGACGCCACCTTTCGGCGCCAGGAGGGAGTTCTTTCGGGGAAGGCGCGCTCGAGGTTCTCCGCGACGACCCGGCGCCGGATGCGCAGCACGGATCCCGCGATCCATCCGCACGCAGCACCGAGACCCAGTGCCACCGGTTCCGGAAGCCGCCGCACCACGGCGGACACGGAGAGTAAAAGTAGCTGCTCCGCCCGGTGGGAAATCCGGGGCTCGGTCACGCGCTTCCGGCGGGAATCCCGATCGGCAGGTCCGGGCTCCGAAACTGCAGGTCGTGGAGGCGTCGGTAGAGCCCGCCTTCGTGGAGCAGCGCCTCGTGGGTCCCGTGCTGGACGATCCGGCCCCCTTCCATGACGAGGATCTGATCGGCGCGCTGAATCGTCGAGAGGCGGTGCGCGACGACGAAGACGGTGCGGCCGGCGAGGAGACGCCCGAGCGCTTCCTGCACGAGGCGCTCCGACTCCGAATCGAGGGCGGAGGTGGCCTCGTCGAGGATGAGGATCGGGGGGTCCCGAAGCACCGCGCGGGCGATCGCGATCCTCTGCCGTTCGCCGCCGGAGAGTTGGGTTCCTCGTTCCCCGACCACGGTGTCGTATCCGTAGGGAAGGCGCGCGACGAACTCGTGGGCATGCGCGGCCCGTGCCGCCGCCTCCACCGCCTCGCCGGTAACACCCTCCAACGCATAGGCGATGTTCGCCCGGACCGTGTCGTGGAAAAGCACGGTCTCCTGCGAGACGACGCCGAGCCGTTCGCGGAGGGACCGGAGTGAAAACTCGCGAAGGTCGGTCCCATCCACGAGGATCCGGCCTCCCGTCACGTCATAAAAGCGCGCGAGGAGATCCACGATCGTCGTTTTTCCCGCGCCCGAGGGGCCGACCAGCGCGGTCACCGTCCCCGCCCCTGCGCGGAAGCTGGCCTCCTGAAGGACGGGCTCCCCCGCACGATACTCGAAGGAGACGCGGTCGAAGGCGATCTCCTCCCGGACACCGGGAAACGGCACGGCCTGGGGGCGATCTCGAATCTCGATCGGGGCATCGAGGAACTCGAAGGCCCGCTCGGCCGCGACAAGTCCGGGTTGCACGATCGCGGGCAGCTTCCCGAGGTACTTTACGGGAGCATAGAGCTTCATGGAGAGGGCGACGAAGGTGATGAACTCTTCCCCCGAAACGCTTCCGCCCTCCAGGACGAGGCGCGTCCCGTACCAGAGGATCGCGACCGTCCCGAGGGCACCGGCCGTCTCCGTGATCGGTGCGGAGAGGGCCCGGTATCGCTCGGTCCTCACGAAGTTCTTGAAGTAGCTCCAGGTGAGCGCCCGGAAGCGCTTCCGCTCGTGGGCCTCGGCGGCCGAGGCCTTCACCACGCGAATCCCTGCCAGCGTCTCCTGAAGGTGACTGTTCACGTCACCGGCCAGGTTCAGGACCGCGCGATCCCCGCGGCGGACCCGACGGAGAAGTGGACCCCAGATGAGCGCGACTCCGGGAACCACGATGAAGGCGGCGAGCGTGAGCCTCCAAGAAATGAGAACCATCCAACCCAGAGCGGCCACGAGCTCGAAACCCGACGAGAGGATTCTCGCGAGCTCTCGCGAGACGAGCGTCCGGAGCTGCTCGATGTCGTGGGTCACCCGCGAGACGATCTGTCCCATCCTCGTCCGCCCGAAAAAGACGAGATCCAGGTCCACGAGGTGGTCGTAGACTTCGTTGCGAAGGTCTCGCGTCACCGACTGCTCGATCCAGGCGACCAGGTAAGTCCGCAGGTAGTCGAAGGCGTTTTTCAGAAGGAAGACAACCAGCAGGAAAAGAATGATCCCCTGCATCGCATCGGCCGGCGGAGCGCTGAGGTCCACGAACCGGCCCACCGTCCAGTCCATGATGCGCTCGAGCGTCCCTTCCTCCCCCGGTGCGGCGGCGGCTCCCCCTCCGGGCTCTGAGAAGAGGGTCTGCAGGAACGGGATCAGAAGCGCGAGCGAAAACGCGTCCAGCGCGGCGAAGATCGAAGTCGCTAGGACGGCGAGCGCGAACACCGGGCGGTAAGGCGCCAGGTATCCGAGGATCCGGCGGATGAGCGTCAACGCGGGCGGGGTTTGAGGGTCGCCACCGGGACGATCATCTCCTCGGGCGAGATGCCACCGTGGAGGAAGGCCCCGCGGTACCGGTTCTGGTACTCGCGAAGCTTCGTCGGATACACGAGAAAGTAGTCCTCCAGCGCGAGCACGTATCCCGTCCCGATTCTCCCGTGCGGGATGCGGAGGTCGGCCGGATCAGAGGTCGCGAAGACCGCCTTCGGGTCCTCTGCCTTGAGATCGTATCCGAACTTAAAGCGGAGGTTCGAAGTCGCGTCCTTGCGCGCGAAAACCGTCGTGGGACGGTTGCAGTGGATCGAGCCATGATCCGTCGTGAGGACCGTGGAAATTCCCTGCGCCGCGACCTCTCGCAGGACCTGCAGGAGGGAGGATCTTTCGAGCCAGGACCGCGTGAGCTCCCGGAGCGAGATCTCGTCGCGGGCCACCTCCATGAAAACCGGAGACTCGCCTCGCGAGTGGATGAGGAGGTCCATGAAATTGAAGACGAGGGCGACGACCCCCCCCTCGGTCTTGAGGGCAGAGGTCACGCGAGCACGGAGCCGCTCTCCCTCCCGTTCGGAGAAGATCTTTTCGTAGTGGACCGGGATGTCGCGTCCGGCAAGACTTCGGAGATGGCGTGTGAGGAGCGGTTGCTCGAAATCGTTCAGGCTCCCTTCTTCCCCGATCCCCTCCCACCACCCCGGTCGGTCCGCCGCGATTCGCTCGGGGAATTGCCCCGAAAAGATGGCGTTTCGCGAATACGGGGTCGCGGTCGGGAGGATGGAGTAATAAAGATCCTCCTCCACGTCGAATAGCGGCGCCAACAGAGGGCGCATGACGCGCCACTGGTCGAGTCGCATGCAATCCAACACGACGAGGAGGACTGGATTCCGGCCGAGCAGCGGGAAGAGGTATCGCGTGACCAGGTCCGTCGAGAGGGTGGGGCGATCGCCTCTGTCCCTCATCCAGAGGGGATACACCTCCTTCACCCAGACGCCGAAGTCCCGCCGCAGGTCGCCCATCAGGGAGTTCACCGAGTCGAGCAGCCCCGTCTCGCCCGCCGCCTCGAGCCGGATGTGCCAGTCCGTCAGCTCGCTGAAAAGCTCCGCGAACTCGGCGGGGGTACGCGCCGCCTCCCGACGCTCTTCGAGCCTCCGGAATCCGGCCGCGAAGTCCTGCGCGACCTGTTGTTGGCGGATCGAGGGACCCTCTAGGATGCGGGTCACCATCGAGAGGACCTGACGCGGGCTCGCCGGTTTCACGAGGTAGTCATCCACCCGCCGGCCGATCGCTTCCGTCATTGTCCGGTCCTCCTCGGACTTCGTGATCATGACCACCCGCGCGTGCGGATCCTCGCGGCGGAGGATCTCCAGCACCTCCAGTCCCCGCCGCCCCGGCATCCTTTCGTCGAGGAGCACAAGGTCGTACGGCTCGTCCCGGAGGAGGGCGAGAGCGTCGTCGCCGTTCGCGATCGCGTCCACGTGATAGCCGCGTTGCTGGAGGAAGAGACAATGGGGCCGAAGGAGCTCGACCTCGTCGTCCACCCAAAGGATCCGCTTCGCGGCACGGAGATGGGTCATGGTGGGAAAGCTACCGCGGGTAGCGGAGGAGGGCCAAGCAGACCGGAGTGGAAGTACACTTTCCCTGTTACATTCCGCGCCGAACCCGGGTCCGCCAGCCGCCTGTCGCCGGACCGCCAGGACCGATGCCCCCATGGACCACGATGATCGGTTCCCGAGCCCCCTCCCCCCCCCCGGCCTTTCGCGAGATCCCCGGGTCGCGCCTCCGTGCCTGGGCGCGCCCCGAGCTGGAGGAATGGGTGCGCGGGGCCCTGGGGACGTGCGGGACGCTCCATGCTGCCGCTCGCCGGGACGCCGGCGGAGCCACGAAGCTCACGGGACGCGCGCCGGTCTTCGTGGTGCGGCGGGGAGACACCGCATGGGCCGTGCGCCGTTACACCCGCGGGGGAGCGGTCGCCTCGTTTCTCGGCGACCGGTACCTTCACCTCGGCTCTCCCCGCCCTCTCAGCGAGCTCGCGGCGAGTGAGGGACTCCGCCGGCTTGGGGTCCCAACGCCACGAATCCTCGCTCTGGCGGTGTACCGCGCGGGCCCTTTCTACCGGGCCGACCTGGCGACCGAGCTCGTTCCCGACGCGACGGACCTCGTCGAGTTCCTCTTTCAACCACGGTCCAACGCCTCGGCGGCCACCCGGCAACGCGAGATTCTCCACGAGTCCGGCTCCCTCGTGCGCCGGCTCGCCGAAGTGGGGGGATACCACCGGGACCTGAACGCGAAGAATCTCTTGGTCCGGAACTCTTCCATGGCGCCACGGATCTATCTCATAGACCTCGACCGCTGCCGCGTCGGTGTCGGCGCCAAGGATCGCTCCCTCTCCCGAATGGCCGGCCGCCTCCGGTCTTCCCTGACGAAGTGGGGGCATAAGACCGGGCACTGGCTCGACGCCGCCGACTGGGATGCGCTGGCGACGGGGCTCGGGTCCCCTTCGGAGGGCACTAATTCGGGGCCTGAGGGTTACCAAACTCGTTAGACGGATTTGGAATCCGCAGCGAAACGAACACACGGAAGGAGGAAGGTATGAGGAGGAGGCTTAATCGTTGGACTGGAGCGGCGGTGGCCGGGCTCGTCCTGACGCTCGCGACGGCGGGCGGCGTGCATGCTCAGGCGCCGAACATCTCGGGCACATGGCTCTTCGATGTGGTGGTCGAGGGAGGCGGCGGGACGCCCACGGTGACGATCGTCCAGGAAGGGAACGCGCTCACCGGACACTACTCGTCCGAAACGCTGGGCGAGGCGGACTTCACCGGGACGGTCGAGGGAAACATGTTCACGTTCACCTTTTCGGTGGATCCGGGGCTCGGTCAGATGGTCCCGGTGACCTACGCCGGGGAGATCGAAAGCGCGACCGCCCTCAAGGGGACGTTCGATCTCGAAGGACTGGGCACGGGGACGTTCACCGCGGTGCCGAAACCGGAAGCCTGACCGGCCTCAGCGATCGCAGAGATTCAACCCCCGAGGTCGGCGGCCCGTCCGTCGGCCTCGGGGATTTCTCGTATCCGCCCCTTTACTCCATCCCGATCACGTAGGGAAACCAGGCCGCGACGGGGACGCCGTTCTCCCGGGCCGGATTAAAGACCCACTGGGCGGCCTCGCGTGTCAGCTGCTCATTAAAGCGACGGTCCGAGGTCGGCGGCCGAAGTTGAGTGGAGTCCGCAACAACGCGCCCCTGCTCGTTCACGAATACCCAAACCTCGATCTCGCTGCCCCGTAGTTCGCGGTTCGTGGGCGGGATGATCATTCCGCGCGGGGAGGGGGGGATCAACCGTGAGATGCCATCGGCGCCCTGCCCGGCGTCCCCGAGCCCGGTGGCTCCCGGCTGCCCACTGTCCCCGGCGTCGAGCCGATCGACGCCCGTCCCTGTCCCGACCCCGGGATCGAGGATGTCCGGTACCGCGGGTTCCAACTCCTCCGGTACTTCGGGGAGGATGACCTCCGGTTCCGGAAGGACGACGTCGGGAACGGGGATGAGGGGTGGTTGTGGGATCGCCGGTGGCGGGGATCCCATCGAGACGGCCTGGAGGACTCCAGGCGCGGCCCGGTCATTGGCGTTGTCCGGACCGGCCGCTCCGTCGGAGTCGAAGGGATTGTTCCAGATCGGGCTCAACAAGAAGATGAGCACATGGATCACCACGGAAGCGAGGAGCGCGAGCCACCACACGGCGCGCTCGCGCGACCGTCGGCTCCCCGCGTCCTGTTGGCGCTCGGTGGCATCGTCCATCATCGCTCCGTCGTCCGGCCGGGCCGGGTGGGTCGCCCTCATCCTCCGGACATCCCCGGCCGCCGCATGAAGGCCGGTTCCCTGTAGTACGACCGAGCCCCACCAAGGGTTTCCGTGCGCTGCCCCGCGCACTCCCCGGATTCCACGCCTCGAACGTGAATCGAGGCCGTCCGATCGGCGCTTGCGCGCCGCTGGGCCGCCGGGCAACTTCGATCATCCGCGTCCCGACCCCCACACCTTCCCCAGCCGGCCAGGGCCCATCGAGGCTTCGAACCGGAATCTCGGACCCCGTGCCCACGCAAGAACACACCGCCGATCGGGCCGCCCCGTCACTCGCGCGTTCGTATTACGAGCTCACGAAGCCAGGGATCGCCGGCTTCGCGATGATGACCGCCGGGGTCTCTTATTACGTGGCGACCGCGGGGCGCGCGGACTTCCTCCCCGTCCTTTACACCCTCGCGGGGATGCTTCTCGCCAGCGCCGGCGCCCTGGCCCTCAACCAATATGCCGAGCGGGACCTCGACGCCCTGATGGACCGGACCCGCCGGCGCCCGCTCCCCTCGGGCCGCATTCGCCCGAGGGATGCGCTCGCCTTCGGCCTCGTCCTGGTCGCCGCGGGCGCCTCCCTGCTCTGGGTGACCGTCGGCACCCTCCCCGCACTTCTCACTCTCGTCTCGGCCGCGGCCTACAATCTGATTTATACCCCGCTCAAGTCCCGCTCGTACGCGGCCACCCTCGCGGGAGCCATCCCCGGGGGCATGCCGGCCCTGATCGGGTGGAGCGCGGCGACCGGAGAGGTGACCCTCGGAGCCCTAGTGCTCTTCGGAATCGGATTCCTCTGGCAGATTCCGCACGTGCTCGCCCTCGCCTGGCTCCTCCGAGAGGACTATGCCCGGGCCGGGTTCCTCATGGCGCCGCCCGCGGATCCCGAAGGAAGGACCATCGGTCGCCACATGATTCTGTATGCTTCCGCCCTCATCCCGGTGAGCCTCCTTCCCACTCCGCTCGGATTGACCGGAACCATTTACCTCGTCGGTGCGCTGGCACTCGGGGCCATGCTCCTCGGATTCGCGGTCGTCGCGCGCGGGGAGATGTCGCGCCGCGCGGTGCGGAGAGTCTTCCTGGGCTCGCTCGCCTACCAGCCGCTCCTGTTGGCCCTCATGCTCGTAGACACCGTGCGAGGCTGACGCCGCGGCCCGTGCGTCGTCAGAGGGGCGGGGCTGGTGGGTCACGCCAGGAGTCTCGCCATCGATCGTAGCGGACCGCGACGACCCCGGCCCGCCCGAGGACGGCCAGCCCGTCGGCGTCGCGATACGGCTCCCGGTAAAAGAGGTGCGCCACCCGGGCCTGAACCATGAGCTTCGCGCACATGACGCAGGGCGACGCGGTGACAAAGACTACCTTGTCGTGCAGAAGGCCGGGGGCCTTCACGAGGGCGTTCATCTCCGAGTGGATACACCCGCACGCCCCGGGGATCGGGGAGTCGCAATCGTTCGGAAAGCCCCGCACGTTTCCATTGTACCCGATCGCGACGACGTTTTCGAGCATCGGATCGGTGATCACCGTTCCCACCGAAAGGCGGCGGCAGGTGCTGCGCTTGGCGAGATCCTCCGCCATCCGCATGTACACTTCGAAGAGGGGCGGCCGGTCGAGACTGTAAGCGGCGACTTCGCTCGCGTCGGCCACCTCGACCATGTTCAACGGATGTGTGTTTTCCGGAACGAGATCCTTGAAGAGGACCGGCATCGGTCACGCCTGTTGCGATGCGGTGGCCCTCAGCGTCTTCTTGCGTGCGTTGGGATCGAGCTGACGCTTCCGGAGCCGTAGCCCGTCGGGTGTGACCTCGATGAGCTCGTCGTCTTCGATGAACTCGAGCGCGAGCTCCAGAGTGAGGATCCGCGCGGGCTCGAGGCGCACATTTTCGTCCGAGCCCGACGCCCGCATGTTCGTGAGCTTTTTCTCCTTGCACACGTTCACGTCGAGATCCCCGGGGCGGACGTGTTCGCCCACGATCATTCCGGGATAAACCGGGTCTCCGGGTTTCACGAACATCGTCGCGCGCTCCTGGAGACTAAAAAGCGCATAGGGGATCGTCTCCCCCTGGCGGTCGGCCACGAGGACGCCGCGCCGGCGGCCGGTGATCGGTCCCGCCCAGGGCCCGTACTCGAGGAAGTGGTGGTTCAGGATCCCGAGTCCTCTCGAGTCGGTCAGGAACTCGGAGCGGTAGCCGAAGAGCCCCCTCGCCGGAATACGAAAACGCAGGCGCGTCGTGGACTCCACGGACGGGCGCATCTCGAGGAGCTCTCCGCGGCGCGGCCCCATCTTCTCCATGACGATCCCGACCATGGCTTCGGGAACGTCGATGAGGACTTCCTCGTAGGGCTCGAGCCGGTTCCCTGCCGGGTCGCGCTTCGTGATCACCCGTGGGCGAGAAACCTGAAACTCGTACCCCTCGCGCCGCATCGTTTCCATGAGGATCGAGAGATGGAGCTCGCCACGCCCGGAAACCTGGAAGGTATCGGTCTGGTCGGTGTCCTCGACCCGGAGGGCGACGTTCCGCTCGAGCTCCCGGAATAGACGCTCACGAACCTGCCGGGTGGTCACGAATTTTCCGGCCCGTCCCGCGAAGGGGGAGTTGTTCACCGTGAAGTCCACGGAAAGGGTGGGCTCCTCGACCTGGATCCCCAATAGCCGCTCGCGGTGCGCGGGATCGGTGAGCGTCTTCCCGATCTCCACCCCCTCGAGGCCGGCGAGCGCGATGATATCCCCCGCGGAAGCTTCCTGTACTTCGATCCTCTCGAGCCCCCGAAAGGCGAAGAGTTTCGATACGCGGGCCTCCACGCCTTCTTCGTCCGGGACACGGCCTGGGTCGCCGTAAGGCAGGAGGGCGACCGAGTCTCCGACTCGTACCCTTCCCCCCTCAATGCGCCCGATCGCGATCCTTCCCAAGTAAGACGAGTGGTCGAGGGTGGAGACGAGCATCTGGAAGGGACGGGAGGCGTCCCCCGACGGAGCGGGGACCGTGTTCTTGATGGCGTCGAAGAGGGGAACCAGGTCCGTGCCATCTTCGTCCGGCTTCGTCGCGGCCCACCCCTGCAACCCGGAGGCATAGAGGAAAGGAGCGTCGAGCTGACGGTCCGACGCCTCCAGTTCCATGAAGAGCTCGAGGACTTCGTCGTGCACTTCCTTCGGGCGAGCGGCAGGGCGATCCACCTTGTTGATCACGACGACCGGCATCAGCCCCAGCTCGAGTGCCTTGCGCGTCACGAAGCGGGTCTGGGGCATGGGGCCCTCAACGGCGTCCACGAGGATCAGGACTCCGTCCACCATCCGGAGAATCCGCTCCACCTCCCCCCCGAAGTCGGCGTGACCCGGGGTATCCACGATGTTGATCTTAAGACCCCGCCAGTAGACTGCTGTGTTCTTGGAAAGGATGGTGATGCCGCGCTCGCGCTCGAGCGGATTCGAGTCGAGCACGCGCTCCTGCATCGCCTGGTTATCCCGGAAGATTCCCGCCTGGCGGAGCATCTTGTCCACGAGAGTCGTCTTCCCGTGGTCCACGTGCGCGATGATCGCGACGTTCCTGATGGACATATTCCGGCCCTTCGACCCCCGAATGTGCGCGCCGAAGTCGGACTCACCGGATCGGCGCCGCCCTCCGCGCGGTTGCGTGGGGCGTAGCCCTTAATTTTAGCCGCTTCCGTCCTGTCGCGGCAGGGAGTAACGGGAGAGTGGACAGCCGGGTTTCGTTCGGCTCCGGCTTGGGAACCCTGGAGTCGGAAATGAATCGGGGGTGTGGGGGCGGGGGCCCCACACCCCCGTCGTTCCTCGACTCTCCCTCCGAAGGGCGCTCCGTTAGTTGCCACTTCCCCTAGTTGCCGCCTCCCCACTTCGCGGTGAGACCGACCTGAAGCGAGCGGTCTGGACCGGGTTCGTAAAAGCGGCTCCCGAAGGCGTTCACGGCGACCGACGCAATGTAGTCCTTGTCGGCCACATTGATGACCGCGACCCAGGGCGAGAGGCTCAGGTTCCCGACCACCAGGTCGGACACCCCCGCGCGGAGGTCCACGATCATGTAAGACGGAGCGGACGCGGTGTTCAGGTCGTTCGCCACGACCTCGTCCGAATAGGTCCACGCGGCATCGACCCAGAATGGATCCGGGCTCACCCGAGTGACCGCCTGAAGCCTCTGCGGAGCGACTCCCGGAATTTGGTTGCCGGCGAGATTCTCGTCGCCCAACTCGTAGGCGCGGAATCGGGCGTTGGTGTAGCTGTAGGTGACATTCTGGCGGAAGACACCGTCGGCGCTCGCGAAGGCGAGACTCGCCTCCACGCCCCGGTGGCGCGAGCGTCCCGCATTGCGGAAGAATGTCACGCCGGGGGAGCCTTCGACCTCGAAGGGCACGAGCTCGTTTCGCAGATCCGTCTGATAGGTCGTGACCTCGAAGGTCGCCGAGTTGCCGATCGCGCCCCGGAGCCCCGCTTCGTAGGACTCACCCTTCATGGGATCGAGATCGGGATTGAATCCTCCCGCCGCGTCGGGCCGGTTCGCGAGCTCCGTGGTCGTCGGCGTTTCGAATACCGTCCCGATGGATCCGAAGAATGTGAGGGAGGGTCCGGCGGGAACGCTGACGCCGATGGAGGGGCTGATGGCGTCGAGGGTGCGGCTTCCGGAGTCGTCGGGGTTCTCCGGTGTCACCGGGACCCGGTCCGTCGCGGTGAACTCCTGGCGGTCGTAGCGGAGGCCGGCGAGCGCAACCGCGCCTCCGGGGAGCTCAAGCGTGCCCTGGATGAAGGCGCCGATGCTCGAGACCTCCTCTGCCTGATCGAGGTAGGGCTCGTCCAAGGGGAGTCCGGACTGGAACTCCACTACGACCTCCGAGCGGTCGTCGTCCTGGAGGTCGTACTCGACGCCCCCACGCCAACGCAGGTCGCCGAGCGCGCTCGCGATCGTGCTTCCGAGTTGCGCGCGCACGCCTCCGCCGTTCCGCGAAAGATCGATGATGTCGCTCGGAATCGGGTTGTTGATCGTCCGGTGGACGCCGTAAAGGGAAAAGTCTCCCTCCAGCGCGGCTCCGAGCGGCCCCTGCCAGCGGAGGCCTACCTGCTGCTGTTTCAGCGTCTTCCCCGTGCGAAACCGAAGATAGGTATCGGCGATTTCGCGGAAGACCTCCGGCGCGAAGTTCCCCGCTTTCGAACCCGCGCTCTCGGCGTCCAGATCCACCAGGTTCGCCGTCAGGCTGAGCTCTCCGCCCGCCATGCCTCGAGAAAGCTGGGCATTCAGGCCGAAGCGCTCGGAACTGCCGTACGACGTGCCGAGGGTATCCACGCGCGGAGACGCCGGGGCGATATTCCGGTAACCGTCCCAGGTCTGGCCCGAGATCGCGAAGATGTACCCGGTGCCGTTCACCGTTCCGGATGCCGTGAGTTGGCCGCGGTAAAGACCATCGCTCCCGGTCACCCCCGTCACCTCGAGATTGTAGGGTGTCAGGGCCGGACCCCTCGTCGTGAAGGAGAGGACTCCGCCGGAGGCGTTCCCGAAGAGGGCGGAGGCGGGGCCCCGAATTACCTCGACACGTTCCAGCGATCCAACGTCGAGGTGGTCCAAGCTGCTCTGGCCGTCCGGAAGTGTCGCCGGGATCCCATCCACGATGACGCGAATTCCGCGGAGGCCGAACTGCGCCCGCGCCCCGAATCCGCGGATCGCCACACGTTCACCGACCGCGGGATTGTACCGGTTCTGCACCTGGACGCCGGGGAGCCCGTAAAGCGCCTGATCGAGGAAGAATCCGCTGCGCCCCCGCTGGAGGTCCTCCCCGCTCAAGGTCGCGATCGCGAGCGGAGAGGCGGTTTCGAGCAGAGGGGTCCGGAGTACCGACACCTCGACGGGAGCGAGCGGAATGGTGTCTGCGGGAGCAATCTGCAGTGCGGCGGCCGGCGCGGCGCCGAGGAGCCAGAGCGAGAGCGCCGCGGAAACGGGACCTGAAACGGCTCTCGGAACTCTCACGAGGGACCGCGGGTGGCAAAACGAACGTTGCATCTCGAACATAGGTGCCTCGTCTTGAGAGAAAGCATCGGTCCGTCCGACCCGCGGAGCGCGGTCGGCGAACCGTTCTTCCAGTCTTCCAACGTCCGGCCTCTCGAAGGGGATCGAGGCGGACTACGCACCGTTAAAAGAATCGGGAGGGGTTCAACTGTCCAGAGATTCCCGGAGCGGAAGGGCGGTCGTGGCGGAATTCGGGGGATCCAATCCCCCGATCAGGGTGGGGTTGACCGCGGTGATCGTCGCCGTCACCAAGGAGAGCCCTCGCATCTTGACGCTATCCGGCATGGTGCCGGCCGGGAGCCCTGTGGAAGGCGCCAATCCGGAGCCTGCACCTGATTTCCTTCCCTACGGCCCGCTCGACCCGGCGGGCGACCGAACGCTGGAGCTGACGCTGCGGGGGTGGGTGCGCGAGCAAACCGGGCTCGAAATCGGCTACGCCGAGCAGCTTTATACGTTCGGGGACCGTGACCGGGTCGGGAGAGGCCGTTCCGCCGGGCCGAGAGTTATCTCCGTCGCGTACCTCGCGCTGATGCGGGAGGCGCGCCCATCCGGGTCGTCGCGGGCGCGTTGGCGCGACTGTTACGCTTATTTCCCCTGGGAAGATCGGCGCGCCGGCGCACACCCAGTGATCTCCGATGTCATCGCGCCGGCACTCCAAGCCTGGATGCGCGCCGTGCCGAAGGGTCCGCGGCAAGAAGAACGGCGACAGCGGGCCGGGATCGCCTTTGGGCTGGAGGGGTCGGGGTGGGACGGAGACCGCGTTTTGGAGCGTTACGAGCTTCTTTACGAGATCGGGCTGGTCGCCGAATCGGGGAGGGTTCGGCCTCACGAGAAGCACGACATCGCCACCGAGTCGCTCGGCCGGGCCATGGGGCTCGATCATCGCCGCATCCTGGCCACGGGGCTCGGGCGCATTCGGGGCAAGCTTCGTTATCGTCCTGTCGTTTTCGAGCTCCTTCCCGACACCTTCACCCTTCTCCGCCTCCAGCTCGTGGTCGAAGCTCTTTCGGGAATCCGGTTACACAAGCAGAACTTTCGCCGGCTCGTGGAGAGCGGGGGTCTCGTCGAGGGAACGAGAAGATTCGACCAGAAGACGGGAGGGAGGCCCGCCGAGCTCTTCCGATTCCGCCGGGAAGTTTTGAAGGAGCGCCGGGCGCCGGGGATGCGGCTCCCAGGAGGGCGTTGAGGGACTAACAGGGCGCCGCGACAGGAGGCGCGAAGGCCCCCCCCCGATCCTCGGTTTTCCTTGTTGACGAACCTCCCAATGTCCGGTAGGGTAACAGAAATGTGGCGGTTTTTTTTCGCCCTGATATGCTCACACTGAGTATAAGAGAGCCGAGATGCCAGCTAGTGCCTCCACAACGGTTGCCGAGCCGCTCGAGTACACGCCGGAAATCGCGCGAGCGACCGCGGAGCTCTATTCGCGTTTGCGAGGAGTCATTCCCGAAGTCGAATGGCCTTTTCACGCGCCCTACATCCACCGGATCGAGCAGCTCAAGATAGAGCGGAACGCGGTCATCCTCGCGCACAACTACCAGACGACGGAGATCTTCCACGGGGTCGCGGACTATCGGGGTGACTCGCTCGGGCTGGCGCAGGAGGGGGCCAGGACCGACGCTGACGTGATCGTCCTCTGCGGCGTCCACTTCATGGCCGAGACCGCGAAGATCCTGAGCCCGGAAAAAACGGTGCTCATTCCGGACCTCCGCGCCGGCTGCTCGCTCGCCGAGTCCATCACCGGCGCGGACGTCCGCCGGATGCGGGCCCGGCACCCCGGCGCGCCCGTCGTGAGTTACGTGAACACATCGGCCGACGTGAAGGCCGAGAGCGATATCTGCTGCACTTCTTCGAACGCCGTGAAGGTCGTCGAATCCCTCGGGGCCAAAAAAGTCATCTTCCTCCCCGACGAATACCTGGCGAGTTACGTGGCCAGCCAGACGAAGGTCGAGATCATCCCGTGGGACGGTCGTTGTGAGGTACACGAGCGCTTCACGGCGGACGAAGTCCGGAGATATCGGCGCGCCACGCCGGACCTCGTCGTTCTCGCGCACCCGGAGTGCCCGCCCGACGTCCTGGCCGAAGCCGATTACGTGGGCTCGACCTCGGGGATGGCCCGTTTCGTCCAGGAGAAGAAGCCGGTGCGGGTCGCGATGATCACGGAGTGCTCCATGAGCGACAACGTCGCGGCGGAGAACCCGGACGTCGAGTTCATCCGACCATGCAACCTTTGCCCGCACATGAAGCGGATCACCCTTCCCCGGATTCTCAGGTCCCTGGAGACCCTCGAGCACCGTGTGGAGGTGGACTCCGGAGTCGCCCAGCGCGCTCGCCGGGCCGTTGAAGCGATGCTGGCCGTCGGCCGGGGAAGCGGGGGATGAGCGAAGCCCCGCAAGGGGACCCCGACCCAGCTCCCCGTCACGCTCCACGGCCCCGCGCAGTGGACGTCCTCGTGGTGGGCTCGGGAGTCGCCGGCCTCTCCGCCGCGCTGGAGCTCGGCCGCCACCCTCTTCGCCCTAAAACGCTGGTCGCGACTCGCGGAACGCTCGGGGGCCACGGCGCCTCCCCCCTGGCGCAGGGCGGAGTCGCCGTGGCCTTCGATCCCACGGACTCTCCCGAGCTGCACGCGGACGACACTCGCGCGGCGGGTGCCGGCCTCGCGCGTCCCGAGCTCGTAGAGATTCTGACGCGTGACGGTCCCGACCGGGTTCGGGAGCTCATCCGTATCGGCACCGCCTTCGACCGGGGACCGTCCGGACGCCTCGCCCTCGGACTCGAAGCCGCGCATTCTCGCCGACGAATCCTCCACGCACGCGGAGACCGCACCGGAGCCGAGGTCACCCGTGCGCTCCGCGAGGCGGTACAAGGCTCCGCCGCGATCGAGGTCGCCGAGCACGTGGAGGTGCTCGAGCTCCTCGTGCGGAACGGAAGGGTCGAGGGTGTTCTCGCCCGCGACGGCGCCGGCGATCTCGTCCGCATTGAGGCCGCCGCGGTCCTCCTCGCCACGGGGGGTGCCGGGCGGGCTTATCTCAAGACGACCTCGCCCCCGGGGTTGAACGGGGATGGCCTTGCGATGGCCGCGTTCGCCGGCGCGCGTCTCATGGACCTCGAGTTCGTGCAGTTCCACCCCACCGCCCTCAACGTGCATGCGGACCCTCTTCCCCTCATGACCGAGGCGCTCCGAGGTGCCGGGGCCCGCCTCGTGGATCAACACGGGGAACCCGTGCTGGATCCCGACGAAGGCGACGAGCTGGCCTCGCGCGACAAGGTGGCGAGGGCCCTCTGGGCCCGGATTCGGGAGGGAATCCCCGTATTCCTGGACTGCCGGAAGGCGCTCGGGGGAAAGGGGGCCGAAGCCTTTCCGGGAGTCTACGCCCTCTGCCGGTCACACGGAGTGAATCCCGACTCCGAGTTGGTCCCCGTGACACCCGCCGCTCACTACCACATGGGAGGGATCGCGGTGGACGAGGACGGGAGAAGCTCCCTTCGCGGGCTCTGGGCCGCCGGAGAGGTGTCGGCCTCCGGGGTCCACGGCGCGAATCGGCTGGCGAGCAACTCCCTGCTCGAGGGACTCGTGTTCGGTCCCCGCGCCGCCCGCTCCATGGCGCGCGCCATCGCCCAATCCTTCGGGCCCCAGGGGACCCGCTCGGACCCACGGATCAACGGTTCGATGGGCACCTTCGACGCGCCTCCCCTCGCACCTGAGGCCGTCCTTCGGGTCCGCACGATCCTCTGGGAACAAGTCGGCGTCATTCGAAGCGCGGCGGGCCTCGAGAGCGCGCTGGCCGAGCTGGACGCGCTCGAAGAGAAGCTGCGGCGCCTTTCGACTCCACCTGTTCGTCCCTTACTTCTCGTGGCACGACTGATCACCCGCACGGCGCTCTTGAGGACCGAGAGCCGCGGCTGCCACTTCCGCACCGACTTCCCGGAACCGGACCCGGGCGCCCCTCGGCACAGCCAGGTGGAGGTCGGGCCCGACGGCCTCGCGATCCGCGCCTTTCTCGCGGAAGCTCCGACCGAACCCGCCCCACCCGCGGAAGTCTCCTCACCCGCTTAGGGCGAGCGACGGAGAAGGAGGATTCCTCTCCTTTCTCCCCGACTATCCGGGTGGAGTGGGTTTCCGGAGCGGGTCTCGATCAGGGAAGCTTCTCGTCGTCGTCCTCGGCCGGCGCCCGGGTGCCGGGGCCGGCTAGGACCTCGCGGTAGTGCCTGGCGGCTTCGCGAAGGCGCGCCTCGGTCATCGCGTGACTGGCGGCATGAAAGGTGGGTCCCACGCCCGTCCGAATGCCGGTCTGGAAGTGGGTCCCGGGGATCTGCCGCGCCGGCACCGCACGCACGAGACGGCGCGCGAAGTCCCTCCCGCGGCCCTCTGGTACGGCGACCACGAATTCGTCCCCTCCGGCCCGGAAGAGTCCCCTGGCATCGATCCGCATCTCACCTGCTACGCGCCCGATCATCGAGGCGACCATGCGAATCAGGCGATTCCTCGCCTAGTGGCCTCCGGTATCGTTTACCGCCTTGAGGCCGATGAAGTCCGCGGTGACGATGTCCACTTGCGGATCGTCGTCCAGCCGGTTTCGCGCCCTGGACCAGGCATATGCGTTGGCGAGCCCGGTGAGTGCGTCCTCGGGGAGCGTTCGAAGGCGTTCCCATCGCTCCGGATCGATCGCCTCCGCCAGGCGGCGGCGCAGGTTCCGGAGCGGCCGCTCGCGCAGCGGAATCGCGAAGAAGAAATAGGCGGCGTGCGCGTCCGCCGCCGAGTTGTTCGGCGCCGAGGCCTCCCTCCTTGAATGGCTGCCGGGATTGCGCGCCCGTGTCAGTCGCTCGGTGGCCGTCCGAACCAAGGCTGCGAGCTTCGTGACGAGGCCGGGAGGAGGCGCGGACGGAATCTCCATGAGAACCGTCGGCGAAGGAGCGGATCCCGCGAGCTCTCTCCGGGCGGCGCGCCGTCGCGGTGGGACTGGATCGGTCGCGGGTGGCGAGTCGCCGACCGATCCGCGCGGACGGGCTTCCTCCACCCCGGCGGCGGGGCCGGGAATCCGATCCTTCGACTCCGTTGGCGGATCGGTCGGTTGCATGCTCGCCCAGGGCGGCGGTGAAAGATGGTCCTTCGGCCCGGGGGTCGTCCCCGTGGACTGCAAGAGTCGTACCTCGCTCGTCCCCGTTTGAGACTCGTCCAACAAGGGCGTCACAAAATGAATGCCCGGACTCTCAGATCTTGGAGAAGTGGATCGGAGCGGCGCGATTTTCCCGCCATGGGGAACCCCTTGGGGCCGGACCGCCACGCCGGAGTCCCGGGAGGAGTGTTTCAGGACCCGAGGGCGAAAAAGAAGGGGGGGAGCCGGCGGGCTCCCCCACTTCGAAACTCCGCGCGGCGCCGGGCCGTGGGCCGCTTGGAGAACGTTTCCCCCGAGCGGTCCAGTCCGAGGCTGGAACCACCATGATCGCCGCCTGTCCGGCCTCGTCGCTCGGCAGCTCGGTTTCACCGGCGGGAATGCGGTTCAGCCTGAGCATGTACGCGACGATGTCCGTGTACTCCTGGCGGGTGAGCCTCCCGGGCGAGTCGTAGGGCATGGTCATGCGAATGCTCTCGACGAAGTCGCCGATCGGCCGCCCGGACCGGACGCTCAACAACATCGGATTGGCCCATTCGTTCTGGGAATGGCAACCGAAGCAGTTCGCCTGAGCCGTTCGTTGTCCCCGATCGGCCTGGGCGGTCGTGAACACGCCGTCCATGATCGTGACGCCCCCGGCCACCTCGTCCACGGGGGCGGGCCCGGCGGTCTGTGCCGATCCGGAGGTCGTGGAACAGCCCGCCATCAGGAGCGCGCCAACCCAGAACAACCCAATCGTGGATCTCATGATTTTTTCCCTTGTTGGTTCCCCGCTGTCCTTCTGGTTCGAAACGGGCAGCCTCCCGGCACCCTCCCCTGGTGACGCGCAGGGTTGCGGACGGTAAATCGTTCGTCCGTGTCAGTCAACCCGGATTCCGGCCTCACCGATCGTAGTACCCGCGAGATGGAGCCAAGTCTCGACCACGGTGTCCGGGTTGAGCGAAACGCTGTCGATTCCCTCGTCGAGGAGCCACTTCGCGAGGTCTGGGTGGTCGGACGGGCCCTGTCCGCAGATCCCGACGTACTTCCCCTTCCGCCGACACGCCTGGATCGCCATGGAGAGCAATGCCAGAACGGCAGGATCCCGCTCATCAAAAAGATGCGAGAGCAGCCCCGAGTCCCGGTCCAGACCCAGGGTGAGCTGGGTCAGATCGTTCGAGCCGATTGAAAAGCCGTCGAAGTATTCCAGGAAATCGTCCGCCAGCAGGGCGTTTGAGGGAAGCTCGCACATCATGATGAGCTTGAGCCCCCGCTCTCCCCGCCGGAGCCCCTTTTCCGCGAGGAGCTCGGTGACCTTTTTCGCCTCTCCCAGAGTGCGGAGGAAGGGAATCATCACCTGTACGTTGTCGAGTCCCATTTCCTCGCGAACCTTCTTGAGCGCACGCACCTCCAACTCGAAGCAGTCCCGGAACTCATCCGAGATGTAACGCGCCGCGCCACGGAATCCGAGCATCGGGTTCTCCTCTTCGGGCTCGTACTTCGCGCCCCCGAGGAGATTCGCGTATTCATTCGACTTGAAGTCGGACATCCGGACGATGACGGGTTCCGGCGCGAAAGCGGCGGCGAGGGTGCTGATCCCTTCAGCCAGCTTGTCCACGTAGTAGCTGACCGGATCCGGGTATCCGGCCGTAAGCTCCAGGATCGTCGCCTTCAGATCGTCCGTCTGATCGTCCAGGTTGATCAAGGCCTTGGGGTGAACGCCGATCATCCGATTGATGATGAACTCGAGGCGGGCGAGCCCGATTCCTCGATTCGGGATGCTGGCGAAGTCGAAGGCGCGGTCCGGATTCCCGACGTTCATCATGATGTCGAGCGGGATGTCGGGCATCGCGTCGAGGCTGAGCTCCTGCCGGTCGAAGTCGAGCTCCCCGTCATAGATGTACCCCGTGTCCCCTTCCGCGCAGGAGACGGTCACCCCCTGCCCGTCGGGGATCTCCTCCGTCGCGTGTCCGCATCCGACCACGGCGGGAATCCCGAGCTCCCGCGCGATGATGGCGGCATGACAGGTCCGCCCCCCGCGGTTTGTGACAATGGCGGAAGCCCGCTTCATCACCGGTTCCCAGTCCGGGTCCGTCATGTCGGCGACCAGAACGTCGCCGTCCCGAACCCGCTTCATCTCGGAGATCTTCTTGACGATCCTCGCCGGTCCGGCGCCGATACGCTGACCGATCGCCCGACCTTCGATGATGACCTTGCCGCGGGTCCTGAGCGTGTAGCGCTCGACGAACTGGCCCGGGCGACTCTTCACCGTCTCCGGGCGCGCCTGGAGGATATAGAGCGTTCCATCCTCCCCGTCCTTCCCCCATTCGATGTCCATCGGTCGCCCGTAGTGGCGCTCGATGGTGACCGCCTGGCGGGCAAGCTCGATCAGATCTTCGTCGGTAAGCGAGAAGCGGCGGCGATCTTCCGGGGAAACCGGCACCGTCCGAACCGACTTTCCATCGAAGTCCGCGTCGGCGTAAATGAGCTTCTCGAGCTTGGTCCCCATCGTCCGGCGAAGAATCGGGAGATCTCCTCTTTCCAGTGCGGGTTTGTAGAGGTAGAACTCGTCGGGGTTGACCGAGCCTTGGACCAGGAGCTCCCCCAATCCGTACGTCGCGGTGATGAAGACGACGTCGGGAAATCCCGACTCCGTGTCGAGAGTGAACAGCACGCCGCTCGCCCCGAGATCGGATCGGACCATCCGCTGCACCGCGGCCGAAAGCGCCACCTCCGAGTGCTCGAAGCCATGATGCACGCGGTAGGAGATCGCGCGGTCGTTGAAGAGCGACGCAAAGACTTCGTGCACGGCCTTCAGGACCGCGTCCACTCCCCTCACGTTCAGGAAAGTCTCCTGCTGGCCCGCGAAGGAGGCTTCAGGAAGGTCTTCCGCCGTGGCCGACGAACGAACCGCGACGGAGTGCTCCGTTCCGTCGCCGTGCATCTTGGCGTAGAATTCCTTGATCTCACGCTCGATCTTGCCGGGGAGGGGGGCGGCGAGAATCCACTGGCGGATCTCCTGGCCCGTGGCCGCTAGAGCCTCGACATCGGAGGCGTCGAGGGCGTCGAGGGCCGCATGAATGCGGTCCGCGAGGCCGTCCTGCCCGAGAAAGTCCCGGTACGCCTCGGCGGTCGTGGCGAAACCGCCGGGAACGCGGATGCCGAGCTCCGAGAGTTGGCTGATCATCTCGCCAAGGGAGGCGTTTTTCCCGCCCACGCGTTCGAGATCGTTCATCCCGAGCGTCGCGAGGTCCACGACATAGGCACTCACGATTCCGGTCGCTTCCTCTTTATTCTATGAGTGACGCACAACCGAACGACGCACCGAGGCCCAGCGTGCGGCCAGTGTTTTTCGTCTCGGATCGGACGGGAATCACGGCCGAGACGCTCGGTCACAGCCTTCTCACGCAGTTTAATGGGATCGAGTTCCAGCGGGTAACGGTGCCATTCATCGACAATGCTGACAAGGCCCGGGAAATGGTCGTGCGCATCAACGAGGCCACGCGCGCGTCGGGAGTTCAGACGCTCGTTTTCAGCTCCTTCGTGGACGATGAGGTTCGTGAGATCATCGAGACGGCGGACTGCCTGTGCCTCGACTTCTTCGACGCATTCATCGGGCCGCTGGAGAGAGAGCTCGATGTGCGCTCTGCACATGCCGCCGGCCGCGCGCATGGAATGCAGGACCACGATGACTATACGCGGCGTATCGACGCGATGAACTTCTCGCTCGCGAACGACGACGGAGTGAACACCAGAAACTATGGAAGCGCGGAAGTGGTCCTGATCGGGGTGTCCCGTTCCGGGAAGACGCCGACCTGTCTCTACCTCGCACTCCACTACGGGATCCACGCGGCAAACTGCCCCCTGACGGAGGACGATCTGGAGGACGGGAAGCTGCCGCCGGCCCTCGCCAAGCACCGCGAGCGGCTCTTCGGCCTCACGATCGATCCCGTCCGCCTCAAGGGGATCCGGCAGGAAAGGCGCCCCGACAGCCGGTACTCTTCAACCCGACAGGTGAACTTCGAGGTGAAGGAGGCGGAGGCGATGTTCCGACGATACGAAATCCCCTTCTACAACACGACGAACGCCTCCGTGGAAGAGATCGCCACCACCGTGATTCAGAAGGCGGGCCTCCGCCGCCGCCTCCTATGATGGACGAGACGAACCGCCCCCATCCGGGCTCCCCCGCCCAGAGCCCCTTCAGTCAGGAGCCTCCGCCCGGCTCGGTGGACTCCGAGTTCGAGACGCCCCTCAAGCTCTTCACGGTCCTGTCTCGGGCCCATGCGACTCTGCATGCGCGCGCCGCGGAAGACATCGGACGTCATGAGATCACCGCCACCGAGTTCTCGGTGCTCGAGACGCTCTACCACAAGGGTCCCCTCCTCCATGGTGCGATCGGGGAGAAGATCCTCGTCTCGAGCGGGGGGATCACCTATCTCGTGGATCGGCTGGAGGCCCGGGGGCTCCTCGAACGCCGCGAGTGCCCGGGGGACCGGCGCGCGCGCTACGTGGCGCTCACGGCCGAGGGAGTGGAGCTGATGGACCGCATCTTCCCTGAACACGCGCGCGCGTTGGCCGACGCCATGGCCGCCCTTACCGCGGACGAGCAGGTTCGGCTGACGCAGCTTCTCCGCACCCTCGGAAAGGGCGCAAGCGATCCCCCGAATGCGGGCGACCCGATCGCCCCGGGCCAGACTTCGGCCGGCCCGACCCCCCTCAGGGGATCTCGACCCGCGCGCGAGTGACCCACCCCTGGCCCGGAGCGAGACGTTCGGGCCCGGAATCGACGATCAGGAGATTCGCTTGCTTGTTCCGCGAACCTTCATTATATTAGTTTTGTCCTAAATGATTCAGTAATGAGATAAATGCCGGTGCGATCAATCCGGTCCGGGGCCCTGAACGGCCAATTGTCTCACCGCGTGACTTCACGATTCAGAGAAAAATGGGGGAGAACATGGCAACGAGCAGCCAAGGGGTCACCGAACAGGTTCGGGTCTGGAACATCGACCCCGCGCACACCCAGGTGGAGTTCGGCGTCCGGCACCTCATGTTATCTACGGTCAAGGGGCGTTTCCCCGGTGTCGCGGGGACGGTCCGGCTCGACCAGGATGACCCGTCCCGCTCCTCGGTGAAGGTCGAGATCGACGCTTCGTCCATCGACACTCGAAACGCGGACCGGGACGCCCACCTCAGGAGCGGGGACTTTTTCGACGTCGAGAACCACCCGACGATCCGCTTTGAGAGCCGAGAGGTCGAAATCTCGGACGACCGGTACCGCGTCGGGGGAGAGCTGACGATCCGCGGCGTGAGTCGCCCGGTCGTCCTTCGCGTCGAACGCCTCGGAGAAGTCGTGGATCCGTGGGGATACGAGCGGATCGGATTCCACGCCGAAACGCGCATCAACCGGAAGGACTTCGGGTTGACGTGGAACCAGCTGCTCGAGGCGGGTGGCGTCACCGTTGGCGAGGAGGTCCAGATCTCCCTCGACATTCAGGCGGTCGCGGGCGAGGAGGCGTAACCGCTCCGCGCCGCGAAGGTGGCTTCGCCGGCTAGAGGAGGGCTTCGATCCGGCGAAGCCGTTCTTCTGCCTTGCGAGGCTCGAGGTTGCTCAGGTAGATCTTTTCGATCCCGCGCTCGCGCAGCGCTTCGAGGCTCCGGGCGCATACGGCCTCGGGGGTGGCTCCACGCTCGAACTCCTCTCTCAGCGCATCCGCGGGCACGGGAATGAACTTTCCCAGGCGTTCGAGAGTGCGCGGGCGTCCACTTCGGTAATAAAAGACCCCCACTAGGATCGGGAGCGTCACCCCGCGCTCGGCCGCGGTCGCGAGGAAGCGCTCGAGGGGCTCGATTTCATGATGCGAGACGACCTGAGTGAGGACGTAGTCCGCGTAGAAATCGGGATCCAGGAGGAGATCCACCTGTTCGCCGGGATCCCGGAAGGGATTGACCCAGGCACCCAGGGCGAGATCAGGGACCTGCTCGCGGATGAGCCGGCGCAGATCCCTGGAGTGTGGAACGCAGCGGGCCGGGCCGACCGACCGGTCGCCGCCGGTCACGGTGAGGGCCCCCAGGCGGTGTGACGCGGCCCTCCTGGCGAAAAGGAGACAATACTCCAGCGAGTGTTTGCAGGTCAGAAAGGGGACCACGCGTGACAGATCGTGCCCGGCGCCGAGGTTGGACGTCAGGTGCTGAAGACTCTCCTCTTCCGGGTCGCCCACCGCGTCGTCGGTGAAGAGGACGAAACGGCCGGCACGAAGGAGCGCGCGCATGGCCTGATTCAGGTCGATCCATGCGTCCACCGAGCGGCCGCCGATCAGGCCGACCCGCGGTGGGCGCAACTCGACGGCCCGTAGCGGTCCGGGCGCCCGTAGCGCCTCCATGAACGGACCCCGCCCGGGCGCGTTGCCCGATCGCCCCGCGTCTCGCGTGGCTGGAGCGGGACGGTCAGCGACCATGCGGCCCGATACCCGCCCGTCGGCGGGCTTCCTCCGCCAATTCGAGGGCGAGCTCCACGCCCCCGCGCGATCCGTTCACATGCACTCCCTGCACGTGGGGGAGGACGGCCTCCAGGACCTCGCTCAGAATCTTTCGACCTTCGCTTACGGCCTCTTCCGCTCCCCGCGCCTCCGCGCCGGCCATCCGGCTCAGGATTTCCTGTGGCACCTGCACGCCCGGGACCTCCTGGGCGAGGTACTCCGCGTCCCGAAGCGTCGCGAGCGGCCAGAGTCCTGCGAGGATCGGGATGCGCGGGGCACCCGCCCGCTCCAAGAAACGCAACAGGGCACCCGCGTCGAAAACGGGCTGCGTGATGGCGAAGTCGGCCCCGGCCTCGACCTTCCACCGGTATCGACTCGTCTCGCGTTCAAGGTCGGCGGCCCCCTGGTTCAGCGCCACCCCCACCACGAACCGGGTGGGAGGTTCCACCGCGTGCCCGCCCGGGTCCACCCCGCGGTTCAGGTGGTGAAGAACGTTCGTCAGGCCGATCGAATCGATGTCGAGGACCGATGTGTGGTCCGGATAGGGACCCGTCGGAGCGGGGTCGCCGCTCACCACGAGGACGTTCCGGATGCCGGCCGCCGCCGCGCCGAGAAAGTCCGAAATCATCCGAAGCATGTGGCGGTCCCGGCAGGTGTAGTGCACGACGATCTCGGCGTCCACCTGGCCGGCCAGCACGATCGCCGCGGGAATTACGCCCGCGCGCCTGAGCCCTCTCCCCGCATCCACGAGCGTCACCACGTCCACGCCGGCCGCCCGCGCCCGGCGTGCATCCGCGATGAGTCCCGAAAGATCCCATCCCTGAGGGGGAAGCAGCTCGATGGACGCGACGAACTCCCCGGCCGCGAGCGCGCGCCCGAGCGGCGAGCGTTCCGCCAGGGGAACGGGGGAGGTGCCGGCCGCCACCTCCTGTGCGGGAAGGCGCGGGGCAGCGGCCCCCGCTGCGCGGACATGCCCGTCCGAAACCTCCGTTACCGAAACCGCGGCGCTAATCTCGCTAATGTGTGCGGGCGTGGTACCGCAGCACCCACCCACGACGCGGGCGCCCGCTTCGACCATGCGCCGCGCGTATCGGGCCATGTAGGAGGGGCTCGCCAGGTAGATCTTCCGGTCCCCGACGAGCCGCGGGAGCCCGGCGTTCGGCTGGGCGGAGAGTGGCACTTCCGTGACGCGGGCCATCCGCTCCACCGCATCGAGGATCTCCGCGGGTCCGACGGAGCAGTTCACCCCGATGACGTCCGCGCCCCATTCCTCGAGGCTGCGGGCCACGCTCTCCACGTCGGTCCCGTAGGAGGTGTTCCCTCCCTCCTCGATCGTCACCTGCGCGAAGACGGGGCGATCGCTCACCGACCGGACCGCCTTCAACGCCTGCTTGAGCTCGTTCAGATCCGAAAAGGTTTCGAGGAGAAAGCCGTCCACGTCGCCCTCGAGGAGCCCCGTCGCTTGCCGCCGGAAAAATCCCTCCGCTTCCGCTTCGGAGGTCGGGCCCCATGGCTCGATTCGGATCCCGAGGGGCCCGATCGCGCCGACGACTTTCGCGCGGCCCGCCGATGCCCTCCGGGCCAGGATCGCCGCCGCGCGGTTGATCTCCTCCGTCTTCTCCTCCAGCCCGAAACCGGAGAGCTTCACGGGATTCGCGCCGAAGGTGTTCGTTTCGATGATCTCCGCTCCGGCCTCCACATATTCCCTGTGGATTCCTTCCACGAGTTCCGGTTCGGTCAGATTCAACTCGTCGTAACAGACGTTGACGAACACGCCTCGCTCGTAAAGCAGGGTGCCGATCGCCCCATCGAGCAGATGGACGGCGCCGTCCCGGATCAGGTCTCGCAACGTTTTCACCGGGACTCCCTCCTTTCGGGACGCGCCTGGGATCCGGGTCCGGACCCCTCCGGATCGTAGCCTAGAACGGGCCCCAGCCAGCGCTCGGCTTCCTGGAGCGACCACCCCTTCCGGCGCGCGTAATCCTGAACCTGGTCTCTCCCGATCCGCCCGATTCCGAAGTAGAACGCGTCCGGGTGCGAAAAGACCCAGCCGCTGACCGCGGCCGTGGGAAGCATCGCGTAGCTTTCCGTGAGGGTGACACCCACCTGGTCCTGCCCCTCCAAGAGCGTCATGATCGTTCCTTTCTCCGTATGGTCGGGGCAAGCGGGATACCCGGGCGCCGGCCGGATCCCGCGGTACCGCTCCTGGACGAGCTCCTCGTTCGAGAGGCGCTCGTCGGCGGAATAACCCCAGATCTCGCGCCGCACTCTTTCGTGCAGGCGCTCCGCAAAGGCCTCGGCCAGCCGGTCGGCGAGCGATTGGGCGAGGATGGACCGGTAGTCGTCATGGTCCCGTCCGAAGCGTGCAATGAGGTCTTCGAGTCCGTGCCCCGCGGTGACGACGAAGGCTCCCGCCCAGTCCGGCGGGCCCCCGTCCCGAGGGGACACGAAGTCGGCGAGAGCCAGATTGGCTCGGTCCCCCTCCTTGTCGAACTGCTGACGGAGCGTGTGGATGCGAGCCACGACTCGATCCCGAGCTTCGGACTCGTACAGCTCCACGTCGTCGCCCACCGAGTGGGCCGGCCAGATCCGAACCCCGCCGGCGGCCCTCAAGAGTTTTTCGGCCACGATTTCGTCGAGGAGTAGGTTGGCGTCCTCGAGGAGGCGCGTAGCTGCTTCCCCCCGGTCCGGATCCGAGAGGATCTCGGGATATTTCCCCCGGAGCTCCCAGGTCTGGAAAAAAGGCGTCCAATCGATGTACCGGCGCAACTCCGCAAGCGACTCTTCCGGAAAAAGCTGGAGCTCAGTCGTGTGGGGCGCGGGCGGGAGATACCCCTCCCACCGAATGGGAAAGGCATTGGCCCGCGCCTCCTCGATGGGTACGAGTGGGCTCTTTTCTCGGCGGCCCTCGTGGCGCTCGCGAAGCTGGGCGTACTCCTCGCGCGTGCGGGCCATGAAACCGGTGCGCTCGCGCGGGCTCAACAACTTGGACACAACCCCCACCGCACGGGACGCATCCAGGACGTGCACGGTCGGTCCGCGGTAACGCCCTTCCACTTTGATCGCGGTGTGGGCACGGGAGGTCGTTGCTCCCCCGATGAGGAGGGGAAGCTCGAAGCCCTGCCGCTCCAGCTCCCCCGCGACATGAACCATTTCGTCCAGGGAAGGCGTGATCAGTCCCGAGAGCCCGATCACGTCGGCCGCCTCGCTCCGCGCCGCGTCAAGGATTCTCTCCGCGGAGACCATGACTCCAAGATCCACGACATGGTAGCCGTTACACTGGAGGACGACGCCCACGATGTTCTTGCCGATGTCGTGCACGTCTCCCTTCACCGTGGCGAGAAGCACCTTCCCCTTCGCCGAAGGCGCCTCGCCCTCCTCCTTCTCGGCCTCCATGTAAGGGAGGAGGTACGCGACCGCCTTTTTCATGACGCGCGCGCTTTTCACGACCTGTGGGAGGAACATCTTCCCGGACCCGAAGAGGTCACCCACGACGTTCATCCCCTTCATGAGGGGCCCTTCGATCACTTCGAGGGCGCGTTCCGCACCCTTCCTCGCCGCTTCGGTGTCCTCTTCGACCCAGCGGTCGAGGCCCTTCACGAGCGAGTGGGTGAGGCGCTCCTCGGGAGTGCCCTCCCGCCAGGAGAGGTCTGCCTCTCGTTCCTTGCCGCCCTCGCGGTGGCGCTCCGCGATCGCGGTCAGCCTCTCGGTGGCGTCGGGGCGCCGCTGGAAAAGCACGTCTTCGACGGCTTCCCTGAGTTCCCGGGGAACTTCGTCGTACACCGGGAGCGCACCCGCATTGACGATCCCCATATCGAGGCCGGCCCCGATCGCGTGATAGAGGAAGATCGTGTGCATCGACTCCCGCAAGCCGGGATTCCCACGGAAGGAGAAGGAGAGATTCGAGATCCCCCCGCTCGTGAGGGCCCGCGGGAGGGTCGCCTTGATCTCGCGGACGGCCTCGATGTAGGCGACGGCGTACCCGTCGTGCTCCGGAATTCCGGTGGCGACCGCAAATACGTTGGGGTCGAAGATCACGTCCTCGGGAGGGCATCCGACCTCCTCGGTCAGGATCCGGTATGCGCGCGTGCAGATCTCGACCTTTCTCTCCTTCGTTTCCGCCTGCCCCTGCTCGTCGAAAGCCATGACGACCACAGCGGCGCCGGCATCGAGCACTTTTTTCGCGCGTTCGCGGAAGAGCTCCTCCCCGTCCTTCAGGGAAATGGAGTTCACGACCCCCTTCCCCTGGAGGCACTGGAGACCCGCCTCCAGGACTTCCCAGCGGGAAGAGTCCACCATGACCGGGATACGCGAGATGTCCGGCTCGGCTGCCACGAGGCGGAGGAAGTGAACCATCGCCTCCTTCGAGTCCAGCAGCCCCTCGTCCATGTTGACGTCGAGGATCTGCGCGCCCCCCTCGACCTGTCCGCGGGCGACGTCGAGCGCCTCGTCGTAACGCTCCTCTTTGATCAGCGTCTGGAAACGCCGCGACCCCGTCACGTTCGTGCGTTCACCAACATTCACGAAGTTGAGCTGAGGGCCGATATTCAGCGGCTCAAGCCCCGAGAGTCGGCAAAGAGGCGGAATCTCGGGAACCTCGCGGGGCGGGAGCCCCTCGATCGCTTCCGCCAGGGCGGCGATGTGGTCGGGTGTGGTGCCGCAGCACCCTCCCACGATGTTGACGAGCCCACGGCGTGCGAAATCACCAATGAGGGCGGCCATCTCGGCCGGGCCTTGATCGTACCCGCCAAACTGGTTCGGGAGGCCCGCGTTGGGGTGAACGCTCGTCCGCGTATCCGCCGCCCGCGCCAACTCCTCGAGATGGGGAGCGAGTTGGCGCGCCCCCAGCGCGCAATTCAGCCCCACCGAAAAGGGGCGCGCGTGGCGGATCGAATTGAGGAAGGCTTCCGCGGTCTGCCCCGACAGCGTCCGTCCGGACAGGTCGGTGATCGTCCCCGAAACCATGATCGGGAGAGAGGACCCCATCTCGGCCTGGACCTCACGGATCGCGTAGAGGGCGGCCTTCGCGTTCAGCGTGTCGAAGACGGTCTCGACCATCAAGAGGTCGGAACCGCCCTCGATGAGGCCCGCCGCCTGTTCGCGATAAACACCGACGAGCTCCGCGAAAGTGATGTCGCGGAAGGCCGGATCGTCGACCCGTGGAGACATGGAGGCGCTCCGATTCGTGGGACCCAGAATCCCACAAACGAAGCGCGGTCGTGAGGGTTCCGCCGCCTCCACGGCGGCCGCCGCGCGCCGCGCCAGTGACGCGGCCTCCCGGTTGAGCTCCCGGACGACTCCGCCGAGGCCGTATTCGCTCTGCCCCAACGTCGTCGCGCTGAAGGTGTTCGTCTCGACGATGTCGGCGCCCGCCTGGAAGTAGCGCCGGTGGATCTCTTCGATCACATCGGGACGGGTCAGAACCAGGACGTCGTGGTTCCCCTTGAGCTCCTTCGAGTGGTCCCGGAACCGGTCACCTCGATAGTCGGCCTCGGTGAGGCCAAACCCCTGGATGAGGGTAGCCATGGCGCCGTCGAGGAGCAGGATACGTTCGCGGGCCGCGGCGGCGAGGGCGCCGGCTCGTCCGGAAGGTGCGGCGGTGCTTGTCATGGGCCGTTCTCCTCCCTCGACAGGAGGCTCACGCCACTCGCGCGCAGGATCGCGCGAGAAGCCGGAGTGGGCAGCGGCGAGGGATAAAAAAAATCCCCCGCCACAATGAGCGCGCCGAGGGGAGCAGCTTTTTAGCGGTTCGGTTTCCCGGGTCGCAATACGCTTCAAATCACCCTGAGCTCGTTCGGCTCGGTAGAATGTATAGCGGAGTCGCCTGGCGAATGCCACCCGGACGATGCGAGCCCGGAGCTGTGGGCGGAAAAGGGCGCAGCCATTCCGGTTCCGCCGCGGGCCGGAGCGAGGGGAGGAGAAATTGCCATTCACCCGTTACCGGGACGTCGTCCCGGACTGGGCGGGGTTTCAGGAGGCCATCGGGACGCCCGAGCCCGTCACGCTGAGGGTGCGGACGGGACTCGTGTCGCCCGATCGTCTCATTCCCCGGCTGGAGGGCCAGGGATTCCAGCTCTCGGAGGTCACGGGCGCGAGTGGGTTCTGGCGGGTGGACCGGGGCCCCGGATCGGTTGCCCAGACGCTCGAGCACTGGCTCGGGCTCTTTCACGTGCAGCAGGCGGTCATGGGTCTCCCCACCCTCGCCCTGGCGCCCCTTGCCGGAGAGCGCGTCCTCGACCTGTGCGCCGCGCCGGGGGGGAAAACCGCACACATCGCGGAGCTGATGGGGGACCGCGGCCCCCTCGTCGCCGTGGACCGGAAGGAGAAGAGGCTCCGGGGGCTTCTCGGGAACCTGTACCGACTGGGGCATCCCAACGTCCTGGTCATTGCGGCGGACGGCCGGCAGCTTCCGGGTGGGGCGATGTTCGACCGGATCCTGGTGGATGCCCCCTGTTCCGCCGAGGGGACGAGCCGGCGGCAGGGAGGACGAATCCCGCGGCGGGACGCTGGCTTCGTCGCGTACGTGACCTCGGTCCAGGAGGCCCTCCTCCGGCGAGCCGTGGATCTCCTCCGCCCCGGCGGCGTCCTGGTTTATTCCACCTGCACCTTCGCTCCGGAGGAAAACGAGGCGGTCGTGAGCCGGGTCCTCTCGGACACGCCCCTCGAGGTCGAGCCCATCCCCCTGCAAGCACCCCATTCGCCCGGACTCGCAGACTGGGAGGGAACGAGCTTCGATCCGTCCCTCGCGAGGGCGTGGCGCGTTTACCCACACCAGATGAACTCGGGAGGCCTCTTCATGGTTCGCCTCCGCAAGCCCACGGGTGCGAACGAGCCAGACGCCGGGTGGTCACCGGTTCCAGAGGCCTTTCCCGGGGAGGACACGGCCGCCGCTCATCTCAGGATCACAACAGCACAAATCGAATTAGAAGAGTGGTTCGATATGCCGCACGACCTCCTCGCGTCGCTCGACTGGATGGTGCGGGGCAAGAATGTTTGGGCGCACACGGCCGAGCGCTGGCCCGTCGCCGCCTGGGGCCGTGACCCCGCCGCGACGCGCTGGCGGGTCGTCTCCCTCGGGATTCGCGCCCTCAAGCAACGCCGCGAAGGGATGGAGACACCCTCGAACCACTTCCTCGCGCGTTGGGGGAAGGAGCTGGGTGGAGACCGCCAGGTCGAACTGACCCGGGACCAGCTTCGGACCTTGTTGTTGGACCTGCATATTCCCTCGGCGGAACTCCCGGTCGGTCCGGTCGCGCTTCTGTGGGAGGGAATGGTCCTGGGAAGAGGGATGGTCGGTGTCGGGGGACTACGGCACGAGATCCCCGGCGCGTCCGCGGCAAGGCTTTCGACCCTTCTCGGGGTCCGGACGGAAGGCGACGAGGGGGGAGACGGCCCTCTCGTCGGAGGCGACTTGGACTCGAAGGTCCGGACCCCAATCAGCCCCCATGGTTCGGGTCACGTAGGGGCAGACCCTGCGACCGGCGGGACAGAATAGAAACCGTACTGCTGTTCTATATCAAAAGGGAGGGGTTGTCGGGGGCGGAACTCGAGGATTCACGAGACGTTCATAGGCGTAGGCGAGCCCGATGAGCCTCCCTTCGTCGAATGGACGCCCGAGGAGCTCGATCCCGACGGGAAGCCCCGAGGCTGTGAGCGCCGCAGGTGCGACGAGCGCCGGGAGCCCGGTCGCCGCGCTCAGCTGACAATTGATCCCCCCCTGGGATTCGCCCACAGGAGCGGGCTCGCGCCTCGCGCTCGGATAGGCAATCGCGTCGAGCCCCTGGTCGTCCAGGAAGGCGATCACCACTTCCCGCACCCGGTCTCGGCGGCCGAGTGCCCTCCGATATCCGTCCGAATCCGGCCCCTCGGTCGCGCTGCTCGTCCGCAGGACTCCCTCGACGGCGGGATCGTGAAGCCCGCCCGCGATGATCTCTTCGAGCGAACCAACCGGGGCTCCCGGAATCGCCGAGAGATAGGCGCGGAGGTCTTCCCGAAACTCCTGGGTGATCACGCTCGTCCCAGCCAGCAACGTGTCGAGTCCGGGGATGACAACTTCGACGATCTCCGCCCCCCCTTCCTCCATTCGGGCGAGCGCGGAACGCACGACCGCGCTGACTTCGGCTTCCGCCTCCCCGGCACCGAAGTAGCTCCCAAGCACACCGATCCTGGCTCCTCTCAAGGCATCGGCCCGAAGGGCGTCCTGGAAACCTTCCACGAGAGAGGGGCGGGGGACCATGGTGGCCGGATCGTTCGGATCTGGACCCGCGATCGCCGCGAGCCCGATCGCGAGATCCTCGACCGTCCGGGCGAGCGGACCCGGTGTATCCTGGGTGTGGGAGAGGGGAACGAGCCCTTGGACACTGGCCAACCCCTTGGTCGGGCGGATCCCGAAGAGCCCGTTGAAGGCGGCGGGCACGCGGATCGAGCCGCAGGTGTCGGTTCCGTATCCGATCGCCGCAAAACTCGCGGAGACCGCGGCCCCGGTGCCCCCGCTCGACCCGCCCGGATTTCGGGAGGGGTCATAGGGATTGCGGGTTTGGCCGCCAAGCGAGCTGATGCTGGTGTAGCCGAAGGCGAACTCGTGCAGGTTGGTCTTCCCCAGGATGACCGCGCCGGCTTCCCGCAGCATCCGCACCACCGTCGCGTCCTCGGGAGGCACCATTCCCTCCAGCGAGACGGAACCTGCGGTCGTCGGCTGGTCCGCGGTTCCGAAGTTGTCCTTGAGGACGATCGGAATTCCATGGAGGGGGCCCCGCGGCCCTGACTCCGCGCGCTCGCCGTCGAGCGCCTCCGCTTCCTCACGGGCTCGCGGATTGAGGGAAATCAGGGCCCTCAGCTCGGGGCCGGCTCGATCGTAGGCCTCGACCCGCGCAAGATAGGCGTCCACCAGTGCCACCGCCGTCGTTCGCCCTTCCTCCATCGCCTCCTGAAGTTCCGTGATGCTCGTCTCATAGACCTGGACCGGGCCTTCGGGGCCCCGCGGGCCACATCCCACGAGGACCGCCGCGAGAACGACCGCCGTCGCGGCGCGGGGAGGTCGGTCGGCGCGAGGAGGCATCGGCTTGGTCATCCGTTCTCCAGTGCGCGCGGGAACCGAGACGACTGCGCGAAGTCGGAGTAAAGGAAGGGGGACGCTCCGCGTCCGCGCCCCCTCAATCTCCCAGGAGGTACCCGAAGATCAGGGGCGCGACGATCGTGGCATCCGACTTGATCAGGAACTTCGGGGTGTCGGGCGCGAGTTTCCCCCAGGTGATCTTCTCGTTGGGAACGGCCCCCGAATACCCACCGTACGAAACCTCCGCGTCCGAGATCTGGCAAAAGTACCCCCAGAAGGGTGTTTCCCGCCTCATATCCTGAATGATGGACGGCACCGCGCAGATCGCGAAGTCTCCGGCGATCCCACCCCCGATCTGGAAAAATCCGACCGAGGGAAGCCCCTCCGCCAACCCATTGTTCGCGAGGTACCACTCGATGAGCGCCGCGAACTGTTCGGTCCCCGTCTTTACGCACTGATGGTGAGGAACCTTCCCGACCAGGACGTTGGCGGCGAACATGTTCCCCGTCGTCGAGTCCTCCCACCCGGGGGAGTACACCGGCACACCCTTCTCCATCGCGGCGAGGAGCCAGGAATTTTGGGGGTCTCCCTGGTAGTGCTCGTCGAGTTCGCCGGAGGCCAGGATGTCGAATAGGTACTCGGAGGGAAAGGTGCGCGTCCCTTCCCGGCACGCCGAGCTCCAGCGGTCGAGCAGGCGGGATTCGATGTGGCGCATGATGTCTTCGGGGATACAGGTGTCGGTGACCCGATTCATCCCCCGCTCGTACAGTGCCTGCTCGTCGCTCGCGGAGAGCGCGCGCCAGTCGGGAACGAGCTCGTATTCGTCGTGACCGAGGAGGTTGAAGACGTCCTCCTCGAGGTTCGCGCCGGTGCACGAGATCGCGTGGACCTTGTTTTCCCGGATCATTCGAGAGAGGCTGATCCCCAGCTCTCCGGTGGACATCGCCCCGGCGAGCGACACGAGCATCTTTCCTCCCTTCGCGAGATGGGCCTCGTAGGCCCGTGCGGCTTCGACCGTTTCGCGGGCGTTGAAGTGGAGGTAGTGCTTGTCCATGAATACGCGGATCGCACCCATTTAGCGGAACCCCCGGAGGGCGGGCGCGCGGAGCGGGGGCGGGGCGGGAGAAAAACGAAACGACACGGAAAGTGGTCCTCCGGTTCGGTCGGGGATGCGGGAGGCAAGGTGGTCCGCCTTCCAGGGTCCTCATTATTTCACAGGCCTCCGTTCCTCACAAGCGCGTCACGGGAGACGCCGCGCCCCGGGGGACTCTCATGACGATGTCGAGCGCGGGAGAGTGAGCGTCTGATGCGGCCCATCCCTAAGAGTGGCGGCCTCCAGGAAGAACCGCCGGTCGGTCTCCTCCTCCTCCAGGCCTCGTCCGCGCTCGTGGGTCCCCCGGGCGATCGGGCGCGGAGCCTTCCTCCCGGCGCCCTGCGCCCGGTGTGCGGCGGGGGCCTCACCGCCCTCCTGGCCGGCTCGGAAGGCCTACACGGGCTTTTCCAGGAGTCGCGGAAGCTCGCGGGACGCCTCGAGCTCTTCACCGAAGAGGGACCGATCTCCCGCGAAGCCGGGATGAGGGCCGGATCGGGCACGTGGCATCGAACGATCCACCTTCCCTCGGGCGGCTCGCTGGAGGAACGGGGCCTCTTAGCTGACAACCATCCCGCCGCCGTGGTTCAGTGGACCTTGCGCTCCGGGCCCGCCGGAAGGAGGGGTGCGCCGGGCAATAGGCGGATACTGGATCTGCGCCTCCATCTCCCGTTGCCTCACGCGCCCCTGGAGCTTCGCCTTCTCCTCGCGGAGGGCGCCCCCGTGGCCGTTCTCCTCCTCCCCGGCAGTTCGGAACCGATGGCGGCCGCGCGCGCTCTCGCGCCACTGTCGGAGCGCGAACGCCAGCGGGTGGGCCGCGGTGAGCAGGGTGGCATCGAACTCAGGTTGGGGCTCGACGGGTCCGGTCCGACGCGGCCGCTCGCTGACGCCCTTCTGGCCATCGAAGAGGCCTCTCTCGGGTTGGGACCTATGGGGCGCCCCACGGGTCCCTTTCTCGCGGGCGTCGCCGACGGGCTCCCGACCTTTTTGTCCGGAGTGCCCCTTGCGGAGTTGTGCGTCGCGGCATTGGCAGCCGGGCGCTTCGGTCTCGCCCGGGGAGTCCTGGACGCGCTCGTCTCGGCCGCACACCCGCAGAGAACGGACCTCGACCGGCTGGCGAGCCGATGGGTGGAATGGACCGGGCGCCCGGCGCCGTCGGCGTTCGCCTCCGCGAAGGAAGGCTCGCCCTTTGGCCCCGCACCCGCCAACCCCCGGCACCATCTCCCGGTGCTGGGCGGAGGGAGACCGGGCGGCGCGGAGGAGTGGCTCGCGCTTTCGGCACCCCTCCCCCCTCCCGAGAGCTTCGGGAGTCCCGACCTTCCGGCCTTTGCGCTGAGCCGCACTGTGCATGCCGCCCGGCTGATTCGGTCCTGGGTCGAGGGGGCCCTCGGAGCTCGTCCAGACGCCTCGGTGGGACGCCTCAGGCTCGCTCCCCGGATTCGCCCGACCTGGAGCTCCCTGGGGATGACGGGGATGCGGATGGGGGACGTCTCCATCGCCCTCGAATGTCGGCGGGAGCCGAGGAAAATTACCTTCGTCCTCCGTCAGGAAGGGGGGCGGATCCCGATCCAGCTCGTTTTCGAGCCACATCTCCCGCTCGCGCGCGTGTCGGAGGTCAGGATCGCCGACGCGGTCGCCGAGGTCGGGCTCGTCCCGGAGGGCGCGGGTGTGCGGCTTAGCTGTCAGTTCCCTCTCGATCCAGAGCGGAGAGTGACGATTGTCGGATGATCTCGGGACGACCGAAGCTACCCGGAGCGCGCCGGAACCCCCTCACCGCCCAGGGCGGCGGTGGGGCCCCGTCCTCGTCGCCGTCATGGCCGCGTTACTGGCATGGCTCCTCTCTCCCGAGCTCTCGCGGCCAGTGGCGGAAGGGGGACATTTCGGGCTGACGTCGCTCCTCCCCGCGCTCACCACGCTCGTCCTCGTCTTCCTCACGAGGGACGTTGTGAGCTCCCTCTTTCTCGGAATCGTCGTCGCGGGAATCGTCGTCTCCGACCTCGACATCGTGGACCGCTTCCTCCTTCCCTCGCTCGCGACGAATTCCTTCGCCGTCATCCTCCTCGTCTACCTCTGGGCGCTCGGTGGACTCATCGGCTTGTGGACCCGGACGGGGGGGGCGCGCGAGTTCGCGCGTTGGGCTTCCTCCCGGATGGTCCATGGTCCGCGCTCGGCGAAATTCTTCGCCTGGCTCATGGGGGTGGTATTTCACCAGGGAGGGACGATTTCGACCGTCCTCGCGGGAACCACGGTCAAGGCGGTGACCGACGAACAGGGGGTTTCCCACGAGGAGCTGGCGTACATCGTGGACTCTACCGCTTCACCGGTTGCGACCGTCATCCCGCTGAACGCATGGCCCCTTTACGTGGCAGGGCTCGTGGTCGGGACGGTCCCCTACTTCGCGACGGAGCAGGACGCCCTCGCATTTTTTTTCCGCTCCGTCCCGCTGAACTTCTACGCGCTTTTCGCCGTGACCACGACGCTCCTCTTCGCGCTGGAGCTCCTTCCGTGGGAAGGGCGAAGGATGCGGGCCGCCCGGAAACGGGCCCGCACGACCGGTGCGCTCGACGGTCCCGGCTCCGCGCCGCTGGCCGCCGGAGAGCTCACGACCGTGAACGTCGCCAAGGGTTATGATGCCGGCGTCGCGGATTTCGCGGTCCCTATTCTGGTCCTCATCGGAGTTGCGATGACGGGGGTCATCGGACCGCTCCTCTCGGCGATTCGCGCGGGCGACATGGGGATCTTCCTCGCGGGAATCGCCGTGCCGATCGCGCAGGCTTTTGGCCTCGCGGTCCTCGCCGCGATCGGTCTCGCGCTCGCAAAGGGGATGTCGCTGGGGGACGCGATCGGCGGCTTCGTGGAGGGGTGCAAAGGAGTGACGATCGGCGCCCTGATCCTCGCCCTCGCCGTGACCCTCGGGACCGTCTCCCGGGAGCTCGGAACGGGGAACTACATCGTGGAGACGGTCGCGGGAAGGGTGAACGCGGCACTCCTCCCGGCCCTCTTCATGTTCGTGTGCATGGCGGTGTCCTTTTCCATCGGAACGTCATGGGGGACGTACGCGGTCGTCTTCCCGCTCGCGATGCCGCTCGCATACGCGGTGCACCCCGATCCCTTTTACCTGTCGGTGACCTTCGGAGCGGTGTTGGGAGGGGCGGTTTTCGGGGACCAATGTTCTCCGATCTCGGACACGACGATCCTGTCGAGCCTCGCCTGCGGATGCGACGTGATGGATCACGTCACCACCCAACTTCCCCTCGCACTCGCATGTGCGGCGGCCGGGGCCGGGCTGACGACTCTCTTCGCGGTGGTAGCGTTGGGGTAAGGCGGTTACTTCTTCGAGCGCTTTTTGGCCTTCCGGTACCTCTTGGCGGCTTCCTCGGCCGTTGCGGCGTCGAGGAACTTGTGCTCGACAAGTAGCTCCAGGAGGCGTTCCCCCCGGTCGGGGACCGGGGTCTTGCTGATCACGCGAGCGAAGGCGATACGGTCCTTTTCTTTGATGTCGTCCAGGATCCTGATCGGAACTCCATAACGGAGCAGGATCCGTTTGGCGTCGACCGCCACCGAATCGCTCAAGTTGGCCTCCTTCACCCAGGGAAACCTCACCTCCGAAGGCTCCAATCTAAAACTCCGGAGGGCCGGACCCAAACATTTGCTTCCGGCTCTCCTGTCCGACGGGACGCATGTCGCGTGTCCGATCCCGCCCGGGGGGTCAACCGCCCAGCGGGATCGCGAGCATGAGGAAGAGGTCCGTTTGGAGGTCGCTTTCCTCAGCGCCCTCGGGTCCTTCGCCCGGCTCGAAGCGGGAGAGATACGCGGAGAGCTCGAGCTGGGGCTCCAGGCCGAGCAGATCGAATTCGAGGCCGACGCCCAACTGACCGGCGAAACGTGTCTGGTCCTCCAGGACCGAGCTCCAATCCCCGTCGTCGGTGAGCTGGCCCGGGTCGAAGTCGTAGCGCTTCACTCCGGCGCCCACGAGAAGGTTGGGGCGGAAAAACAGGATCCGGGGGAGAGGGTGAAGCACCAACCCCACGGTGGCGGTCAGGAGTGTGCTCCTCGCATCGCAGCTTTCACATCCGACGCCGCTGATGGGAACGTCGGATGCCGTGGCATAGTTGACTTGGGCCCTCAGGCTACCGAGCTCCAGCGCGAGTCCCAGCCCCACCGTGGAGGACTTTTTTCCCGCCTCGAAGAGGTTTTCCCCGCCATCGGTAACCTCCGTGAGGTCGGTGAGCGGCGTATACAGTCCGACCTGGGGAAGGAGTCGCAGCCCTCCCTGCCCCGCGGCGATTTGTGGGAGGGCAAGAAGCGCAACGAGTGACAGAGCGACCCGAGGGCCAGCCTGTCGAAGGATTCGTGCTCCGAATTGCATGGAATGGCTCCGGTTCCAGGGGGAAAGGATCCCGCTCGCGCGGATTGCGGTCCAGGGCAAGAATGGCAAGAAAGATGCCGGTCGGCTCGCCTCCCCATTCCCCGCGCGGTAAATTGACTGCCCGTTTCGCGCCACTTCCGGGACGACAACGCATGGCCGAAGATGAAGGCCCCAGCCTTTCGCGCTCCGTCGAAGACTACCTCAAGGCGATTTATGCCCTTTCCGAGAGTGGAGCCGCCGCCTCCACGAGCGAGATCGCGGCGGCCCTGGAAGTACAGCCCGCCTCCGTGAGCGGGATGATCAAGAGGCTCGCGGAATTCGGATACGTCGAACATGCCCCCTACCGGGGGGTCCATCTGACCCCCGAAGGGAGCCGCGAAGCGCTTCGGATCATCCGCAGGCATCGGATTCTCGAGACTTATCTGAGCCAGCGCCTCGGATTTTCTTGGGACGACGTCCACCAGGAAGCCGAGCGCCTCGAACACGCGGCCTCGGACGCGCTGATCGAGCGCATGGCGGCCGCGCTCGAGCACCCCCGCCACGATCCGCACGGTGCGCCGATCCCCACGCCGAGCGGGGATGTGGAGGCGACGGACCACCCGAACCTCGCCGACGTGGCAGTCGGGAGTCGTGTCCAGATTCGGGCCGTTCAGGACGAGGACTCGGACCGCCTCCGGTACCTGGAGGCCCGCGGCCTCCTTCCCGGAGTCCTCCTCTCCATTGACGCGCGCGCACCCTTCAACGGACCTATTACGGTCCGCGTCGGTGGTCGACGCGGGACGCTCCAGACGATCGGGCACGATCTCGCCCGCCGAATCCGGGTCGCCGTCGCCGAATAGGCGCCCGCGGCCTGCGCCGGGCCCGTTCCGGCCCGTCCGTACCGTCTGGGTCGTCCCGCGACAAAAAAGGGACCCGGCGAGTTCCCCCGCCGGGCCCCGATCGCTCCATCGAGCGTCACCGATCGGGCGTTAGCGCCGTGCCGCGCCCAGTCTCTCCGCTATCGCGCCGGAACGCGGCGCACTCCGGACCGAGACCAACTCGATTCGCCGAGTCACCCGAGGCGCCCGAGTCGAAAGCTCTGGGTAGGTATATTCATGCCGGTTCTGGAATCTCCGGCTGGTATGTCTGAGCATCGTGTCTCCTTCTCACAGTCCCCCTGGATCTCCCCTCACCTCACCCACGCCGGAGGACCCGGGCCCGGGTGATTCCCCTCACTCACATTCCCCTACGAGGGGGATGCTGTAGAGTTTCAAAGGTTAGATGCGCAGGGAGTCGAGGAGGAGATCGCCGGGGAGGAAGGAGCGGTGCAGATTTCGAATCCTCCATCCCTCGGATGATCCAATGAGAAGAACGGTTTCGTGCATCTGTCCGACCATCCGTGCCGCCCCGTCGGGACCGGGCTCGAAGACCCCGAGACGGGTCACGAGAAATGCCGTTCCCCCGGAAAAAAGCGTCGCCCGGCTCGCCACGGGCTCGAGGGTGACCCCATCCGCATGCCGGCGGCGGAGCTCGAGGAGAAGCTCCCCCCTGGTTGCCGCTTCCGATGCCTCCCCGACCAAGGCATCCACGAGGGTGGCATCCCCGTCCACCAATGCGAGGGCCCGGGAAAGGTCGCCGGCGGCGACCGAGTTCCTGAAATGTTCGATCGTTTGGAGGGCGGCCGCTTCGGAGAGTTCGGCGGAGGGTGCGCCTCCGAGGGCCTCATTCTCCTCCTCGGCGGGAGTCGTATCGGGTCCGCCTCTCGGCTCGAAAGTGCACGCGGCGAAGACCAGGGGAAGGAGGATCGTGCCTACGGCGAGCCCAACGTCTCCTCGGGCCACCCAACGCGGGGTGAAGCCGGGGACGCGATGCCGCTTGTCCGGCTGCGTCACGGGCCCCTGTGGCGGTAGATTCCGACCCGAAGGGGAGGGTCGACGCGCCAACGGAAGTAGATCCGGTTTTCCCCGTCGACGATGATCCCCTCTTTTTTGTCCCGAGCCTTCGGGTAGTCCACCCCCTGCTCGCTCTCGACGACCAGGACCTCTCCGGCCCCCAGCCCGTCCAGGAGCCTCTCGATCTTCTCCTTCAGCCTCTCCAGAAGGAGCGCCTCGGCTTCGGTCTGGACCGGGCCGTCGGATTCGGAGGCGAGCGACTCTTCTCTGACTTTTTCGTATTCCTTCGCGAAGGTTTCCGCAGGGACGGAGAAGTTTCGATCCCTTCGGAAGCCGATCTCGCTCAGCGCGTTCGAGTCGAAGTCCGTGACGACGGACTGGAGAGAGGTGCCGTACCGTCGAAGGAGCATGCCGATCAGTCCTTGAAGTCGAGAAGTGCCGAGAGCTCTTCGTCGGAGAGATCCTGGGCGGATCGGGACCCCATTCCGCGGCCCGATCGCGAGTGTTTGTTGCGGGCGCGCTCCTCCCGCATCCCGCCACCGGAGTAGTCGAACTCGGCAACCGAAAAGCGCGGGAGGGTCCGCCCGAGGCGGAGCTCGATCGAGCGGAGGTACCCGAGGTCGGCGCCCGTGACGAAGGTCACCGCAGTCCCTACCGCGCCGGCCCGACCCGTCCGCCCAATACGGTGCACGTAGTCCTCGGGGTCGGTCGGGACGTCGAAGTTCACCACGTGTGAGATCCCCTCCACATCGAGTCCCCGCTGGGCCACGTCCGTGGCGACCAGCACGCGCACCTTCCCCGAGGCGAACCGCTCGAGTGCGCGCACACGGTGCTGCATGGGACGGTCGGAATGCATGGTGTCCACTCCGATCCCGTCGCTCTCGAGGCGTCCGCGGAGGACCTCCGCCCCGGCCTTCGTGCGGGTGAAGATCAGCACCTGGTCCCACCCCGGCTCCGAGAGGAGCTTCACGATCAACTCGGGCTTGTGCTCGGGCTTGACCGTGTAGATCCGCTCCTCGATCCCCTCCGCGGTTGTCCCCTCGGGCGTCGCCTCGACCCACTCCGCGTCTCGAGTGATCTGAAGCGCGAGCGCATGGACACCGTGGGGCATCGTGGCCGAAAAGAGCATACTCTGGCGCTGTTTCGGCGACTTCCTCAGGACCGATTCGATCTGGGGGCGGAATCCCATGTCGAGCATGCGGTCCGCTTCGTCGAGGACGAGGACCTTCAGGTTCGAGAGGTCCACGTTGCCCCGGTCCAGGTGGTCGTTGAATCGTCCCGGCGTCGCCGTGAGGATCTCGTATCCCCCCTTCAGCGCATCGATCTGGGGCCCGTAGCCCACCCCGCCGACGATGTCCGCGACCCGGAGATCGCTCCCCCGCGCGAGCTCCCTGGCGTCCTCCGCAACCTGTTGGGCGAGCTCTCGCGTGGGGCAGAGCACGAGAATCTGGAGCCCCGCCCCGGAGCTCACGCGGTCGAGCGAAGGGAGGATGAAAGCTCCGGTCTTCCCCGTTCCGGTCTGCGCGATCCCCACCAGGTCTTTGCCCAGGAGTGCGGCCGGAATCGCCCTCGCCTGAATCGGGGTGGGGACGGTCCAGCCGATGGCTTCGACCGCCTCCAGTCGCTCCGCCGAGAGACCCAGGCCCGTGAATCCTTCACCCTCTCCCAAGAAGTACCGCCTTTGTGGGGGTGCCGCCGTCGTTCTTGCAGGTGATAGTTTAAGAGATTCCTCCCGATCCGCCCACGTCCCGGGGGCCGCATGGGCGCCCGACCACAGGTCCGCGCCTCCTCCGGAAACCGATCCCGAACGACCATGCCCGAGTCCCGCGATCCGACCAGAGCGACGAGCGTTCTCTTCGTTTGCCTTGGCAACATCTGCCGCTCTCCCCTCGCGGAAGGTGTGTTCGCGCACCTCGTTCGGGAGGCGGGAAGGGAGGCGATCTACCGAGCCGACTCGGCGGGGACCGGCCACTGGCACGTAGGAGAGCCACCGGATCCCCGCTCCGTGGGAGTGGCCGAGCGGCACGGGATCGCCCTCAGTGGAGTGGCCCGGCAGGTGGATCCCAGTGACTTCCGCAGCTTCGATCGGATCGTCGCGATGGACCGCGACAACTTGCGCGAGCTCCGCCGGATCTCGCCGAAGGGAGAAGGTACCGGACTTCTCTCCCTCCTTCGCGAGTTCGATCTCGAAGCGGAAGGAGAGCTGTCGGTCCCCGATCCGTATTACGGAGGTCCGGACGGGTTCGAGAAGGTTTTCGCAATGGTGTATCGGTCCTGCGCGAGGCTTCTCGAGGATCTCGAGGCGGAACGCGCGCGGTGAGGGCGGGCGGAGTCCCGGCCCAGGTGGCCGAGGAGGCGTCGCGGGCGCTCGGCGGAAGGGGCGCAGGGCGCCCCTTCCGCCGGGTCCAGGCCCTCGGAGGAGGGTGCGTCCACCGCGCGGCCCATGTGGAGACGGAGGAGGGAACCGCGGCCTTTCTCAAGTGGTCGGGCGAGGGCGTATTCACCGGATTCGGGGTGGAAGCCCGGGGGCTACTCGCCCTCGCGGAAAGGGGTGGGGTGAGGGTCCCGAAGGTCTTGGGTTTTAGCTCGGGGGAAAGTGGCGCCGCAGGTTGGCTCCTTCTCGAGTTCGTCCGTCCCGGGGCTCCCGGGAGCGCGATTCCCGAGCGGCTGGGAGAGGGACTCGCCACCCTCCATCGACCTCTCTCGAAGGGAGCGCCGGGGTGGGAGGAGGAAGGGTGGATCGGAACGCTGCCGCAGCGGAACGGTCCGGAGCAGGAATGGCCGGCATTTTGGCGGGATTCCCGGCTCCTTCCCCTCCTCTCCAGGCTCGAGCACGGCTTCGATCGAAAGACGCGGGCGGGAGCCGAGCAGGTGCTCTCCGCCATCCATGTCGCGCTCGAGGGCTGGCAGGACGACGGTCTTTCCCTCCTCCACGGCGACCTCTGGAGCGGGAATGTCCTCTGGGACGAATCGGGGGATCCGGTCCTCCTGGACCCCGCGGCCTATCGCGGGCATCGTGAGGTGGATCTCGCGATGATGGAGCTTTTCGGCGGGTTCTCGGGACGGAGCTTCGATGCCTATTTCGCTTTGGCCCCTCTCGCCGCCGGGTACCCGGAGCGCCGCCGCGACGCCTACCAGCTTTACCCGCTCCTCATGCACCTCGCGCTGTTCGGGGAGGGCTACCTCCCTCGCGTTCGCCACTGCATCCTGCGACTGGCTTCGGCGATCTCCTGACTCACGGGCGTGGCGCGGCTACCTCCGAAGGGCAACGAGAAGGCCGTCGCCGACGGGGAGAAGGGTCGCGTCGAAGGCCGGGTCACTCCGCAGGTTCTCGTGGCTCCGTCGGATGGCCTCCGTCGCGGGATCGGTTACGGCCGGATCCAGGACCTGTCCCCTCCAGAGCGCGTTGTCCACCAGGAGGAGGCCTCCGGGGCGCAGGAGCCTCCGGGCTTCAACGACGTAGGAAGGGAGCCCCTCCTTGTCCGCGTCGAGGAGGATCGCGTCGAACGATCCGTCGGGACCGAGGCTGCGGAGCACAATGTCCGCCGGGCCCTCGCGGACCTCGACGCGGCCCCCGACCCCCGCTTCGGCGAGGAGCCTCCGGGCGAGCGCGGCTCGTGCGGGATCCACCTCGATGGTGACGAGGCCAGCCTCGCCATCCGACTCGTCGGGGAGCGCTCGCGCGATCCAGAGCGCCGAATACCCCGCGAGCGTCCCCACCTCGACGACCCGGCGTGCTTCGGCGATGCGGAGGAGGAGCTGCACGGCTCGCGCGGTGACGGCCGGGAGCTGGATCGTGGGGAGCCCCTCCGCCTCCATGACTTGCCGGATGCGGCGAAGGGCGTCGTCTTCGGGCGCGAAGCGGTCGCGAACGTAAGCCTCCGCCGACGCGGAGAAGAAGCTTTCGGCGGTCTCCGGCTCGGGCGATCCCATGGCTCTCAGCGGGCCGCGAGTCTCCGGACCGATTCCTCGAGGATGTCGTCCGAGGTCGCGAAGCTCATCCTGGCGTACCGGTCGTCGCCGAAGGCGGACCCGGGGACCATGGCGACACCGGTTCCCTCCAGGACCGAGGCGCACCAGGCCTGGGAGCCCTTCATCTTTTCGCCGTATTCGGCCGACACCTTGAGGAAGAGGTAAAAGGCGCCGTCGGGATAAACGAAGGAGAGGTGCGGAAGCTTCTCCTTGACGCGATTCACGACGAGATCTCGCCTGCGGCGGAAGGCGGCGACCATCTCGGCGATGGACGCGGCGGCCTTTTCCGGGTTCGACAGGGCCGCGAGAGCGGCCACCTGCGAAGGGGTCGCCGGATTCGACGTCGTTTGGCTCTGGAGTGCGCCCACTTTTCCGGCGAGCCCCGCGTCCCCGAGCATGTACCCGATGCGCCATCCCGTCATGGCAAAGGTCTTCGAGACCCCGTCCAGAATCACGAAGGGGCCGAGCTCCTCGGGCGAGAGGCTGAGGAGCCCGGGCGCGGCACCGCCTTCGCTTCCAAAATAAATGCGCCGGTAGATCTCGTCGCTGAGGAGCCAGACCCCGTGCCCGCGCGCCCATCCTGCGACAGCGCGGAGCTCCTCCAGGGAATACACGGCGCCCGACGGATTCGAAGGAGACGAGACGATGAGCCCGCGGGTCCTCGGCGTCCGCACCTTTTCGAGGTCTTCCACCGTCAGCTTGTAGTCCCGCTCCTCCGAACCCGTGACGAAAGCCGGCTCGGCGCGAGCGAGCGCCACGATGTCCGGATAACTCGTCCAATATGGAGCGGCGACCAGGACCTCGTCGCCCGGCCCGAAGAGCGCGAAACAGACGTTGAAGAGGGCCTGCTTGGCTCCCGCCCCGACTACGACGTTTTCGCCGGAGAACTTCCACCCGGGAGCGGCGTTCGAGAGGAGGTCGCGCGCGACCGCGGCCCGCAGCTCGGGTATCCCCTGGGGCTGCGTGTAACGCGTTTTTCCGGCTCGGATTCCCGCGATCGCCGCATCGGAGATCCAGGCGGGCGTGTCGAAGTCGGGCTCGCCGGCACTCAGATCGATGATGTCGCGCCCTTCCGCCGCGAGTTTCTTGGCGAGTGCGCTGACGGCCATGGTCGCGGACGGTTGAAGTCGCGAAATGTTGTCGCTGTAGTTCATATCGGGGGGCGAAGGGATCGGCCGCGAGGAAAAGCCCGGCCCGGGCGGCGCGCGGGAGGGCAACGGCGTGGTAATATCGAGGCGCGGCCGGAGGCGAGCAACCGGAAGGGCGACCGCGCGCGGTCATCGGGGATCCCACGGGGAGGAGACGTGACACGGCGAGATCGGCCGCTTGAAGGCGGAGCCCTTCGCTTCGTCTTCGACTACGTGGACCCCGGCTCGTATCTCGCGGCCGCGATGCTGGACCGCGTCCCGCGGTCGCGTGTGGCGTCGTCACCCGTGGAATGGGTGCCGCTCGAGCTCCGGCCGCCCCCAGCTTCCCGCCCGGACCCCGGGACGCCCGAGTGGGCCGGCCTGATCGAGGCGGTCGGAGAGGCGGCCGCCAGGGCGGGGATCCCGTTTCGTGCCCCTCCCTTCGTTCCCTGGTCCCGCAAAGCGCACGAGCTCGCCCTTCTCGCCGCGGAGAAGGGTTGCTTCGAACGGGTCCACCAGACACTCTTCGAGGCCCATTTCGTCCGAGGGATGGACATCGGACGCGTGGATGTCCTCGCCGGACTGGGCGGGGAGTGCGGGTTCGATCCGGCGGAAGTGCGAACCGTTCTCGGTGTGGACCGCTTCGGTCCGAGGATGGACGAGATCCGCGCCGCATTGCTCCGCGAAGGGATTCGGGGCGTTCCCCTCCTGCAGGCGAACGGGAAGCAGCTGGCGGGGTTCAAGGACGCTGCCGAGCTGACGGCTTTTTTCAAAACACTGTGAGCCTCGCCTTTGGCGAGAGGTGATGTGTGGCCGGTTACGTGCGAAAGACGGTGCTCTCCACGAGTGAGGTTCTCGACCTCGCCGCCGAGGTACTTCCCGAACGGATCGGCCTCGGGCGGAGGAAGGAGTCCGAGCACGGTGCGACCTACTCCGGGAAGGAGGGCACCGTTACCGTGACCGCGCATCCTCATTCGCTGTACACCGAGGTCACGGTGCAGACGGACCAGCTCCGGACCTCCCGCATGGATTACGAGATCCAGAAGTTTCTCAATCGACTTCCCTACGAAGTTGGAGATCGGGGAGGCCCCGGAGCCGGCGATGTCACCTGACCCGGTGAACCGAGGTGTCCGTCCATGACCGGGCCGGACACCTTCGAAGAGCTCGGACTTTCCCCCGCCCTTGTGGAGGCACTCGCGGCGGAAGGGATCGAGGTCCCGACCGCTTTACAGGCCGAAGCGATTCCGGTCCTGCGCCGCGGAAACTCGGCGGTCCTTCGCGCGGGCCCAGGGTCGGGGATCCTCGTCGCGTTCGGCGTCCCCCTCCTCGACCGCCTGGAGCCGGATGTGGCCGGCCCCCGTGCCCTCGTCCTTACGACCGGCGCAACACGGTCCGGCGCGCTCGCTCTCTCCTTGGCGCGCATCGCCGCCGGAACGGATCACCGGGTGGCGGCCCTCGGAGGACCATGGGCCCTTCCGGAGCGAGCGACGATCCTCTTCGCCACGCCGGCGGAGCTGGACCGCGCGATCCGTGGCTCGCAGGTGAAGCTCGACCGGGTGGAGGCCATCGTCCTCGACGGGGCATCTTCCTTCTTCGAGGGAATGGAGTCCTCTCTCCCTCCTTCAATCCTTGTGGAGCTTGGGACCGGGGAAAGGCAGATCGTCGTTGCGAGCGAGCCGTTCACGCCGGCCGTGCGCCGATTCGCGGACCAACAACTTCGGCGTGCCGTTTACATCCCGTCCGATGCGGCGTCGCCGGACGAAGGGTCCCCGGGTCCCCATCGCGGCGCTCTCCGCGTGCGGACGGTGGAGGGGGAGGGGGAGCAAGAGGTCGCGCGGCTCGCCGCGGAGCTCTTCGAGGAAGGCGCCGCCCACGTTCTCCTCTTCGCGCGCTCCGCGGACCGGGCGGCGGATGTCGGCGACTTCCTCGCGCTCCACGGCTTCGTGGCCGGCCCCGCGGGAGAAGCGGATTCGCCGGTCTGGCTCGGGGTGGATCCGCTCCAGGTCCGTGAAGCACTCCGCGAAAAGAGTGACCAGGTCAGGGGAACCGTCGTCGTGTCCACGGACGTCCCGATGGACGCAGACGATCTCGACCGGAGGCACGGCGGTTCCCTCGGACAGGGGGTCGTTCTCGCACGCGCGAGGGAGCTCCCGCACCTCCGCAGGACGGCCCGGGAGGCCGGATACGTGCTCCAGCCTTTCACCTCCCGGCGGAAGGAGCTCCGCGAAGCGGCGGGGGACTTCCTCGCACGGGTCGAGCGAACGCTCGAAAGTGGAGATCTCCTCCCTCAGCATCTTCTTCTCGAGCCACTGATCGAACGCTGGGAAGCCGCCGAAGTCGCGGCCGCCCTCTCCCTCCTCCTGCGTGAGAAGGGACCGCCCGGGCCCGTCGGCGCCGCGGCGGGCCCGGCCGAAGCGGCGCCCGGAGAAGCGCGCGTCGGTCCGCGTCCGCAGGCTTGGGTCCGCCTCTTCCTCAGCGTCGGCGAGCGCGACGGAATCGGGGCGGGCGACCTCCTCGGCGCGATCATTGGCGAGTCGGGAATCGCCGGCGATCAGATTGGCCGCATAGACCTGAAGGACACCTATTCGCGCGTCGAAGTGCACGAAGGGGTGGCCGACCAGGTGATTCGCGCCCTGAACGGAACGTCGATCCGCGGGCGGAGCGTGCGCGCGGACTTCGACCGTGGTGAAGCAAGATCGCGCGGGGGGGGGGCCCCTGGGCGGAAACAGGGGGGAGGAGCGCGTCGCGGAGGCCCTCCCTTCGGATCCGGCGGGAGCACACCAAAACGCTGAGACCTGGGGGAAGGGGCGGCGGGCGCGAGGGTCGTGCTTCAGCGCCGGAACGGCGAAGGGGCCACGATCCCGTGCGGCGGGAACGTGGCCCCCATCGTCCGGAGGAAGCCCCTCCGAACCTACTCCGGGCTCACTTCACGGCGTCTTTCAGGCCCTTCCCGGAACGGAAGCCAGGGGTCCTCGTGGCGGCGATCCGGATGGTCTGGCCGGTGCGGGGATTCCGGCCGGTCCGGGCCTTCCGCTGCTTCACTTCGAAAGTGCCGAAGCCGGTGATCTGGACCTTCTTCCCCTTCTTCAGCGCCTTGGCGATCACGCCACTGTCGGCGGCGAAAAGGGCATCAACGGCGCGCCCGGCGTCGGCCTTCGTCATTCCGGTGGCACTGGCGAGTGCGTCCACGAGCTCGGATTTGTTCATCAGGGTCACTCCTCGTGCAAGATGGTGAAGGGGACTGAACCACTCTGGACGCGACGGCCGAAGCCACGATCCCGACCGGAAGCAGTGAAGGGAAGGGTAAGGCGCGACCCCGGGAGCGTCAAGGGAAGGGATGACCGGAAACCCGCTCCAACACTGGATTTCAAGGGGATCGCACGGAAACACATGAGGGCCCTCGCGGAACTCGCCGCGCTTCGAGCGAGCGGCGCAACACCTCGGTCTTGGCCTCTAATCCCCGCTGTGACAACGTCTTGAGAAATGCAACGGCGCGGAGGGATCCATTGGAGAAAGTCTCATGAGCCGGGAGGCAGTCTATTCGAAGGACGAACTCGCGGAGTTGCACGCCTCCGCGCGATACGGCCGCCCGCTTGAATGCCCGAGGTGTCGGACGTCCCTCCTGTCGCGTCCCGTCGTGCAGAGCCGGGAGGTCGCTTACGTGCGAACGCGCACCTGGTGGATCTGCCCCGAGTGCCGGCGCAGCGCCGTGCTCGACGCGGATTCGGAGGAGACCCGTGGGAGTCGCGGGGATGGTCCCGCGCGTTGACGGTCCGGCGGACGAACCTTTGGCACTACTCGGCGAGCTCGGCGACGGCTCCGGCGCCGAGGCGTCCCCGACTCTTTTCGGCGGTGGGCCGAGCCCGGGCCTGCTCCTCTTCGGAAAGACGGAGCGGCCGCTGGCGGTGCCAATCGGTGACGGCTTGCCACGCGCTCGCCAGGGCGAGTAACCGCTCCTCTCCGAAAGGAAGGCCTGCCGCCAGGACGCCGTGCGGTGCGGCGACTCCGGACCGCTCGCGCATTCCGATCGGGAAGGCGATGAGGGGAAGGCCGACCATGTCCATCGGACCGGCCCCGGACTGGAGGACGACGTCGCAAGACGAAAAGACGCGATCGAGCACGAGCCCGAGGAGGGCCACCCGCGCCCGTTGACCCTTCAGGAACTCGTCCCCCGAGAGGAGGAGCCCGTTGATCCAGGGAGAAAGGGCGACGCCGAACAGCCGGACATCGCGCCGAAGCGTCTCCAGGAAGATCTCGCTCCGCTCCGGTAGTCGGACGGCGTTCATGGCGGACGAGGTGAGCCCCTCCCATTCGGGAGGAAGCGCGATCTCAACGAGCTCGCCGCCGATGGCCTCGAGTGCCAAGAGGAAGCTCTCCCGGTCCGCCTGCACTTCGTCTCCTCCCGCCCCGACCCAACCCTCGGGCACGCCAACGCGCGTGGGCCACCGAAGCTCCATGCCGCGGTCCCCCTCGACAGGCGTCGCGGCGGCCAGGTAGTCCGGGACGGGCGGAAGGCCGAGGGTTCGAAGATCCGCCGGGTCGGGTCCGGCCATCGCCTGGAGGAGAAGTGCGGCGTCCGCCGCGTCGCGCGCGAGCGGGCCCGCATGGTCCCTCGAATAACTGAGGGGGATCACACCTCGCAGCGAGACCCGGCCTAGAGTGGGCTTGAGCCCGGTGAGCCCCTGCGCGAGCGAGGGCGAGGTGATCGAGCCTCCAGTCTGCGTTCCGATTCCGGCCGGCGCCATCCGTGCGGACACGGCCGTGGCGGTGCCACTCGACGAGCCGCCCGGGCTCACCTCCGAGTCGTGCGTCACCCACGCGTTGAGCGTCGTGATCTCCCCATCGGGGGTGAGCGCGCGCGTCGTGGCGAGCGGGCCCATCTGCGTTTTTCCAAGGACGATTCCGCCCGCCGCCGTAAGGCGCTCCACGGCCGTCGCGTCGAAGGCGGGCACGAAGTCCTGGTAGATCCAGGAGTTCGCCGTCGTCGGGACGCCGCGCGTGTAGAAATTGTCCTTGATCGCGAGCGGAATTCCGTGGAGGAGCCCACGGGGCTGGAGGCCATCGAGCTCGAGTGCCCGCTCGCGCACGGCATCCGCCGGTACCGCGTTAAAGGCCATGTAGACGCCGTCCCACCGTTCGATGCGCGCGAGGCAGTCGGCCGCGAGCTCGGTGGGCGAGAGTTCACGGGCCCGAAAGAGGGCTCCCGCTTCGCGGATGGTGAGCTCGGCGGGCTCGGCCGCCTGGAGCCCCGCGCTTGCAGGCGCGGCGGCCCCGAAAAAATCCGAGGTGTCCAAGCGCCCCGCGCGAGGGGCCCCTGGCCGGGCACCCGTCAGGGAGAGGGGAGGAAGCTGCCCGACCGCGGCTCCGGCCGCGACCACGCTCATCCTCGTGAGGAAGGCGCGACGATCGAGGCGTTCGTCCTGGGGAGGTTCGCGGTCCAGGTCCTCGCCCTCTCGCTTCCGCCTACCGAGCATCGGGACCCCTTCCCTCGGGACCCAGGAGCGCTGTCGGAAAGAGCGCCGGGAGCGCGTCCTCGGGCTGGATGCGAAGCTCCGCGATCGCGGGAACGGTGGAACGCAGGAAGCTGCGCGCGGCCCGGAGGACCCGGATCCGGTCGGCGGGCGCCAACTCGTCCTCTTCCGGCAGAACGGAGAGATCCACCCCGACAATCTCCAGGCGCGTCAGGATGTAGCGGTCCAGTTCCTCGTCGGTGAGGTCGGCCAGATCGCGGGATGCCGGCTTGGACACGGGGAACGCGCTCCTTTCCCTTGGGCGAGGGACCAGACCGGCGGGGCGCTCTGCCGCCGCAGCTGGACACCCCTTTTAATGGTACCCCCGGGGTCTGGTGCGGACCAGTGAGAGCTTCTGAAAGCGGCACGCGAGCGAGACCCGGGCATCTGTCGGGAAGTCGTGGGGCCGGACCCATGCCGCGTGAACGCTGTATCTTTCCGGGAACCTGCATGGCGTCCCCCCAAGCGACGGTCCGGCCCGGCAGAATGCGATGAACCTCCCGCGAGCAATGCTGGGCCGTGCCTGGGTCCGGGCCTGCGCCCTGTCCCTCGCCGTCCCCCTTCTCCTCGCCCCCCCGGTCGAGGCGCAGGGACCTGGGGCCCTCGACCCCGCCCTCGCCGCGGCCACCTTCGATTCCGCCTGGACGCGGGTCCGCGACACGTATTACGACCCGGGAATGCGCGGACTCGACTGGGACGGCGTGCGGGCGGAGCTTCGGCCGCGCGCGGTCGCCGCCTACTCCTCCTCCGAGTTGAGGGATGTGCTCACCGAGATGCTTTCCCGCCTGGGAGAGTCACACTTCAGCATCATCCCGGGGCCTTCGGCGGCAGCCTTCGACCTCCCCGCCGCCGCTGGGGATGCCGAACCGGGACTCGATCTTCGCCGGGTGGGGGATGAGCTGGTCGTTTCGCGCGTACGCGCGGGTAGCCCGGCCGAAGGGGGAGGCGTTCGGCCCGGATGGATTCTGGACGGGATCGACGAGCTGTCCATGGACACTCTCGCCTCCTGGGTCAGCGAGGGTGCCCCCGACGAGAACGTGGAGCGCTACATCGGGCTTTGGTTCCCGATTTCCGCACGTGCGCGCCTCGCGGGAGCCCAGGGCTCGGAGGTGACCGTGCATCTGCGTGACGGATCGAACGAGGAGCGCAGCGTCACACTCGAACGCGCCGCTCCTCCGGGCGAGGAAGTTCGCCTCGGAAACCTCCCTCCGCTCCGGATGGAATCGACCCATCGGATCGAGACGCTCCCGGGGGGCGGCGAAGCCGGGGTCATCCGGCTCTCCGCTTGGTTCCCGGCCATCGTCCCCGCTCTCGCAACCGCGATGGGAGACCTTCGGGACGTCGACGGAATCGTGTTGGACCTTCGCGGAAATCCGGGCGGGCTGGCCGCCCTCGTGATGGGGGTGGGCGGCCATTTCCTCGACGAGCCACTGAGTCTCGGGGAAATGCGCATGCGGGAAGCGACCCTCCGCTTCGTCGTGAACCCTCAACGCGTCACGGGGGACGGGACGCGCGTCGAACCTTTCAGCGGCCCTTTCGCGATCCTCGTGGATCCGCTGACGGCGAGCACCTCCGAGGTGTTCGCGGGGGGGATGCAGGCCCTGGGGCGGGCACGCGTCTTCGGCGAGACGACAGCGGGACAGGCCCTTCCCGCTCTCGTCACCGCGCTTCCGAACGGTGACCGTCTCCTGCATGCGGTCGCCGACTTCACGGCGTCGGACGGCTCACGGTTGGAGGGCGCCGGCGTCACCCCGGATGTCATCGTCCCTCTGACCCGCGAGGCCCTTCTCGCGGGGGAGGATTCGGCTCTGCGCGAGGCCTTCCAATGGATCGCGTCGCACCCGGATTGACCGGGCCGCGCTTCCCCCCTCAAGGAAACTCGACCATGAACAAGAAGTCCGGCAGCTGGGTCCTCCTCCCGATTCTCGCCGCCTTTGCGCTCCCGGCATCCGCGCAGCAGCTCCCCGCGGCGGACGAGTTGATCGAGGACTACGTCGAAGCGATTGGCGGCCGCGAAGCGCATCTTGCGCCCTCTTCCATGCGGCAGAGCGGGAGCGTCTCGATCTCGGGTCTCGGAATTCAGGGAACCTTCGAGATCCTGACCGCCACCCCGAACCGCTTTCGCATGGCCATCTCATTGCCGGGAATGGGCGAAATCCTGACCGGATACGACGGGGAAAACGGCTGGACGTCGAATCCTCTCATCGGTTCGACGATCATGGAGGGAGAAGAGCTCGCGACGGCGCGGGACAACGCCAACTGGCGCGCCATGCTCCGCGACTCGGACCTGATCCCCGTGCGCGAGACTGTCGAGGCGGCCACCTACGGCGGCCAGGGTTGTTGGAAAGTCCGCCTCCAGTGGGCGTCGGGAAGGGAGTCCTTCGACTGTTATTCGCAAGAAACGGGCCTCCTGGTGGCTTCCGAGGAGACACAGGTGTCCCCGATGGGCACCATTCAGGCGACCATGCTTTATTTCGACTACCGGGACGTAGAGGGAATGCTCCTCCCCGGAAGAATGTCGCAGAGCTCCGCGGGGCAGACGCTCGAAATCGTGCTCAGTTCAGTGGAGATCAACACGGTGGATCCGGCCGCCCTCGAGCCCCCACCCGCGGTAAGAGCTCTCCTGGGAGGAAACGGGGGGGACTGAAGAGCGCCCTGGCGCGCCGGGGCGAGCGCCGTCAGACTCCTTCCGCATGACCGAGGACAGCCGCCCTTCACGGCTCGAGCGATTTGGGCTGCATCGCCCCGAGTTACGCGCGTGGGCGATGTACGACTTCGCGAACTCGGCGGTCATGACGACCGTCGTCGCCGCCGTCTTTCCCCTGTACTTCCGAAGTGTCGTCGCGGCCGAGCTTCCGCTCGCCCTCTCGATCTTCGGCACGGCCACCTCCCTCGCAGTCATCTCGATCGGGGTCGTCTCCCCGGTGCTCGGCGCCATCGCGGACTTTTCTGCGATCAAGAAGCGGATGCTCGCCGCCCTCATGGCGATCGGGGTCCTCGCCGTGGCAGGCATGTTCTGGGTCCAGGAGGGCGACTGGGGGCTCGGGATCGCCCTCTTCATGCTCGCGAACGTCGGGCTGGCCGGGAGCTTCGTCTTCTACGACTCGCTCCTCCCCCACGTCGCCGAGAATCAAGAGATGGACCGCGTCTCCACCTCGGGTTTTGGCCTCGGGTACCTGGGGGGTGCGATCCTGCTGGGACTCAATCTGGCCTGGATTTTCGCCCCGGGTGCCTTCGGACTTCCCTCGGGCGAAGGACTCTCCCCGTCGCAGGCGACGCTTCCGGTGCGGCTCGCCCTACTTTCCGCGGCCGTGTGGTGGGTGATTTTTGCGATCCCCCTATTCCGGCGGGTGCCCGAGCCTCCCCGGCGGCTCGAGGCAGACGAGAAGGCGCGCACCAATCCGATCGGGGCGGCGCTCATTCGCCTCGGAGAGACCTTCAGGGAGCTGAGGAGCTACAAGCAGGCCTTCCTCATGCTCCTCGCCTTCCTCATATACAGCGACGGGATTGGAACGATCATCCGGATGGCCGCGATCTACGGCGGCGAGCTCGGGATCGGAACGCAGTCCCTGATCGCGGCGATCCTGATCACGCAGATCGTCGGTGTCCCCTTCGCTTTTTTGTTCGGAGCGATCGCGGGACGGATCGGCGCCAAACCGGCCGTGCTGATCGCCCTCGTCGTTTACATGGGAATCACGCTCGTCGGGTTCCTGATGACGACCGCGACCCACTTTCTCGCGCTCGCGGTGATGGTGGGGATGGTCCAGGGGGGGGCCCAGGCACTGTCGCGCTCCCTCTTCGCCCGGCTCATCCCGCGCCACAAGTCGGGTGAGTTTTTTGGGTTCTTCGGCGTGATGGACCGGTTCTCGGGGAGCATCGGGACACTCGTGATGGCCGGGATCGCCGCGATCACCGGTGAGGCACGCTTCGGAATCCTCGCGATCATCCTCTTTTTCATCGTCGGCGCCTTCCTCCTGACCCGAGTGGACGTCGAGGCCGGGGAAGAGGCTGCGCGAGAAGCGGAGCGGGCCGCGGGGGTCACCATCTAAGTCTCTTTTGGGCCGGCGACCGCTCTTCCCGTACGAGGACGTCAGTCCTCAATCGCCCTTCAAGACCTCCGCCGGGCGGATGCGCGCGGCACGAAGGGCCGGAAGCAAAAAAGCGACCAGCGTCACCGTCATCACCGCCATCACCGCCCCGATGAGGATCGCGGGATCGTCGGCGCGAACTTGATGGAACCGGTTCGTGACGACACGGCCTCCAACATAGGCCGCCGCCAACCCCAGGATGATTCCGGCGACGGATAGGACCCAGGCCTGGGAGAGCAGGATGGCCACGACCTTCCCCGGGGTCGCCCCGAGGGCGATCATCGTGGCGAGTTCCCTCCGTCGCTGCGCCGTCGAGTGCGCGACGACGCCGAAGATTCCGATCGCCGCGAGTGCCAGGGAAACGGCGGCAAAAAGGCTCATGAGGACGAGCCCGAGCCGGTGACGCCACATGGCGTCGGAGAGTAACTCCGAGAGCGGGATGATATCGACCCGGATCGCGGGATCTACCTGAGCCAGTGCGGCCCGAATCGTCGGAATAGCATCCGTCGGATCCGCCAGCGTCGTCTCGATGATCCAGCCCCGCGCGGCGAGAGCGGTCGGCACGTACCACACGGGTGTGGGCACGTCCCTGAGCGAGCGGTATTGGATGTTTTCAACCACGCCGACAATCTCCTGCAGATTGTCGAAGTCCACGACGGGCGCTCCGAAGCCGAATAGGACTCCGACGGGATCACGGCCGGCGAGGTAAGACTCCGCGAACGCCCGGTTGACCACCACCCGCGGCAGGCCGAAATCCGCCGGACCCGGTCGAAATTCACCAGTCTCCCGATCGATCGTTCCCGACTCCGGCTGGCCGGAGGTGGGGTCGGTCCTCGTTACCCTAGGCGGGGGTCGGTCCTCTTCCGTGAGCATGCGGCCGGCGAGCAAGCGAGTGCCCATCGCCTCGAAGAATCCCGGGCTCACCGCGGTTCGAATGGCCACGTTCTGACGGTTCACATCGTAGTCGTCCCCGGGAACCGCCACGTACCAGCCTGAATCGTAGTACGGACGGAGCGGAAGGGCGCTCGACGCGCCCAGGCGGGAGACGACGTTCAAGGAGCGGAGGCGCTCCGGCGCGGCGGCCATCCAATTCTGCACGGCCGCCTGGTCGTCCGGAAGCATCGGATCCACCAGCAGGCGACCCTCCGTCGCAAACCCGAGATCCATGGACGACAGGTTCAGATAGCTCCGCACGAGCCAGCCCGCGCCGGCCACGAGTGTGATGGCGAGCGAAATCTCCGCGACGACCAGCGCATTCATGATCCGCCGCGATCCCTGACCACCGGACGCGGAGCGACCGCTTTCACTGAGAAGCCCGCGGAGGTCCGGAGCCGACAACCGAAGGGCCGGAAGGAGTCCAACGAGGACAGTGGCGCCGGTGAGCACCGCGACGCAGAAGGCGAGGACGCGCCAATCGAGGGGAACCTGGTCCATGCGGGGGAGATCGGACCCTCCCCACGCGACCAGGATGCGAACTCCCACGAAGGCCAGCAGAAGTCCCACGATCGTCCCGGCGGAGGCGAGGAGTAAGGATTCGCCGAGGAACCGCCGCATGATCCTGGCCCGGTCCGATCCCAGGGCCAGGCGCACTCCCATCTCCGTGGCCTGCCGCTGGCCCTTCGCGAGGAGCAACGTCGCGACGTTCACACTTCCGAGGACCAGGAGCACCAGCGCTCCGCCGAGGACCACGAGCAGAATCGGCGCGAGGTCGCCGACCAGCAGCTCGTTGAGAGGGAGGATTGCATAGACCCGATCCGCGAAACTCGGAAATCGCTCCTCCAATCCGAACGCGATGGCGGCCAGCTCCGCCTCGATCTGTTCCTGGGACGCGCCCGGATTCGCGCGAAGAAATCCGTTGTAGGCAATGAGAACGGCGTCGGGCAAGGCGAACGGCAGCCACAGGTCGGCGCCCAGGGGAAATTCAAGCTCGGGTGGGGCGACCCCTAGCACCGTGACGGATCGTCCCCTCAGCCGAATCGTCCGGTCCACGATCGTCGGATCCCGAGCGAAGAGCTCGCTCCAGAGTCCGTCCGACAGGATCGCGACGGACGGGGCGACGGTGACCATCACCGTCCGGGATTCCCCGCCCGGGCCGGCCACCGTCTGTTCGCGAACTTCCGGAATGTGGTCCTCGGGGACGAACGCACGTCCGGCGCCCATCGGCGCCGCGAAGAGATCGAAGAAGCCCTCGCTCACGTGCCCGATCATGACGTCGCGGGGAGCGCCGCCCTCCGGAATGACGGCCGTTCGGCTCACCCCGTAGGCGACTGCATGCCGTACCGTTCGCGCCTGGTCGTTGATCGCGTGGACGTGGGCACCGGAAACGCGGTCGCGACCCGTGGTATAACGGCCATCCACCAGCCGTGACCCCAGAAAGTACAGGTCGTCGGCATCGGGAAAGGGGAGCGGCCGAAGGAGGGTCGCATTGACCGTACTGAAGATCGCCGTGGTCGCGCCGATGCCCACGGCGAGAGTCGCCACGGCGGCCAGGGTGAACCCCGGTCGCCTGGCCAACCGACGCATCGTGATCAGGACGTCTCGCCACATCGACCGTGACCTCGGCGCGAAGGGAACGTAGCCACGGCCAGGCGGGCATAGTTGGAGCCCACCATGCGCGTGTCAAGTTTCCGCCGGTAGCGCGCCCATGGGGACGAAACGCAGGAAGAAAACCGTCCCGCCAGGCCTTTCGTTTCGCGGGGCGCCCGCGACTTATCCTGCCGGTTTCGTTCTCGACGAAGGTCCGCGAACGTCGTAAGCTTCCCCGACGATGCCATCTCTGGAGATCACGAAACACGAGCTGACCCGCCTGCCCGCTGACGTCGCGACGGCCCTCGGCCTCCTTCGGCGAAGGTACCTTGCGGAGCACTGGCCGGAGCGGTCGCTGCCGGGCGTCGAGGCCTCCGCCATTCGATTTGAAAGGCTCTGGTGCCACGGCGCGGGCGCCGTCTGGATTGCGCATCATGCCGAGTGGGGTCCGGTCGCGTACCACCTGCTGGTCCCGAGGGGCAAGTCGGCATCCGCCGCCTGTGTCCTATGCGTGCTGCCCGAGGCCCGTGGGCGCGGCATCGCACGAGCACTCCTCCGTGAAGGACATTCATTCTCGGCCGCGCACGGCATTGCCGAGATGGAGGCCGAGTCGAGCTCGCTCGTCCCGGAAGGAGACATGCTCCTGAAACGAATGGGAGCGGTCTCCCAGGGACGAGCCCACGTCTATGAAGGCCTCATCTCCGCGGTACGGGACGAGGTGGTCCGGGAGAGGAGTCGCCTCGACGAAACGCTCGGCGTTCGCCTCGAGATTCACCGGAAGGGCCATCCGGAGGACGATCTCGCGCAGCTGGTTCATCTGAAGGGATTCATATCGACCACATACGGTCACACTCCCCACGACCTATCCGCCGCGACCGCCGCAGTTCGACGATCAGACGCTTTGCTCGCCGAGCGGGGAGGTAGCCGCCTCCTGGTCTTGGCCCGGGAACAGGAGTCGGGCCTCGTCGTCGGTTGCGCCGAGACGGTTTGGTGGACCGATGACCCGCTCGCCGTCTATACGTGGAACTTGGCCGTCCTCGAGCGGTGTCGCGGCCGGTCCCTCGCAGGAGCGCTGAACGCCGCGCTCCTTCTCGAGGTTCCGAGAACCTTCCCCGCGGTCGAGTCCATTCGACTCCGGCTGCATGAATCGGCCCATGGGCTGCAGGCCAGATGCCGAAGGCTGGGATTCAACCTGCACCACACCGAAGGGTTGTGGACCGTGCCCGAGGGGAGCCTCGCGGATTACCTGCATGGACACCGGAATCCGAACGACGACGATCGGGGGAGCCATGTGGGGTGAGGCCCAATTCTGCGCCGTCACGTTCGCGAGCCGGGGTCCCATTTTCCGGATCTTACGGCGAGCCATGTTTCGAGGCTCAGGAGCGGGAGCAGGGGCCACATCGGGGTCGGCACTCCCAGTCTCGCGGCATCCACCAGATCTCGAAACTTCTCTCCGTCGACGATCCCGTAGTCCGCGAGCACGGGCTCCTTCAGCATCCTGTCAAGCGCGGCCTTCCGGGCGCTCAGCGCCCAGATGATCCCTCGATCCGCGGAATCGTTGGTCATGCGGTGACGGACCACCGGCGGGAGTCGGTCGTGCATGGCATGCCGCAGAAGCCCCTTCGGCTCACCACCGCCGAAATCGTCCTCGGAGGGCAAGGAAAGCACGAACTCCACGAGTGGCTGGTATAGGAACGGATGTCGGCGTTCCAGATAGTCCGTGTACGGCTGCACCTCCAAGGCGGACCGCATCGAAACGAGTGATCGCCTGATGTGATCGCCCCGGTGGCCCACTTTCCTCCAGCTCCCCCATCCTCGCATGCGTGCGGACATGACGTTTCGCGCACGCTCGCGAAGGCCTGGCGCAATCCAATCCGGAATTGACTTCGGCGAGCGATGGGCCCCGAGGATGGGAGCCAACCCGCTGGACCACAGATGCCGCCAGAACGACGTGTCCGTTTGGCGAGCGATGCCGTAAGCGGTCCGGAGCGCGGTCGGGAGTCTCCCTGAGACGATCTGATCGGCGATTCGCTTTCGAGAAACTCCCAGGTACTGGTCCGCGCCGTACCCGCCGAGAATCACCTCGCCACCACCCGCCCGCACCAGCTCCCGGGCCGCCCGATCGCTTGCCCAAAAGGCGTAGTGATACCATGGTTCGTCCGACTTCGGCGGAGGATGTCCGTCGGCTTGCCACGGACGGAAGTTGAGGAACTCCCGGTGCTTCAAGCCGCACCTCTGCACGACACCCTCGAAGTACGGGCGCTGATCCTCTCGATCCAACTCGTCCACGAGGGTATACCCGCCGCCCAGTCGGATCGGGGTCTTGCCGCACTCGAAGAGGTGCTGCGCGGTGACCACGATGGATGAAGAATCGAGCCCGCCCGAAACTTCCGCCCAGACTCCCTCCCCCCTGCCGAGGTGTGCCAGCACCGCTCGGTCGAACAGCGCCCGGAACGTCTCGATCGCTTCCGCTTGCCCCACGGTCTTCCGGGGACGGACGGACCACAGGCTACGAAATACCCTCTCCGAGGAGGCACCGTCGCGGTATTGAAGAATGAATCCGGGCTTTATCGGAGAGATGCCCTTCCAGATCGTTCGGGTTGGCTCGGGCGGAAAGCTGGACAGCAGATAGTCGGCCACGTAGTCCCGATCGATCCTATCGTCCGTGCGAAGCGTCTCTAGGTGGGACGAAACGGCGATCCCCCACTCGCCCTCGGATACGAAGATTCGATTGAGCCCAAGCCAGTCCCGTGCCGCCCAGAGCGTCCCTGACTCGGCGTCCCACAGTACGAACGCGAAGGATCCGGAGAGTTCCGCGAACGACTCCGGGCCCTCGGACGCGAAAAGCCGAAGGGCCAGCTCGAGGTCCACACCCCCCCCGGAGGAGTCCGGAGCGTCGGTGCGCTTCGCGAGCTCCTCCCGGTTGTCGAGGGACGCTTGTCCCACACAAGAGAGATGTCGGAATTCCGCCGTGGCCACCCGGCGACCGGTCGGCCCACCGGCGGTGGCTAGAAGAAAGGTGGATCGGCGAAGGACGGTCGGCTCGTACCCGCAGATCTGCCCCAGCCGGCCCGTGAGCGCTCGAAACCTCTCCTCGTGCGCCGTCCCGAGACCGGCCACTGCTACGAAGCTGTCGGTCACAAATCCAGGTTGAAGGTTGGAAGCCCGGTCGCCCACACATCTCCCGTGTTCAACCGCTCACCGGCGACTTCGACCCATGCATGAGCGTAAAAGGGAAACGGTTGCACGCCAATCTTGATCTCGGCGGGCACCCGCATCCATCGCAACATCAGACCCATGGACAACGACCGTTCCAGGCAGCCGGCTCTCCCGGGAAACAGGGCCGCGGCACTCGAAATCGACTCCTCGATGGCCCGCACTCTCTCATCGTGAGCCGAAGCGGCATCGCCAGAGCTGGAACGGACTTTGGCCAGTTTTCGATAGACGCCGAGCGTCCTACCGAACCCCAACGTCTTGAGGCTCAGGCGAAAGAAGAGGATCGTGAGACCCGACGTGAGGATTCGGAGGCTCCGTCGAAGGTTAGGCACGGGACCGAACGAGCTGGTTGTCCACGAGGTGCCTGAGGAACTTCAGGATGTCCTCTTCCAGCTGCTCACGGCCGATCTGGTAGTCCGCCGTGAGTTCCTCAAGGAGCTCCGACGAGTCCGCTTCCGAAGGACGATCGGCGGCCTGGATCGCCGCCCAAACCCGCGCCCCCACCGCGTTTAGTCCGAAGTACTCCCCCCGAGTCGAGTGCAGCAGGACCGCGCGCCCCTCCTCCAACACACAGTACACGCCCGGGGCCGGCCTCAGGGAGCCGATCATGTCCGTGCAGCGTGGGCCCTGCGGAGGAATGGGATGCCGATGCCTTGCTCGGAGGACACGTTGGATGGAGGAGGCAACGGTATTTCGTGCCCGAAGTCGTGTCAAGAAAGCGAGAAACGACGCGCCGGGCGAAGGCCGAAGGTTCTCGGACTCGACGGCCGGCCAAACGCCGCCCCCTACCTTAGCGTCCTGTCCGGCGAAGTCCGCAATGATCGGGCGCCAGTCCTTCACGGGCAGACCCATCTAACCCTGGTTCCGGAGAGCGGATCGTAACAAGACCCTGGACCTTTGCCTACCAGAAGATTTAGCTTGAATCCTTTCGGGTGAGTTTGACCCACGAACCTGACGAGACTCCGGGGGACCCTGGAATGAAGATGTCCGAGACGACCGTGGCTGGCACGGCCACGAAGCGACGTTGGAGAATACCCCCACCGCTCCTTCAGGACGGGGGGGCTCCGGGCCCCGAGGGACTGACGATCCTGAGCGAGTTCCGGAGCGAGTTGGGCGCGGTCCTGTGGAAATCGCTCCGCACAGTCGTCCTGTGGGCCGAAGCGGATCCCGCTTCGCGGCGGAATCTGTTCGACGAAAGGGCCGCGGACCGACGCCAGTTGGAAATTCTTGCGGTCGCGCCGGACGACGAGCGCGCGCCGAGGGCCGCGCTCGAGGATCTTCTCTGCGTACTGGCGCAGCCCGAGCGCGCCGACCCCGAGTTTGTCGGGGTGGTGTGTTCGCGAATCGCTGCGTGGGCCGAGGGGATGGGGGCCCGTAGGACCCAACTCGAGTTTCAACAGGCAGCGGCGCTTTCCTGCCCGGCCAATCCCTGGTTCGCTCTGGCGGTGGGAAACGGGTCCCGAGATCTCGCACAGTATTCCCGCGCCGAGGCCTGGTACTTCCGCGCGGTCGGGCTCGCCCGTCAGGGGAGCGACTGGGAAGCATATGTGAAGGCTTACCTGAATAACGGAATCATGATGTTCCGGCGCGGCGCCCTTCCGGCCGCCCGCCGGAGTTACCTGAAGGCGTTGCGTCGCTCGAGGCGCCAAGGGCTTCGTGAGGGCGAAGCGAAGGCACTGCACGACCTCTTCGTTCTCGAGGCCCGGGGCACGAATTGGAATCGGGCCCACTCCTGGGCGCAGTTGGCTCTGGAGGCTCACGGCCCCGGCCATGCACAATTGCCTCGGCTCGCCCACGATATCGCATACTTTTGGTTGGAGCAGGGTGTTTGTGCCCACGCCCTGTGCGTGTTCATGGAGACGCTCGGTCAGGTCAATGCGGGAGAGCGACCGACGGTCCTGGGGTCACTCGCGCGCGCGGCTGCCGGGAACCGCGACCTGGCCGCCTACCGCTGGGCGAGGCAGGAGTTGCTGCGCTACGAGCCGGGACCCGGAATGGCCGAGGCGTGGGTGGATATGGCCCGGGCGGCGCTCGCGTTGAGCCACCGAGACGAGGCCCTGGAGGCCGCGCACCTCGCCGAAACCGTTGCTCGGTCGCGGCGGGAGGGCCAGATGCGCTTCCTCGCGGAGTCCGTCATGAACGAGATCGAGGGAGAGCGGAGGGCGGCCGCCGAACGCCCCGCCCCCGAAATGCCGGCTTTCCACCTCGGCACGAGCGATGAGCTCGCCCGGAAGCTGATCAGAACGCTCCAGCTCGCGCCCGCCCGGCAATCGGTCGCTGCAGGAGCCTGAGGCCTTTAAGTGTGAGAGGAGGCCAGCCTATTGCTGGGCTGGCCTCCTCTTTCCTCCCAGTCAGCGAAATGGCGTCAACCACCGGATCCCAAGTATCCGGCAATCGCCTTCTTCTCGGCGAAGGATCCGTCATCACCCATTGTCCGCTCGACCGCGTCGCCGAAGCTCACGAGTCTGGGCGGCTCGTACGACAGTGCCGGAATCTCAGCGTCCAGCGGGCGGGTCGACTTTTCCTGGAATCCCTCGATCATGCTCACCTCCGAATGGAAGAAGCCACCGAAACTGGGGTAGGTTGATGGCTGACGAACGACGACACACATATGGAATGTTGATCCGGAAGCCGGTCCGGACCCACCCCGATTCCGTTAGAATCATGACTGATTCCACCGATTTATGAACACGGCCCCCCGCCCCCTCTTCCTCCTCCACCATGACCGAGTGCTCCTCGAGCGCCTCGCGCGCGCGGCGCACTCCCGATTCAGGCTCTCCCCCGTGGAGAGCTGGGACTCCCTTCGTGCAGGTGTCGCCGAGGCTCCCCCGGCCGCCCTCATCCTGGTCGACCCCTTCTTCGGTCAGACGAATGGTCATGGGCCGGCCCCCCAATTGCACGACCTTCTGACCTCCTTTCCCTCCTCGACCGTGATCGCGGCGATGGACTCCTCGCCCGCGAGGTACCGGGACATCTGGCTCCTGGGGGAATGGGGGATCGCAGAGATCCTTCAGACGGAAGAAGACCGGAGTCAGCTCGCCCTGACCCGCCGATTGCTCCAGGCGCGTGCGCAACCGCTCCGAAAGCTCCTCTCCCACGAGTCCGGGATCCCCTTCACGGGTCGGGCCCGGGCCCTCATGGATGCCGCCGTCGAGACGGTCATGACCGGGGGCCATCCTAAGCACCTGGCGCGCTCCCTGGGGTTTTCGCCATCCACACTGCTCCGCTGGTGCGAGCGTTCCCAGCTCCCCAGCCCGAGACGACTTCTGCTCTGGCTAAGGGTTCTTTTTGCCTCGGCGCTCCTCGACGATCCAGGCCATACGGTGTTCAGCGTGGGACTCGCGTGCGGCTATTCCGGCGATCAGGCGCTCCGGCGCGCGATCCACTCCGTCCTTCCCCACACCCCGACCCGGCTTCGGGAGCTCGGAGCCTTTGAGACTGCCTCAGCGGCCTTCTTTCGGGAGCTCCAGGGCCTTCGGGATGACGGGGCCGAGAAGAGATAGGCAAGGATGAGGCCAATCGAGGCGCAGGGCGCACCGGGATCGGCGGGGATGAACCGTGACGAGCGGCTCCACCGGCTCGGCCGGGTGACCGGTGAGCTTCTCCACGATCTGGCCGGCTCGCTCGCCGTCCTCTCCGGAAGAGTGTCCCTGGCGCGCGCCGAGGCCAGTCTGGGTCGACTGGCCACGGACGAGCTCGCCCGGATCGGCGCGGACGCCGATGAGCTCCGGGCGATGGTATTGGACGTTCTCGGAGAGGTCCGGGGCGTTCGCACCCCGGCGGAGGTCACCTTCCCGGTTCGTTCGACATTGGACGGCGTCGTAAACCGATGGCTCATTGGAGCACCCCAGGTCTCCGTTTCTTTACGGTCCTCCCTTCCCGCGAACGCCGAGATCTCGGGACCCCGCACCTTTTTCGTGCGCGCTCTCGGCAATCTTCTCCGCAACGCCGCGCGCCACGCCCATGGGGAGATCCGGATCGCGGCGATGCCGGTGGGCGGGGGAGACTGGGTCGAGATCGAAGTGGAGGACGATGGAGACGGCGTTCCCGAAGACCTTCGGAGCCTCATCTTCGAGCCTTTTCTTACCGGAACGGAGCTCGGAACCGGACTGGGCCTCTCCTTCGCCCGGTGGGGGATCGAGCGCCTCGGCGGCTCGCTCGAGCTGAACGCCGCGAAGTCGCGTCTGGGCGGGGCGTCCTTCCGCGTGTCGCTCCCTCTTTCCACCATCGGCGCGCGCGCGCGCGGCCCGGCGTCGGCGGCGCCGGACCGTCCGACCCAGGGTCCCGCGCCCCTGAGGGGATTCCGGATCGCGGTCGTAGACGACGATGAAGCGGTGCGGACCACCTTCACCCGACTCCTCGAACGCTCCGGGGCGGAGACGGAGGGGATGGATCCGACGCGCTGGGACTCGTTGGAGGCGGGCATGGACGCCCTTGCCGCCTTCGCCCCGAACGTGATCCTCCTCGACCTCACCCTGGGACCGTATTCGGGGCCCGACCTGGCCCGCATCATGCGGGAACGTGCTTCCCGGCTCTTCCAACGGGTGATTTATTTCACTGGCGGCGCCGATCCGGGCCCCATGGACCGTCCGACCGTGAGCAAGCTCCTTCCCTGGGAAGTGATCTTGGACCGTCTCCGTCGCGTGGCCCTCGCCGCGGAAGGGCGCGATCGTCGCGGTTGACATCCCCCGCGTAAAGGGATGAGGATTACTCCGCCCGCAAAGCGGGCCGTTCCCCCCTCGAGAGACGCGGTCGCTTGGATCCCATCGTCCACAACATCGACCCGTTCCTCCTTCGCTTGGGCGACGGATTCGGGATCCGGTGGTACTCCATCCCGTACATGCTCGGGATGCTCTTTGCCTATCTCTCCCTCCTGAAGGCCGCACGGGAGAAAAAGATCGCGGGGCTCACCCCCGAAATCTCGGAGTCGTTCGTCCTAGCGGCGATCCTCGCCGCGCTCCTCGGCGCGCGTTTTTTTCACGTCTTTGTCTTCGAGTACGACCGGTACGGCCTCGATCCGATGGCATGGATCGCCGTGTGGCGCGGGGGACTGGCCTTCCACGGGGGGCTGGCGGGGATTCTCCTCACCGTGTTCTGGTTCTCCCACAAGCGTGGCATCTCCGCCTACGATCTCACCGACCGGCTGGCCGCACCGGTCGCCGTGGCTCTCGCGCTCGGCCGGATCGCCAACTTCATCAACGCCGAGATGTACGGGACTCCCTACGACGGTCCGTTTTGCGTGGATTATTCGCAGAACCAGTACATGGCTCGTCCGCCCGAGGGGTGCCGGCATCCGACGCAGCTCTACGAATCGGCAAAGAACTTCGCGCTCGCCGGCTTTCTCTTCACGATCCGCGAACGACTTCGGCCGCGCCCCGGTGTCCTCACCTGGAGCTTCATCGCGCTGTACGGCTGGATCCGATTCTGTCTGATGTACGTCCGCGAAGAGGAGCGGGTCTGGGGAGATTTCACCCTGTCTCAAATCTTCTCCGGAGGGATGGGCATTCTGGGAACCGCTATGCTCGTGGCGGTCCTGCTCGCCCCCTCCCCCAAATCAGCGAGGAAGTCCCGTTGAGCGGTCCCCAGTACATCTTCGTCATGAAGGACCTGAGGAAGGTCGTCCCTCCGAAGCGCGAAATCCTCAAAGGCATCTGGCTCTCCTTTTTTCCCGGCGCGAAGATCGGCGTGGTCGGGCCGAACGGGTCCGGTAAGAGCTCGCTCCTCCGCGTCATGGCCGGCGCCGATACGGACTTCCAGGGGGAGGCCTGGCCCGCCAAGGGCACCCGCATCGGATACCTTCCACAGGAGCCCGTTCTGGATCCGGCGCTCGACGTGCGTGGAAACGTGGAGCTGGGGGTGAAAGAGGCGCGCGATCTCCTCCGGCGCTTCGAGGAAGTGAGCCTCCGTTTCGGCGAGATCACCTCCGACGATGAGATGACGGCTCTGCTCGATGAGCAGGGGAAGCTCCAGGACAGGATCGAAGCGGCGGGAGTCTGGGAGCTCGACCGGAAGATCGAGATCGCGATGGACGCTCTCCGGCTTCCTCCCGGCGACGCCCCCGTGGGTCCCCTTTCCGGCGGTGAGCGGCGGCGGGTGGCGCTCTGCCGTGTCCTTTTGGAGGAGCCGGATCTCCTCCTTCTCGACGAGCCCACGAACCACCTCGACGCCGAGTCCGTGGCATGGCTCGAGCGGCACCTCAGCGAGTTCAAGGGGACGATCGTCGCGATCACCCACGACCGTTACTTCCTCGACAACGTCGCGCAGTGGATCCTCGAGCTGGACCGGGGCGAAGGATTCCCGTACCAGGGCAATTATTCCTCCTGGCTCGAGCAGAAGCAGGCGCGGCTCGTGAAGGAAGAGAAAGAGGCGTCGGCGCGAAGCCGCACCCTCGAGCGGGAGCTCGAGTGGATCCGGATGGCTCCGCGCGCCCGCCACGCGAAGGGGAAGGCCCGCATCAGCGCGTACGAAGAGTTGATGGCCCAGGAAGGGAAGGAGCAACTCCGGGCCACCGAGATCCTCATTCCGAAGCCGCCCCGTCTCGGCGAGGACGTCGTGATCTTCGACGGCGTGAGCAAAGGATACGGCGACCTCCTGCTCATGGAGGAGGTGAGCTTTCGGCTTCCGAGGGGCGGAATTGTCGGAGTCATCGGGCCGAATGGCGCCGGAAAAACCACGACATTCCGCTTGATCGTGGGCGAGGAGAAACCGGACGAGGGGACGGTCACCGTCGGCTCCACCGTCACACTCTCGTACGTGGATCAGTCCCGCGAGGGAATCGATCCGGGGAAAACCGTCTGGGAAGAGGTGTCCGGAGGCCTGGACACGCTGGACTTCGGATGGAGAGAGGTAAACTCCCGTGCCTACCTCTCCTGGTTCAACTTCCGCGGCGCCGATCAGCAGAAGAAGGTGGGCGTCCTCTCAGGCGGAGAGCGCAACCGGCTTCACCTGGCGAAGCTCCTCAAGGCGGGAGGGAACGTCCTCCTCCTGGACGAGCCGACGAACGACCTCGACGTGGACACGCTGAGGGCGCTCGAGGACGCCCTGGTCGCATTTCCCGGGTGCGTCGTCGTCATCTCGCACGACCGTTGGTTCCTCGACCGGGTGGCGACCCACATTCTCGCCTTCGAAGGCGACTCCAAGGTGGCCTGGTTCGAGGGGAATTATCAGGAGTACGAGGAGGATCGGAGGCGGCGGCTGGGCGCCGATGCCTCGCAACCGCACCGGATCCGGTACAAGCGCCTCACGCGGTAAGGGGATGCGGGGCCCGGCGGGAAAGCGCATGGGCAGTGGCCACGGATCTCACCGGGCGAAGCGCGCCCGCCAGTCCCCCGGCCGGAGAGTCGCGAGCGGCTCTCCCGCTTCGAGCCGGTCGAGGATTCCCTCCATCGCAATGCGGATTCGAGCCGACTCCCCCGCCAGGTGCGCTCGTCCGATCGCGGCGCCCGCGGCGAGACCGACGAGAGCGGCCGGAATCCCGATGAGGGGGAATCCAAAGCCGAATCCGAGCCCGGTTCCAACCGCCGCGGCCGGGATGCCCATCCCGATCATGCCGCCGACCCCGGCTCCGCTCCGTACCGATCGCACGTCCGCCGTCATCGTCACGAGGACTTGCCCCTCCGGAAGGGGCACGAGGGAGAGCTCCAGGCTCTTGGCTCGAACCAGGTCGTAGGAAGAGCCCCCGACGCGCAACGCGCGCCGGACCACGGCGCGAACCCCGCCGGCCGGCTCCCAGAGAGACCGATCGCCCCGTTTGCGGAGGCGCCGGAGCGACTCCCCCTCGGCGAAGTGGTCCTCCAGGCGCTTCTCCAGGGCCCCGAACGGCCCGGGGACGACTCGGCTCACCTGCACGAACCCCGGGCCCACGACGCGGGCCAGAACGCCCTCGTCCTTCGAGGGGACCGGCCGAAGCGCCTCGGCACGCACCTCTCCGAGGGCCCGCCTCAGGTGGCGCGGCTCGATCCCGACTTCCTTCCCGATCCGGAGGAGCTCTTCCTCCCCCACGACGTCGCCGGGACCGCTCGAACCCGAGTCCTCGAACTGGAGCTCGGAGGCGCGACGGATGATCCGGTCGAACTCCTCTCTCGAAAAGCCTTCCTTCGCGGGAGGCATGCCTTCCAATGCGATTCCTCCGGGTGCGTCCTGGCGGTCAGAGTCCGGCGGCCGGAGGCGGCGCGGGAGCGTCCGCCGCCGGGGCCTCTCCAGGTCGCATCCAGCGCACATCCGCCGACCCTCCCCCTGGAACGCGGGTGACGACGACGAGAAGATGCTGGACCGTCCAGTCCCCGGGTGCGGTACGCCAGTTCCGCGCCGTGTCCAGGTCGTCGAAGATACGAGCGTTCACCGTGGCGGCGGGCGGAGCCTGCTCCGCGATGCGGCGGCCCAGTTCCATGACTTCCTCGTAAGCCGACCCAGCGGGGACCACGATCACGAGCTGTCCCCCCGTCGTGCCCGAGACCTCCACGATCTCGTGGGGAGGGGCTCCCGCGAGGTCGAGCCAGGGATGTCCGCGCTCGGGCTCCCCGGCGCAACTCGAGAGGAGGCTCACCGCGAAAAAGGCACAGGTTGCGGCGAACCGGGGGTGCGTGGGAATTCGAAGGAAGCGGCTCATGAGGTGGTCCTGCGCCGGCGCTCGAGCTCGGTGTAAGGGGGCCGGGGGACAGGCCCGGCGCCTTGCCTCGGGAGGGTGGGGATTGTATGACGACCCCGATGGAACCGCCAGCGGAAAGTCACCCCTGGGCGCCGGCCGCCGAACAGATTCGACCTCCCTCTGCGTGGACTCTTCTCGGGAATGATCACTGCGACTCCGGCGTTGTCCGTTCTCCTCCCCGTCCGCGACGCCGCGGCCACCCTCGACGAGGCCATCTCGTCCATTCGGTCGCAGTCCGTTCGTCACTGGGAGCTCGTCGCCGTGGACGATGGATCTACGGACGAGTCGGGCGAAATCCTTCGACGACACGCCGGTGCGGATCCGCGAATCAGGGTCGCGACGACGGGAAAGCGGGGCCTTGTCCCCGCTCTAGAAATGGCGCGCGCCGCCTCCCGGGCGCCCATCCTCGCCCGGATGGATGCCGACGACTTCGCGGAGCCGTCGCGCCTCGAAGCTCAACTCTCACTCCTGGCACGGCACCCGGGAGTCGCTCTCTGCGGGACCCATGTTCGATATTTCCCGCGCAGCCGGGTGCGGGACGGGGCACGGAGATACGAAGCCTGGCTGAACGGTCACCGAAGCCACGAGGACCTGGCGCGCGACCTCTGGGTCGAGTGTCCGCTGTCCCATCCAACCTTTGCGATGCGCGCTTCAGTCGTCGACCGGGTCGGCGGCTACCGTGAGATGGCGTGGCCGGAGGACTACGATCTCGTCCTCCGAATCTGGGAGGCGGGGCTTGGCCTTGGCGTCGTTCCGCAGGTCCTCCACCGCTGGCGCGAGGGAAGCGAGCGCCTATCGCGGGTAGATTCCCGCTATGGTCCCGAGGCCTTCCGGCGAGTGAAGCTCCACTTCCTCTCCCGCACCCTTCTTCGGAAGAAGGAAGGGGTCCTCGTCTGGGGCGCGGGACCCACGGGGAAGGCGTTCGCCCGTTCGGCGATCGCCCTCGGGATCCCGGTCCGGGCCTTCGTGGACCTGGATCCGAGGAAGATCGGCCAGGAGGTGCATGGGGCTCCGGTCATTCCGCCGGCGGGCCTCGACGCCTTCCGCGACGCTCTCGCCTTGGCTGCGGTGGGTCGCCCGGGCGCCAGGGAGGAGATCCGCGCCGCGCTGCGCGACGCCGGCTGGGTGGAAGGGAGCGACTTCGTCGCGGTGGCCTGACCGGCGCACCCGCCTTCGAGCATCCGCAGCTCGCGTCGGCAACGGAAAGGCGCCTCCCGGTGTACCGAGCGGCCATGTCCATGCCGCCCCGAGTCACCATCCTTCCCCAGCCGGACGACGCGACGTGCGGGCCGACCTGCCTGCACGCGATCTACTCCTATTTCGGGGACGAAGTCCCGCTGGACCGGGTGATCGAGGAGGTCGTCTCTCTTCCGACGCAGGGGACTCTCGCGGTCCTCCTGGCCTGCCACGCCCTGAGACGCGGGTATCGGGCGACGATCTACACATACAATCTGCTCGTCTTCGACCCGAGCTGGTTCCATCTGGACCCCTTGGAGCTCCCCGGGAAGCTCCGTGAGCAGCGCGCCGCGAAGGCCGGAGATGAACGGCTCCGCTTCGCAACGGACGCCTACCTCGAGTTCCTGGGTCTCGGCGGCGAAATCCGGTTCAAGGAGCTGACCCAGGAGCTCCTCCGCGGCTTCCTCCAAGTCGAGCGACCTCTCCTCACTGGACTCTCGGCGACGTACCTGTATGGGTGTCCGCGCGAGTTGGGGGATCAGCGTCTCGCTTACGACGACATCCGCGGGCTCCCCACGGGACACTTCGTCGTCCTTTCCGGGTACGACGCCGACCGTGACGAAATTCTCGTGGCCGATCCCCTCCGGGAAAACCCTCGCTTTCAGCCGCACTACTATCCGGTCGGGGTGCAGCGCGTCATCGGGGCCATCCTTCTCGGCATCCTGACCTACGATGCCAACTTCCTCGTCGTTGAGCCCCGCGACGCCGCCTGACCCGATGCTCCCGCGCATGCCCGTTCGATGAAACCGCTGGTCGTGGTCGAGAACACCGGCCGTTGGCCCTTCGACCTGGATGAAGTCGAGGTCGTTACGGCGCGGGCGTATCTCACGGAAGACGAATACTCCGAGCGCCGCGGAGTCGCCGTCTTTAATCTCTGCCGACGGTATGGCTACCAGACTGTCGGGTACTACGTCTCCCTCCTTGCGGAGGCCCGTGGCCACCGGCCGATCCCTTCGGTCGCGACCCTCCAGGCCTTGGGAAACGCGAGCATCGCCAGGCTCGTGTCCGAAGAGCTCGAGGCGCTGATCCAGCGGAGTCTCGCGCCCCTCAAGTCGGACGAATTCACACTTTCGATCTATTTCGGGCGAAATCTCGCCCACCGATACGACAGCCTGGCCAGGGCCCTCTTCAACGAGTTCAGGGCTCCACTCCTTCGAGCGCGATTCGCGCGCGAAGGGGACGAGTGGCGCCTCCTCGGGGTCCGTCCGATCCCGACCTCGGAGATCCCGGAAGCCCACCGCCCATTCGTCCTCGAACAGGCGCGCAGGTTCTTTCGCCGCCCGGCCGGTCCCCGTCCCGATGAGGAGTTCCGCTACGACCTCGCGATCCTCTGGTCGAAGGACGACCCGAACGCTCCCTCGGACGAACGCGCCATCCGGCGCTTCATCCGCGCCGCGCGGAGCCGGGGAATCCGCGCCGTGGTCATCGAGCCGGACGAAGCGGCGCGCATCGCGGAGTACGACGCCCTCTTCATCCGCGAGACGACGGCGGTCGAGCACCACACCTTCCGGATGGCGCGGCGCGCCGAAAGGGAAGGGCTGGTCGTCCTGGACGACCCCCAGTCCATCATCCGCTGCTCGAACAAGGTCTATCAGGCCGAGCTCTTTCGGCGCCGGGGGCTTCCGACCCCCAAGACACTCGTCGTCCACGAGGGGAATCTCCGCGAGGTCGCGGCGACGGTCGGCCTCCCATGCGTCCTCAAGCGACCGGACGGGTGTTTCTCCCAGGGGGTCGTGAAAGCGGAGAGTGCGGAGGACCTCGCCGCCCTCCTCCCGGCGCTATTTCGCGAGTCCGAGCTCGTCATCGCGCAGGCCTGGACCCCCTCGTCTTTCGACTGGCGGATCGGCGTGTTGGACGGGAGGCCCCTCTTCGCCTGCCGCTACCACATGGCCCCCGGGCATTGGCAGATCGTGCGCTCCGAGGGGGCCCGGCACGCGCGTTACGGGAGGGTCGAGGCACTCCCGATCGGGGACGCGCCGAAGAAGGCGGTGGAGCTCGCCGTCCGCGCGGCGAATCTCGTCGGAAACGGCTTTTACGGCGTGGACCTGAAGGAGATCGAGGGACGGTTCGTGCTCATGGAGGTCAACGACAATCCAAACGTGGATGCGGGGTTCGAGGACGGCGCGGCGGGCGACGCGCTTTACCTCGAGGTCATGGACTACTTCCGGCGGCGGCTCGACCAGCGCGGATCCGACGGGAGGAAGAACGGAAAGTGAGCGAGGCCCCGCTCGCGGAGCCGGACCCGCCTTCACTCGGGCTCTTCGAAGGATTCGGCGTCGAGATCGAGTACATGATCGTGGACCGGGTGACGCTCTCCGTCCGACCCGTCGCGGACCGTCTTATGGAGGCCGTCGCGGGCGCCCCGGTCGCGGAAGCGGAGTTCGGACCGATCGCCTGGTCCAACGAGCTCGCTCTCCACGTCCTCGAGATGAAGACGAACGGACCGGCCGCCACCCTCGCGGGACTCTCCGCATCCTTCTACGAGCAGGTCGTGCGCGCGAACGATGCGCTCGCTGAGCTGGGTTGTCTCCTCCTTCCCGGGGGCGTCCACCCCTGGATGGATCCCGATTCGGAGACCCGCCTCTGGCCTCACGAATACACCGACGTCTACCAGGCCTTCGACCGGATCTTCTTCTGTCGCGGGCACGGATGGTCGAATCTGCAGTCCACCCACCTGAACCTCCCGTTCGACGGGGATCGGGAGTTCGGCGCCCTTCACGCCGCGGTGAGGGCGCTCCTCCCCCTCCTCCCGGCACTCTCTGCCTCCAGCCCGATCCTGGAGGGGCGGATCGCGGGCGCCCTCGACCGCAGAATGGTCGAATATCGTTCGAATGCAGGGCGGATCCCTTCGGTCGCGGGCGTCGTCGTTCCCGAGCCCGCCGGATCGCGAGCCGAATACGAGAGGGAGGTCCTGGAACCGATTTACCGCGACCTCGCGCCGCTGGACTCCGCGGGGACCCTTCGCTACGAGTGGGTGAACGGACGGGGCGCGATCGCCCGGTTCGAACGGGGGACGATCGAGATCCGCGTCTTGGATCCCCAGGAGTGCCCGGCGGCCGATCTGGCGGTCGTGCGCGCGGTCACGCGCGCAGTGCAAGCCCTCTGCGAAAGAGTCCTCGACGGCGATTGGCGCATCGGCGCGCTTTCCACTGACCGGCTCGCGGCGATTCTCGAGGAGACGGTGCGCGACGCGGATCACGCCCTGATCGAGGACAGCGCGGTCCTCGAGGCGCTCGGCATTCCGCGCCCGGGGCGGTCGCGGCGCGCGACGGACATCTGGCTCGACCTGCTGGAGCGGTCGGTGCCCAGGGAATGGGAAGGGGGGGGAGGGGAGCGCGACGCCGGGGGCCGCGACCCACTCGAAGTCATCCTCGATAAAGGAAGCCTTGCGCGCCGCATCCTCGCCCGCGCGGGCCCGGAGCCCGGCCAGGTGCGCCTCGTCCAGACGTATCGAGCGCTCGCGGACTCTCTTCGGGAGAATCGCGTATTCCTCGACGCCTGAGCGGGACGCCGGCGGCGGCGCGGACGACTTCGGGAAGCCGCAAGAAGTCGGCCCCCGCCGGGAGAAGCCCGGGGTGCCGCCTCCTTCTCACCTGCGAACACGGGGGAAATCGCGTCCCCGCGCGGTACGCCCGGCTCTTCGGCGGCACAAAGGCGCTCCTCGCCTCGCACCGGGGGTGGGACCCGGGTGCCTTACCCATCGCGCGGGTCCTGGCGACCGGGCTGGACGCACCGCTCCGGTTCGTCCTGACGACTCGACTGCTCGTAGATCCGAACCGCTCCCTGGCGAGCCCCGAGCTCTTTTCGGAATTCACGCGAAGCCTTCCCGAGGAAGAGCGGTCCCGAATCATAAGGCTTTATTACCACCGCCACCGCGCCGAGGTGGAGCGAATGCTGTGCATGGAGCCGGCGGGGGACGAGCCGATCGTCCATATCGGGATCCACACCTTCACTCCGGTCTGGAAGGGGAAAAAGAGGGAGGTGGACGTCGGGGTCCTCTTCGATCCGGAGCGCTCGCGGGAGCACCGCTTCTCGCGCCGGTGGATTGAAGAGGTTCGTCGGGAGCTTCCCAACCTCGTGGTTCGGTCGAACGAACCTTATCGCGGCTCGGACGACGGCCTCACCACGGAGCTACGCCAACGGATCCCGCCGAGCCGGTACCTGGGAATCGAGCTGGAAGTCTCCCAGCGGCTCGCCGCAGGCAGTCCCGACGTGCGGGGGAAAATTCGCCAAGGGCTGCTCGCCTCCCTGCGCCGCGCCCTACGCGAGACAGACTTTCCCTGAGTTCGCGCCCCCGTCGGTCAGCGCGTGTTCGTCAGGGCGAAAACGAAGACCGCAGAAAGACGGCTTCCCCATTCGTCTGTCCGACGTCCATCGTTCCCGACATGCGAAGGATCGTCGTCAGAACCCCGCTGAAGTTCCTGTTTCCACCCGGATAATTGAAGAGGGTGAACGAGACAGTCTCCGCGCCGGAGCGTTGTCCCGCGACGGTCCCCTGGGGAAAGGTATCCGTGAAATACCAGGTTCCCGTAAAGGTGCCGTTCACTTCCGGCTGAAGGAGGAGCCGAAGCCCGGGAGCGACCTGACCGAGCGCGCCGACTGCATCCCACTTCCCCTCCATCGTGACTTCGTCCAGACCGGTCGTCGTATCGCAGGCCGCGAGCGCCAAGAGAGCGATCGGGACCGCGACGCGTATCCTTCTCCGTAACATGATCGTCCGTCCTGCCTGAGGGTGCCTGGGCATGGTTCCGCCGCGGGCGCGGCGGGGCTCGATGCTTCAACCCTGAATTTACCTGCCGCTCGGATTCAAGTCCATCGGGGAGGGCCTCCGGATGCGTAGATTCGGTGCGCCGCCGCGTTTCGCACGGCCTCCCCAACCGGCTCGATGCCGCGGGTCACGCCAACCGCTTGCGCCGACGGCCCACGAGCGGGAGAATTCTTCGCATCGTCATGCATCCGGTACTCATCCGATTCACCGCATCGCTCTCCGCCGCGGGGCTGCTCGTCGGCACACTGTTTTTCGCCGCCTCCCTGACGCCGAGCCTCCTCCCGCGCACTTACGTGATGCAGGGCATGCTTTCCGGAGGGTCCCTGGCCGCGGGATACGGGATCGGCGTGTTCGGGCGCTGGCTCTGGTCTTACCTGGAGCTGCCGATGCCGGGAAGGCGTACGGGAAGGATTGCCCTTCTTGTCGCATCCCTGGTGTGCCTCGCGGTCGCCCTGATCTTCCTGCGCCAGGCGGCCGAATGGCAGAATTCGATCCGATCGCTGATGGGGCTGGATCCGGTGGACAGCGCACACCCCTTCCGCGTCGGCGGGATCGCATTTCCCGTCTTCGTCGCTCTCCTCGGCGTAGCGAGGCTTTTTGCGCTGACTTACCAGTTGTTCGCGAGGAAGCTTCACCTCTTCATCCCCCGCCGCGTGGCGCATGCGATCGGGGGTTTCCTTGCGGTCGCCCTCTTCTGGTCTGTGATCAACGGTGTCCTGTTCGAATACGCGCTTCGCGCCGCGGACTCCTCCTTCCAACAGATTGATGCCCTGATCGAGCCGGAAGTGCAGCGACCCGACGAGCCCTACAGGACGGGGAGCGCCGAATCCCTGATCGCTTGGGAGGATCTCGGCAGCAGGGGGCGCGAGTTCGTCTCGTCGGGGCCGAGTGGAGAAATGATCGCGCACTTCCTCGGCGGCGAGGTGTTGGAACCCCTGCGGGTGTACGTGGGGCTCAACTCCGACGAGTCCATCGAGGCGCGCGCTCAATTGGCCTTGACGGAACTGAAACGAGTCGGCGGTTTCGAGAGATCCGTGCTGATTGTCGTCACGCCTACCGGCACGGGCTGGATTGATCCGAAGGCGATGGACACCGTCGAGTTTCTCCACCGTGGGGATGTGGCCAGCGTCGCGGTGCAGTACTCCTACCTCCCGAGCTGGCTCTCGCTGATGGTCGAGCCCGATTACGGTGCGGATACGGCGAGGGCTGTGTTCGCTGCCATCTACGGGTACTGGACCGAGCTGCCACCCGATCTCCGCCCGAAACTCTACCTGCATGGATTGAGCCTGGGCGCTCTCAACTCCGATCGGGGCGCCGATTTTTACGATGTGATTGCCGATCCATATTCGGGCGCCCTCTGGAGCGGGCCGCCATATCGGAGCTCGACATGGCGCACCGTGACGGAGCTTCGCGATCCCGACTCGCCGGCATGGCTTCCCCGGTTCCGCGACGGTTCGATCGTGCGCTTCACCAACCAACACGATGCCCTCGACGTTTTGGGCGCCCAGTGGGGCCCGATGCGGATCGTCTTTCTCCAATACGCTAGCGATCCCGTCACCTTCTTCGAGCCGCAGGCGCTGTACCGGAGCCCGAGCTGGATGAGCCATCCGCGCGGCCCTGAGATTTCGACGCACCTGCGGTGGTTCCCGGTCGTCACGATGCTGCAACTGGCGATTGATGTGGCGGCCGGCGACTCCGCACCCGTAGGGTACGGGCACGTGTACGCGCCCGAACACTACATTGACGCCTGGCTGGCCGTTACCGAACCGGAGGGGTGGACCGAGGAGGAGATCGCGCGCCTCAAGTCCCACTTCTCGGGTTAGAAGTGGAACGACTGGAGTCACAGGGGGCGGTCGGTCTCCGGGCACCGCCCCGTAAGGGTGACCCCCGTCAGTAAAGGATCCGCACGCGGATCGTGTCTGGAATCGCGCGCAAGTCCTGCGCCAGCCCCTCGTCGTAGTCCTGGCCGATATCGGTGATCACGTAACCGATCTCCTCATTCGTCTTGAGGTGCTGGCCCGTGATGTTGATCCCGCGGCTCGCCATGATCTGATTGATTCGTGCGAGGATCCCGGGGACGTTCCTGTGGACGTGCACGACCCGGTGCGAACCCTGGAGCTCCGGAAGCTGGAGGTTCGGGAAATTGACCGAGAGGGTCGTGTTTCCCCTTTCCAGGAAATCGAGGAGCTTGGCCGGCACGAAACGGCCGATGTTCTCCTGGGCCTCCTGGGTGCTCCCGCCGACGTGCGGCGTCAGGATGACGTTCGGGAGCCCCTGGAGAGGGGAGGTGAAGTGACCTCCATCCTCTTTCGGCTCCTCCGGGAAGACGTCTATGGCCGCGCCCCGGACCCGCCCCGTGGCCAGCGCCTCCTTCAGCGCCTCCAAGTCCACCACGAAGCCACGGCTCAGATTCACGAATACGGCGCCCTTCTTCATCCAGCCGAACTCTCTGGCGCCGATGAAGTTGCGATTCCCGGGAGTCCCATCCACGTGGACGGTGACGACGTCGGAAGTCTCCAGGAGCTCCCTCAGCGACGCGCAGGGACGCGCATTCCCCAGCGCCATCTTCTCGGCCACGTCGTAGAAGCGCACCTCCATCCCGACCGCTTCGGCCACGACTGAAAGCTGAGAACCGATGTTCCCGTACCCGACGATTCCGAGGCGTCGACCGCGGATTTCGCGCGCGCCCTTCGCGCTCTTCTTCCAAATTCCGCGATGAAGGAGAGCGCTCTTCTCGAAGAGGTCCCGAAAGAGGACGATGATCTCGCCCAGCGCCATCTCCACGACGCTCCGGGTGTTCGCGAAAGGAGCGTTGAAGACCGCCACACCCCGCTCGAGGCAGGCCTTCAAGTCGATCTGGTTCGTCCCGATGCAGAAAGCCCCCACGACGCTGAGGCGGCGCGCCGCCTCGACGGCGGTCCGGGTCAGCTGCGTCTTGGATCGAATCCCGAGGACAGCCACGTCCTCGACCCGCTCGACGAGCTCCTCCTCGGAGAGGCTCCCGGCCACTTCCTCGACATCGAATCCCGCTTCCCGGAAGCGCCCTGCCGCCTCGGGGTGGATTCCTTCGAGGAGGAGGACCTTCTGGCCTTCTTCGAACGTTTCGATCGGCGGAATCACGGCTTCTCCAAGAGGGCGATCAACTCGTCCATGGACTTTGCGACAAAATCGGCCTTGGCCACGACGGGGTCCCGGTGGCGGTTTTCCGTATACGCGATGAAGCCGTCGGCGAGCCCGCGCTCTCGGACCTCCAGGTCCGTGGCCCCGTCACCGATCATCCAGACGGACCTCTCCTTCTCGCGAAAGCGCTCGACCGCGGCCGGCTTTCCACCTTTGGCGATGACCGTATCGGGGTCCAGCCCGAGGACCCGTCCACTCTCGTCGTAGCGGAACCGATGCGCGTGGAGGCCGGAGGGAGAGAGGCCCATACGCTCCAGCGTTGGGAGAATGAGCTCCTCGAAGCCGCCGGATACCACGCCGACCCTGGAAAGGTTCTCGCGGAAGAAGGCGAGGTTGCGAGCCACGGAGGGGCTGATGTGCTCCCGGATCTCCTCTCCCACCGTGCGGACGAGCCCGCGGTCCGCCGCGAGGACGCCAAGCCGGCGCTCGAGCGACTCCTCGGCCGAGATTGCGCCGGCCATTCCGAGATCGGTGATCTCGCGGAAGGCGGCCACTCGGGCCTCTCGGTCCGGGGCGCCGTCGAGGGAGCGGGCGAAAAGCTCGTCCAGTCCCTCAACGGAGACCAACGTGCTGTCGAAGTCGAAGACCAGGAATGACATGGGCCGTGGCGGAGCGTCTCCCCGGCTCACATGGCCGGGAGAGCATGGTTAGCTAACAGGATCTCCGGGCGTTGCCAACCCCTCGGCATCCTGCGGGCCAACGCCGCCGCGGCAGGCCGCCAGGCACTGCCTCCTCTTGGCCGCCCCACCCGGCAAGGATAAGATCCGGGGCTCACACACCTCCCCCGCTCTGTCCCGGGGCACACACGCCCGCGAAACGCCCCATGGGGAACGATCGATGGCCAAGAAACTCAACGTCTTCAGCTCCCGCATCACCCAACCCAAGTCCCAGGGGGCCTCGCAGGCCATGTTGTACGGGACCGGGCTCACCACCGAGGACCTCGCGAAGCCCCAGGTGGGGATCGCGAGCGTCTGGTGGGAGGGGAACACCTGCAACATGCACCTGAACGACCTCTCGGCTCGCGTGAAGGAGGGTGTCGAGGCCGCGGGCCTCGTCGGGATGCGCTTCAATACGATCGGCGTCTCCGACGGGATCTCGATGGGGACCGAGGGGATGAGTTACTCCCTCCCGTCGAGGGACCTCATCGCGGATTCGATCGAAACGGTGATGGGAGGGCAATGGTACGACGCGAACATCTCCATCCCGGGGTGCGACAAGAACATGCCCGGGTGCATGATCGCGATCGGACGGATGAATCGGCCCGCGCTGATGGTTTACGGCGGGACGATCCGGGCCGGGCACTCCCGCGGCGAGGTCGTGGACATCGTCTCGGCCTTCCAGAGTTACGGCGAATACCTGGCGAAACGAATCGACGAGGAGACCCGGCGCGACATCGTCGAGCACGCTTGCCCGGGGGCGGGGGCGTGCGGCGGAATGTATACCGCGAACACGATGGCTTCCGCGATCGAGGCGCTCGGAATGTCGCTCCCTTACAGCGCCTCTACCCCCGCGGACGATCCGGCGAAACTCGAAGAGTGCTTCCGGGCGGGCGCGGCGATCAAGAATCTCCTCGAGCTGGACCTGAAGCCCCGGGACATCATGACCCGCGAGGCGTTCGAAAATGCGATGGTCATCGTGATCGCCCTAGGGGGCTCCACGAACGCCGTCCTCCACCTGATCGCGATGGCCAGGGCGGTGGACGTTCCCCTCCACCTGGATGACTTCCAGCGGGTGAGCGATCGCATCCCCTTCCTCGCCGACCTGAAGCCCTCCGGGCGATACGTCATGGAGGACCTCCACCGGGTAGGCGGGACGCCGGCCATCATGAAGCTCCTCCTCGGGGAAGGGCTCCTCGAGGGAGGATGTATGACGGTGACCGGGCGGACGCTCGCGGAGAACCTGGAGCCGCTACCGGGGCTCGCCGATGGACAGGACGTGGTCCGTCCCATGGACGCACCCATCAAAGAAACCGGGCATATCCGCATCCTTTGGGGCAACCTCGCGCCCGGCGGAGCCGTGGCGAAGATCACGGGGAAGGAAGGTCTTCAGTTCGAGGGTCCCGCGCGTGTATTCGACTCTGAGGAGGAGATGCTTGGCGCCCTCGAGCGAGAAGAGATCCAAAAGGGGGACGTCGTCGTGATCCGCTATGAGGGTCCGAAAGGAGGGCCCGGGATGCCCGAGATGCTCACGCCGACCTCCGCGATCATGGGCGCAGGCCTCGGCGGGGATGTCGCGCTCCTCACCGACGGGCGCTTCTCCGGTGGATCCCACGGATTCCTGATCGGCCACATCGTCCCGGAGGCCCAGGAAGGCGGTCCCATCGCCCTGGTCCGCGACGGCGACCGGATCGAAATCGACTCCGTCGCGAGCCGAATCACGGTGCAGGTGCCGGAGGCGGAGATGACCCGCCGGAAGGCGGAGTGGACGATGCCTCCCTACAAGGTGGGGCGGGGGGTGCTCGCGCGGTACATCCGGACCGTGCAGGACGCTTCGCATGGTTGTGTGACTGACGCGTGAAGGCCTCGCCCGGCACCCGCCTCCGCGTGGGAGCGATCGACGTCGGTTCGAACGCGATCCGCTTTCTGGCCCGCGAGGTCGCTGGCGACGGGACGCACCGCGAGCTCGAGAGCGAGCGGCTCGCGGTTCGGCTGGGCGGGGACGTGTTCACCCGCTCCCGCGCCTTTACTCGCGAGACGATGGACGCCGGAGTCGCGGCCCTCGGCCGGATCCGGCGGCGCATTGACGACCTGGAAATCGTGAACTACCGGGCCGTCGCGACGAGCGCCGTGCGGGAGAGTCGGAACGGGGGAGAGTTCGTCGAGCGGGTCCGGCGCGAGTCCGGAATCCACCTGGAGACGATCTCCGGGAGCGAGGAGAGCCACCTCGTCTGGCTAGCGGTGAAGGATCGCGTCGCTCTTGGGCCCTCAAGGTGGCTCATGATGGATCTCGGAGGCGGGAGCGTCGAAGTCTCGGTCGTGGACAAGGACGGGATCCTCTGGACGGAATCGCATACCCTCGGCTCCGTCCGCCTCCTCCAGGCCTTCGAGGCGGAGGAGGAGTCGAAGGACTACCAGGAGCTCCTCGAGCGGTATGCACACAGCCTCAAGGTCCCGACCGCGGTCGCCGAGTGGAATCCGGTGGGTGCGATTGCGACCGGAGGGAACATCGAGGCGCTGGCGGAGCTCGCGGGAGTCCCGCGCGGGGACGACGGGGTGTCGGTCCTCCCGGTGGACGATCTCCGGCGGGTCATGAACAAGCTTGCCCGCCTCAAGGTGCAGGAGCGGGTGAAAAAGCTCGGCCTCCGTGAGGACCGCGCCGACGTGATCGTCCCCGCGGCCGTCGTATACGAGCGGGTCGCCGAGCTCGCGGGCGCCCGGGAGATCCTCGTCCCCCGCGTCGGGTTGAAGGAGGGACTGCTCCTCGACCTCACCGACGAGCTGCAGAACCGAAGCGCTCACGCGGACCGGCGCGATCGGGAGATCCGGGCTGCCGCGGTTTCCGTAGGGCGGCGCTTTCACTTCGATGAAGCGCACGCTCAACAGGTCGCCTTATTGTCCCTGGCGCTCTTCGACCAGCTTGGGCCCCTGCACGGGCTCGGGGGAAAGGAGCGCCGGCTCCTCCTCGCGGGAGCGCTTCTGCACGATATCGGACAGTACGTGTCGTACCGCCGGCACCACAAGCACTCCATGTACCTGATCGCGAGCGCCGAGCTTCCGGGGCTTTCGCCGGAGGACCTCCGCATCGTGGCCCTTCTGGCCCGATACCACCGACGGGCCGAACCGAGGGACGCACACCCCGGATACCAGGAAATGGGCGCGGCCGGCCGCGAGGTGGTGCGGAAGCTGGCCGCCCTTCTCCGCGTCGCCGACGCCCTCGATCGCGAACATCTCGCGCGCGTCGCCTCCATCACGGCCAAGATCGGCGACGACGCCGTGACCCTCCGCATGCAGATCCGGGGAAGTGTGGCCCTCGAGGAATGGGCGCTCTGGAAGAAGGGAAGTATGTTCCAAAAGGTGTACGGAAAGGCATTACTGCTTGAGAAGGCGAAGAAGGGCAATGCGAAAGAGTCGTAACGATTCGGCCACGACGCGGCGTCGGCTCGTTCCCCATGCCAGGCAGTACATTAATCTCCACCCCATGGACCTCCGCCTTAGCCAGGCCGTTCAGCCCGCGCCAGTGCCCCCCGGGGCCGAGCTGGATCACCCGTCGCTGTACTTCAACCGGGAGCTCAGCTGGCTGGACTTCAACCGCCGCGTGCTGCAACAGGCCTTCGACGAGGGACACCCTCTCCTCGAGAGGGTTCGTTTTCTTGGCATCTCGGCAAGCAACCTGGACGAATTCGTGCAGAAGCGGGTGGGCGGGCTCCGCCGTCTTGAGGCGGCAGGGGTCAGGCAGCGGTCCCCGGACGGGCTGCGGCCGTCCGAACAACTGCCCGCCGTGCGGGAGGCCATTCGCGCCCTCTCGACAGCGATTCAGCGGGAGTGGGCGGACGAGCTGAGGCCCCTCCTCGCGTCGCGGGCCGGAATCCGGATCTCGCGGATGTCCGCGCTCGACGAAGCGCAGCGGATGGAGCTCGAGGCGTTCTTCCGGGAACACCTCTATCCAATTCTCACGCCGCTCGCGGTGGACCCGGGGCACCCCTTCCCCTTCATCTCGAACCTCTCGCTCTCCCTTGCGATCGACATGAGAGAACCGGTCGCCGGTACCCTGCACTTCGCACGGGTCAAAGTTCCGATGCGGCACGGCCGCTGGATCACTGTCCCCGGCTCAGGGGAGCCGTACCACTTCGTTCCGGTCGAAGAAGTGATCGCGCATTACGCGGGGGAGCTGTTCCGGGGAATGGAGATCCTCGGAGTCTTTCCCTTCCGTGTGACGCGCAATGCGGACGTGAGCCGCGAGGAGGAGGAAGCCGAAGATCTCATCGAGATGATCTCCGAGGAGCTCCGCGAGCGCCGCCTCGCGCCCGTCGTCCGTCTCGAGGTCGAGGGGACCATGCCACGGCGCGTCCAGGAGCTCCTTCTGCGAGAGCTCGAACTCGGGCGGGAGGATCTGCTCGAGGTCTCGGGAGAGCTCGCGCTCGAGCACGTCCTCGATCTCGCGAATCTCGATATCCCCACGCACCAGTTCGAACGGTGGGACCCGGTCGTTCCCCCTCAGATTGCGGCCGGAGGCGACGCGGACGCCGAAACCGACATCTTCTCCGTGCTCCGGCAGGGCGACCTCCTCGTCCACCATCCGTACGAATCGTTCTCCGCCACCGTGCAACGCCTCGTAGAGGCTGCCGCGGAAGATCCGTCGGTGCTCGCGATCAAGCAGACGCTTTATCGCACATCGGACGATTCGCCTATCGTTCGCGCCCTCCTGAGGGCGGCGGAGCTGGGAAAGCAGGTCGCGGTCCTCGTCGAGGTGAAGGCGCGATTCGACGAACAGAACAACATCGAGTGGGCCAGGATCCTGGAGAATGCCGGCGTCCACGTCACCTACGGCCTCGTTGGCTTAAAGACCCACGCGAAGGCAGTCCTGGTGATTCGGGAGGAAGGCGGGCATCCGCGGGCCTACGCACATGTCGGGACCGGGAACTACCATGTGGGGAATGCCCGCGTGTACACCGACCTCGGTCTCCTCACCTCCGATCCGGAAATAGGGGGCGACCTCGTCAATCTCTTCCACTTCCTCACCGGATACGCGCCGGCCCAGCCCTACCGGAAGCTCATCGTTGCACCGGCCTCCATGCGGGCCGCCTTCCGGCGGTCGATCGCTCGGGAGATCGAGCTTCAGGAAGGTGGAACGCCCGGACGGATCGTGGCGAAGATGAACGCGTTGGACGATCCGGAGATCATCCGTCAGCTCTACCGCGCGTCGTGCGCCGGGGTGCGCATCGAGCTGGTCGTCCGCGGGCACTGCTCGCTTCGCCCCGGCCTCCCCGGTTACAGCGAAAACATCCGGGTAGTCAGCCTGATCGGCCGTTTTCTCGAGCACGACCGGATCTTTTTATTTGGAAATGGTGGCGACCCGGCCGTCTTCATCGGGAGCGCGGACTGGCGGGGCCGGAACCTGGATGCGCGGGTCGAAGCGATCGTCCCCATCACCGAGCCCCGCCTTCGCGACCGCCTGGTACAGCTCCTCGAATACGCTTTGGCCGACAACGACCTGGCATGGGAGATGGGAGCCGACGGAGATTATCGGCGCCTGGCCCCGCAGACGGGGGAAGAAAGGCTGAACCTCCACGAGAAGCTCATGGAAGAGACGCTCCGGCGCCGCGAGCTCGTCGCGCAGGGCGCGACATCGCGTTAGTCGGACGGCTCGGTCCAGCGGGAAGCACTCCTCCTTCGCACCCTCAAGCGCGCGGAGCGCCAATGAGATCACCCGGGCTCGCGGGACTTGGCCTCTCGCTCCTGATCACCGTGGGATGCGGCGTGGACCGAACGGAGGACGTGATGACGCTCGCGGATGAAGGACGCCGGATCCTCATCGCCCACCGAGGAGCGTCGGCTTATGCGCCCGAACACACGCTCGATGCGTATCGGCTCGCGATGGATCAGGGGGCGGACTTCGTCGAACCGGATCTTCAGGTCACGAGCGATGGAGTTCTGATCTGCCTCCACGATCTCACCCTCGATCGGACCACGAACGTCGAGGAGGCCTTCCCGGACCGATTCCGCGAAGAGGAGTCCCAGGGAAGGACGGTGCGACGCTGGTATGCGTCGGACTTCACGCTCGAGGAGATCCGTCGGCTCGACGCGGGATCGTGGTTCGACGAGCGCTTTCGGGGCGCGAGCGTCCCGACTCTTGCGGAGGCGATCGAGCTCGTCCTGGGGAGGGCTGGACTGTACCCGGAAACCAAGGCGCCCGAGGTGTACGGAGACCTCGGCCTGGACATGGAGCGCCTCCTCGTGGCGGAGCTGGAGCGTACCGGGCTTCTGAGGCCGGGCACCCACCCCGCGACTCCAGTGGTCATCCAGTCGTTCAGTCCGGAGAGCCTCCGGATTCTTCGGGGCGATCTCGGCGTCGAGCTCCCACTTACTCTCCTCATCGGGGGCGCCGAAGCGGCCGCAGAGTGGCTCACTCCCGAAGGGCTGGCGCGTGCCCGCGAGTTCGCGGACGGGATCGGTCCCACCAAGGGCCTCCTCCTCGAAACGCCCGCGCTCGTCGAACGGATCCACGAAGCTGGGATGCAGGTGGTCCCCTATACCTTCGCTTCGAGGAACACGGGAGACTTCGCAACCGTGACGGAAGAGATGGCGTACTTCCTCTACGAGCTCGGGGTGGACGCCCTCTTCACGAACAACCCGGACGAGTTCCCGCGCCGGCCAGCGCGGAGCGGCTCCTGAGACGAGCGTCTGCGCGGGCGCTCGCGCTCACGGCACTGGCATGCGGATGCGCCGGGCCGGTCATCGAGGACTGCCCCCATGGGGACTTGGACCCCCGATACTGCGACCGTGACGGCGATCTCGTCGCCGACCTCCCCTCCGATCCGGCTTGGCGCCTCGACCCGGAGGCGCTGGTCTTCGCGTATACGCCGGTCGAAGACCCCGCGCAGTTCAGAGACGTCTGGGCGGGATTCCTCCGGCACCTCGAGGCGGAGTCGGAGCGGCCGGTCCGGTTTTTTCCCGTCCAATCGAACGCCGCCCAGATCGAGGCGATGCGCGCGGGAAGGCTTCATGTCGCCGGTTTCAACACCGGGAGCGTTCCCCTCGCCGTGAATTGCGCCGGCTTCGTTCCAATGACGATGATGGGGCGGGCGGACGGGTCCTTTGGATACGAGATGGAGATTCTCACCCGGCGCGACAGCGGAATCGAGTCGGTGGCCGAGCTGAGAGGCCATACCCTCGCCTTCACGTCGCCCACCTCCAATAGCGGGTTCAAGGCTCCTTCGGTCCTCCTCGAAGCGGAGTTCGGGCTGGTCGCCGGCCGGGATTTCGAACCGGCCTTCTCCGGAAGGCACGACAACTCGGTCCTGGGAGTGTTGCACGGAGACTACGACGCCGCGGCGGTCGCGAACATCGTCATCGGGCAGGTCCTCGCGCGGGGGGTCGGCACGATGGAGGACCTACGGGTCCTGTACCGGTCCGAAACCTTTCCCACCACGGCGTATGGCGTCTCAAACCGGCTCGCCCCCGGGCTCGCCGAGGCGGTCCGTCGCGCCTTCGCGAGCTTCGAATGGGAGGGGAGCGCCCTCGACGACGAATTTCAGGACGAGGACGGGTTCCTTCCCATTACCTACCGGGAGCACTGGGAAGTGATTCGCCGCATCGACGTCACCTCCGAAACGAGTTGGAGCTGCCGATGACGGACGGCCGCCCGCTCCTCGAGATCGAGGACCTATACGTCAGGTACGGAGCGATGGAGCCGGTCCTCCACGGCGTGTCGCTGGCCCTGGGGCCGCGCGAGGTCGTAGCTCTGATCGGTCCTTCCGGAGCCGGGAAGAGCACCCTGCTCCGGGCGGTGCAGCGGCTCGTCGAACCCACATCGGGGCGTATCGTTCTCGAAGGCACCGAAATCACCGGCCTCCCTCGCCGGGCGCTCCGCGCCGCGCGCCGCCGAATGGGGATGATCTTCCAGGAATTCGCTCTGGTGGAGCGCCTCACGGTGATGGAGAACGTCCTCTCCGGCGCCCTCGGGCGCACAGGGCTCGTCCGGAGCCTCCGGCGCCGCTTCCAACCCGAAGATGTCGAGGAAGCATTCACCCTCCTGGACAGGGTCGGCCTCACCGGCCTCCAGGACCGGCGGTGCGACTCCCTGTCGGGGGGCCAGAAACAACGGGTCGGGATCGCCCGGGCCCTCATCCAGCATCCGGCGGCCCTCCTCGTGGACGAACCCACGGCCAGCCTGGACCCGGCGACCTCGATCCGGATCATGACGCTCATCACGGAGATCTGCGAAGAGAGGGGGCTCGCCGCCATCATCAACCTGCACGACGTTCCACTCGCGCGCCGATTTTGTGGCCGGATCGCAGGAATGAGCGAGGGAACGATCGTCTCGGACGGCCCGGCCGCCCGGCTCGACGATGTTCTCCTTCGCCGGATCTACGGGGATGAGGTGAGCCTGTCCGGTCCCCATTCACCCGACGTTGGAGCGGAGTCCTGAGCCCCCCGCCAGCGCGCGGCTGGCGCCGCCCTCCCCGTATCGCGAATCCTTCCGTGAGGCTCGGGCTCACGATCGGCGTCCTGGCCTATCTCGTCCTCGCCCTTGCGACCCTCCAGCTGGACCTGGCTCGGATGTCCGAGGGGATCGCCCGGGCCGGAGAGTTCTTCGGGGGTTGGCTTAGGCCGGACTTCCTGACCCGCTGGGGGGAGATCCGGGACGGCCTCGTCGAGAGCCTTGCGATGACGGCGGTCGCGACGGCGGCGGGTCTCGCGCTTTCCATTCCCCTTGGCCTCTGCGCGGCGCGCAACCTGGTGAGCGCTCCCGTTTACTTCGTCTCCCGGAGCCTCCTGGCCGTTTCCCGCGGATTCCACGAGATCCTCCTGGCGATCCTCTTCGTGGCCATGTTCGGGTTCGGACCTTTCGCCGGACTCGCGACCCTGGTAGTCGGGACCGTGGGGTTCCTGGGGAAACTTTTTGCCGAAGCCATCGAAGAGATTGACCGGCGGCCGCTCGAGGCCCTCACGGCCGTCGGGGCCCCTTGGACCTCGCGCGTTCTCTTCGGAGTCGTCCCGCAGGTGATCCCTCGGGTGCTGGGCCTTTCGCTATACCGACTCGACATCAACTTCCGCGAATCCGCCGTGATCGGTCTCGTCGGTGCCGGCGGCATCGGGGCGACACTCACGACTGCCTTCAGTCGCTACGAATTCGAGACGGTGTCCGCCATCCTCATTGCGATCATCGCGCTAGTCTTCGGGGCCGAGCTCGCATCGGGACACCTTCGCCGGAGGCTTCTCTGATGCCCGTTGTGGTCCGGAACGCGGTCAGGGAGTGGACCCGCCGTACACCGGCAGAAGAACGGATCCGCTTTGCGATCGTCCTCGGGGTCGTCGCGATCCTCGGAGCTGCATGGACCGGGATCTCTTCGGGAACCACGTGGTCCTTCGTGTGGAGCTCCGGCACGCAGGCGCGGGACCTGGCGTCGCGGATGTTTCCTCCGGACGCGTCTTATGGACCCTCGTTGTTGCGGCCCCTCGTAGACACGCTTCACATCGCGACGCTCGGAACCGCCCTCGGCGTCCTGATCGCACTTCCCCTCGCGTTCGCGGCCGCACATCCAACCACGCCGTCGCGACTCCTCGTCCGTCCGTTCGCCCTCCTTGTCCTCGTGACCTCCAGGTCGGTGAATTCGATCATCTGGGCGCTCTTTCTCGTCGTGGTGCTGGGTCCGGGGACGGTGTCGGGAATCCTGGCGATCGCCCTTCGGTCGGTCGGATTCGTAGGGAAGCTCGTCTACGAGGCAATCGAAGAGGCGCCGACGCTCCCCGTCCTGGCCGTCCAGGCGACCGGCGCAGGGCGGGTCCAATCGCTCGCATACGGACTGGTCCCGAACCTCCTCCCGGTCATGGCGGGGGCGAGCGTCTATCGGTGGGAGATCAACATCCGCGAGGCGACGATCCTCGGACTCGTCGGAGCCGGAGGAATCGGAATGGCGCTCCAGAGCTCGATCGATGCCCTGGCCTGGTCCCGCGTGAGCGTCATCCTCGTCGCGATCCTCGCCACCGTCGTCCTGGCCGAGTGGGTGTCGGCCCGGGTCAGGCGCCGCTTCCGGTGATCCGGCCGCCCGTGCCTTACTCCACGATCACGCTCCCACGCATTCCGCTCGTCGGCGTGCCGTGCTCGGTGCAGTAGTAAGCGTAGGCGCCGGCGCCCTGCGGCATCGCCTGCTGGTGGGCGCCCGTTGTCTGGAGCGGAGAATCTCCCAGTCCAGCGGACACCCAACGAATCCGGTGGGGATTGTCCCCTGCCCAGGTCCAGGTGACGGTCGCCCCCGGATCCACGAGAATGTTGGCCGGAGCGAAGACATCGTCGAGGACGGAAACCGATGTGGTCGCCACGGGGTCGGAGGAGGTCGGGTCGCTCCCGCCGCACGCGGCGACGAGCGTCGGAAAGAGGCAGAGCGAGGCGACGAGCTTGGCGGACATGACGTGGCGCATCGTTACTCCTTGCGGGAGCTTTTCCGGCGCGAACGGATCGTAGCGCCTGTCGGGCTATACGTCCCATGCGAGAAGATCGTTCCCGAATCACGCTCCGGCGTAGAATGAAATTGCTGGCACGGCAGTAAGGTGCGCGGATTCGTCTGATCAGGCGAGGCGGACGCACCGTCCCCCGAGGAACGCGTGGCGTGCGGCCCGTTGCCGCACGGCTGTTCTCGGCTGATCGTATTGCTTGCACGCGCGTGCCGAATGGCCGCGCACCGGGGTCCAACGCAAGTGGAGAGCAGTGTGAACAAGCAGGGAGCGACCATACTCGTCGTGGACGACGACGCAACCATGCGAGACGTCCTGGAGATGCGGCTCCAGACGTGGGGGTATCGAGTCCTCCTCGCCGGCGACGCGCATGAAGCGTCGGCGCTCCTCGAGAAGGAGGATCCGGATCTCGTGCTTTCCGACGTCGTCATGCCCGAGCTTTCGGGTCTGGACCTCCTCCGCACGCTCAAGAGGTCGGATCCCGATCGACCCGTAATCCTGCTCACGGCGCACGGCACGGTCGAGATGGCCGTCGAAGCGATGAAGGCGGGAGCGCTCGACTTCCTCACTAAGCCACTCAACTACGGGAACCTTCGTACGGTCCTCGACCAGGCTTCCCATGACCGCGATCTCCTCAAGTCCCAAGGGAGCGCGCCTGCCGAGTCCAGCGACCGGGCGTTCGGACGCTTCGTCGGGTCGAGCTCACCGATGGTCGAGATCTACGAGCTCATAGACTCCCTTGCCGGGAGCGACGCCCCGGTCCTGATCACCGGAGAAAGCGGCACGGGAAAGGAGCTCGCCGCCCGCACGATTCACGAGCTGAGCGAGCGCAGCCAGGGGCCCTTCGTGGCCATGAACGCCGCCGCGATTCCGCGGGACCTCGTGGAGAGCGAGATCTTCGGACACGAAAAGGGGTCGTTCACCGGGGCGAGCCATGATCGAATCGGATGCTTCGAGCTCGCCGACGGTGGGACCCTCTTCTTGGACGAAATCTCGGAAATGCCCATCGAGCTCCAGCCGAAGCTCCTCAGGGTCCTGGACGAAGCGCGATTCCGGAGGGTCGGCGGGAGGAAGGAGATCGTCGCGGACGTGCGGATGCTCTCCGCCACGAACATCCCACCGCAGACCGCGGTGCGGGAGAATCGACTCCGCGAGGACCTTTATTACCGCCTGAACGTCTTCACCCTGCATCTCCCACCCCTCCGCGAGCGGGAGGACGACATCCCGCATCTCGTCCAGCACTTCCTCGACAAGTTCCGGGAAAAACACCAGGCGCGCGCGCGGGCCATCCGGGAAGAGGCGCTCGAGCTCTTGCGCGCCTATTCCTGGCCGGGAAACGTCCGCGAGCTTCGTAACGTCATGGAGCGCGCCACGATTCTGGCCGATGGAGAGTGGATCGAGGTCTCGCACCTTCCCGCCTACATCCGGACCCCTTCGGCGGAGCCGATGGATGACTTGCCGATCCCAACGGGAATGAGCGCGGCCGAGGTCGAGAAGCGACTGATCCTCCAGACGCTGGACGAGACGGGGAACAACAAGGCCGAGACCGCCCGCCGCCTCGGTCTCAATGTCAAGACGATCCGGAACAAGCTCCGGTCCTACGGTCTCGATCGCTGACCCCAGCCGCGAGCGCGATCCTGAACTCCCTAGTGTCCCGGAGCCACTCCGGGGGCGCCTCCTCCCGACGGGCGTCGGTCTAGATCGATTCGACGAAGCATCTCCAAGGCATCATTGAGCTGTCGCAAGAGCTCGTCCCGCTCCTGAATCTGCCCCTCGAGCTGCGCGACCTGCTCCAGCGTCTCGCGTGCCCAGGCCGCCTGGGCCTGCACGAGCCCGTCCGAGGCTTCGTGCTCCACGATGTCGAGGTGGGTCAAGGCCCTCGCGCGATCCTGTAGGAGACTCGCGGGGGACAGATATACGAGGGCGAGACCCCAATGCGCTTCGGTCAGCGCGTCGCCATCCGCGCCGAGTCGAAGGGCCGCTTCGAGCTCGCTCGCCGCGTCGGCGAAGCTCCCCCCCGCGAGAAGGGCGCGAGCGCGATCCATCCGGACGGACCAGGCCGGTGAAGGCTCGGAGCCCGATGCCTCCGGAGGAGCCTCCCGGACGTCCTCCGGGGGTGCCGGCGCCGAGGTGCCGCTCGATCCCCCTCCCATGAGGGCGCAGCCCGGAAGAGCGAAAACCGCGAGGAGCGCCAGTGTGGCCTTGGTCGCGACCCGACCAACAGGGGCGGCGGCGGGATGGGCCGATCCCATTTCCTCCTCGTGGCTGCGATTGGCTTCGTCCATGGACTGAATATCGCGCCACCGGCTCGACGCGACAGGAAGGAGGACGAAAAAGATGGACCCGCCCCTCGGCCGGTCCTCGACCCAGATGGCTCCTCCGTGCGCCTCGACGATCCTGCGCGAAATGGCGAGGCCGAGCCCCACACCCTGTCCCTGGATGCGTTGGCGGCCGCCCACCTGGTGGAATTTGTCGAAGATTCGAGTCTTGTGCTCGTCGGGGACGCCGATCCCTTCATCGGCCACCGAGAGGAGGAGGAATGGTCCGCTTTCGCCAGCCAGAACGGAGGTGTACCACTCCGGGACCCCGGGCGGGAGGGAGCGGCACCCGGCGAGGTCCGCCTCCACCCGAGTGCCGGCGGAGGAGAATTTGATGGCGTTCCCGACCAAATTGGCGACGACCTCGCGGACCCTTTCACCGTCGCAAAGGACGGTGACCGTTGGGGTGCCCACGAGGTCGAGGCTTCGGTTGTTTTCCTCGGCGACCGGCTGGAGCTCTTCGAGGACCGATCGGACGATTTCCGCCGCATCGTGCGAGGCGACACGGTAACTGGCTCCCCCGCCTTCGAGGCGCGATACCTCGAGCAGGTCGCCGATCATCGAGGAGAGCCTTCCGGAACTCCTGCGAGCGAGGTCGAGGAGGTGCCGCTGCTTTTGATTGAGTGGCCCCGGGAGCTCGTCGAGAAGAATCTCCACGGTTTCCTGCACAGCCGCGAGGGGATTCTTGAGCTCGTGCGAGACGTGGGAAACGAAGTCCCGCTTGAGGTCTTCCAGCTCGTCCAACCTCGCAGCCATGTCATTGAAATCGCGCGCAAGGTCCGCGAGCTCGCCCGGCCCCCGAATCTCGAGGCGATGCTTGAAACGCCCCGCCGCGAGCTCCCGGGTGCCGCGGGTGAGATGTCGGAGGGGCCCGGAGATGGAGAAGAAGAGGAGGAGGCTCGCGATTCCTGCCAGCCCGAGCGAGGCGCCCGCGGCCGCTCGAGCGACCACGCGGGCCCGCTCGCCGGCGGCGGCGGACATGTCGGCTCTCAGCGCTACGGCCGCCTCGTTCACCTCGATGAGTCGCTCAACTTCGCCCCGCAGGGCGAGGAGCATCGCCTGCACTTCTCCGAAACGGGTGGGGTTCAACCAGAGGGCGGGACCCGTGGCCCGGTACTCGCGCCATCCAATCTGCACCCGCGCGCGAATCCGCGCCTCTTCACCTTCCAGAGAGAGTTCGGTGAGACGGACCAAGGCTGCGTCTACCGCCTGCTCCCAGTCCGTCCACTGGCGCCGGTATTCGTCGTCGCGAAGGAGGGACGCCTTTTCGGCGAACTCCAGAACGCCCTCAAACCCCTGGACCAGGAGAATGGAGATACGTGCGGCTTCGAGATTGGTACGGGAGAGCTCCAGATTGACCTGTTGCAGCCGGTCCACCTGGGTGAGTTGATACCAGAGCGCTCCGATCAAGAGCGCGGCCATTAGAAAAAGGCCCGCAACGATCCGGGTGGTGATCCTCACGCTTTATCCCCGTCCAGGCAGGTTGCACCCAAAGAGCGGATGGCCGCTCGGATCCGGACTGAACCGCGGGGAGCCCGGGATTTCCCCGCGCGCCCGGACTAACTCCGGGCGCGCGGGAATCCGGACGCGAAGGATCAGAGGTCGTCTGCGCTTCCCGACAAGACGACGGAGGGCTGCCCCTGCGACGGACCGAAGTCGATCACCATGGCGACGCGACGATTCTGCCATCCCGCATCTCCGGGGCCCTCGGCGCCGGCGACGATCAGCCGGTTGCCACCTTCGCCATAACTCACCGCCCGCATCCGATCCGACGGCAGGCCCGCCGACGCGAGATATGACTTGACCGCGTCCGCGCGCTCCTGGCCGAGCCGCAGATTGTACTCTACGCTCCCGGAAGGATCGGTGAAACCCTCGACCGTGATGGTCGCGTCCGAGTAGTACCCCCCAACGACGTTCGCGAAGCGATCCAGCACCGCATAGTCGGCGGGCCGAACTGTCGCGTCATCGTACGCGAAGTGAACTGGAGCGCTGAAGCGAATGGACGACTCGAAACGCTCCATCGCAACGTCGAACTCGCCTTCCAGGGCACGGAGCTCGCCCTCGAGAGAGGCTAGCCTCGTTTCCACCCGACTCTCGGCACTCTGGATTTCCTGCGTGAGGCGGCTCTCGACCCCGTCGTCGCCCTGACGGATCTCGGCCCGGATCTGAGTAAGCTCCCCGGCGAGCTCGTCGCGGTTGACGTGAGCACAGCCGCCGATGGCCAGCATCGCGACGGCCGCGACCAGCAGGCGACCCTGCGATCCAGCGACTCGGTACCCGTTCCAATTCAACATTCTCGTCCTCCGTATCCCCTTGCTTGGTGGTCCGGTCCGGCACAGAGCCGTCCGGCTGGCGCTCAGATCAGCGCAAGGGAGATGCCAAGTCGCGTGCGCGCCGCGATGACGCCGCCATTTCGGTTCTTCGTGGCCCTACGGATGGGATCCGACCCAGCGAGGGCCTCTGACCTCCGGCCGATCCGGGTGGCCTCGGCGCCTGCCTGGAGGAAAAGAATGGGCGGCCGGCGGCCCATTCTTACCCGGCCCTCCCCCACGACCACGGCCGCCGCAGGGGTGCGCCCCGCGCGCCACCGCGCCTCGCTTGAAGAAGGGGAGGTCGTCTGGCACGCGACGCGCTGGCCCGGGGATTGCGTATCCAATCGGGCCCGATCGCCGGCTTCCGAACTCTGTCTCGACCGAGGGTGCGCGGAGCCCGACCCCACCGAGGAATCCCATGAACTTCGTGAAGGCCCAGGACGGACCGGCTCAGAACTCCGAGCCCGACTCGCTCTTCCCCCTCCCTCCCCTCCCCGAAAACGCGGGGCACGGGTCCTCGCCCCAGGAGAACTCCGAAGAGCCCGCATCCGACGAGGTCGAAGCATCCTTCGACCAGGCGGTTGACGCCGCCCAGGCGGGTCGCAACGAAGACGCGATGTTCATGTACCGCACGATCCTGCGCGCCAGCCCAGCGCACGTGCGCGCGAGGAACAACTTGGGGCTCCTCCTCGACCTGATGGGCGACCACGCGGTAGCCCTGGAGCACTTTCGCGCCGCACTCCAGATCGAGCCTCACAATCCCACGGTCCTGGCGAATCTGGGAGCCACCCTTGGGAGTCTCGGGCGATACGACGAAGCCGAATCGCGGCTCCACGAGGCAATCGGAATGGATCCCGAGAGCACGGAGGCCCGTGTGAATCTCGGCATCCTGCACATGCGCCGGGGACTATACGGGGAAGCGGAAGCCGAGCTCCGCCGTGTCGCGGAGCGCGAACCCAATCACGCCACTGCGCATCTCTTTCGAGGAAAGGCATTGAACCGGCTTGGGCGCGTGGATGAGGCCCTCGACGCCCTCGCCCAGGCCGCGCGGCTCCGTCCAAGCGATCCGCAGGCCTTCCACCTCATGGGGATCCTCTATGATCGGAAGGGTCTTCCCCAGGAGGCGGCCGTCATGTACCGGCGCGCCCAATCGCTCGTCCGGTAATGGGAGGGTCACCATGAGAGCCGGAATCCCTATGCCGGCCCGCGGCATCACGGCGGTCGTTGTCCTCGGGATCGGTGCTGGTCTCGCGCACCCGGCGAAGGCTCAGGTCGCTTGGGACGCGCCCTTCCTCGTCCCCCCGCGCGTAGGATCCGGTTGGGGGCTGGCGCTCCTGGATCCGGCGGGAGGAGACTTCGGGGTGTTGGGATCCTGGCGGGGCCGAGGCGGTTCCCTGGGGATTCGCGGCGGCCTCGCCGAGGAGCGCAACGACGACCTGGCGGCCTTTGCCGGTGTGGACTTTTCGGGGTCGCTCGCGCGCCGCTCGTCCGACATGCCCGTGGACGTGGACTGGATTGCGGGGGTCGGGCTCGGAGTGGGTGATGAGATTCTGTTCAGCATTCCCTTCGGCGTGACCATCGGCGCCGCCATCTCGACGGAGTCCGTGGCCTTCGGTCCGTACGTCAGTCCACGCCTCATTCTCGACGCGTGGACCGGGGACGATGGGCCCCGTGACGGGCTCGACCTCGAGTTGGCCGTGGATCTCGGGCTGGATGTGGCCTTCAACCCCGGATGGACGCTCCGCTTCGGTGCGACGCTGGGCGACCGGGAAGCGCTGGCCGTGGGTTTCGCAGTTCACTAGAGCGGTGCGGGGTGGGCCTCGGAGGGCGGGCCCAGCAAGGGTTGTCCGGCGTCTCCGGGGAAGCTAGCCTCCTCGTCATGCCAGCATCCCGCTCCATGCCGAGGTCCATCCTCGGGCTCCTCCTGATCGGCATCGTTCTCGCCGCCGTCCGGTGCTCCACGGTTTCCGAAGCGCCCCCCGCGGCACCCATCCCGCCCTCTCTCGCGCAGAGCGCTCCCCCCTCCCCGTTTCTCCTGGATCCGACGGCGCCCGAGGTAAACCTTCCCGTTCCCGAGCGCTTCAAGGTCCTCTTCGAAACGTCGCAAGGGGACTTCGTGGTGGAGGTGATCTCGGCCTGGGCGCCGATGGGAGCCCGACGTTTTTATAACCTCGTGAGCAACGGTTATTACGACGGCGCGAGGTTTTTCAGGGTCCTTCCCGGATTCGTGGCCCAGTTCGGGATTCACGCCGTGCCCGAGGTCACCGCTGCGTGGAGGCAGGCCGCCATTCCCGACGATCCGCCCTCACGCTCGAACACACGCGGTACGCTCACCTTCGCCACCGCCGGGCCAAACACGCGGACCGTTCAGCTCTTCGTCAACCTGGTGGACAACGCGCGGCTCGACCCGATGGGTTTTTCTCCCTTCGCCGTCGTGACTGGAGGAATGGACGTCGTGGATCGGCTCCACGGCGACTACGGGGAGGGCGCGCCGAACGGACAGGGTCCCGATCAGGCGCGCATCCAGGCCGAGGGCGAAAGTTACCTGGCCCGGGACTTTCCCTTGCTCGACAGCGTCATTCGCGCCCGCATCATCGAGGACTGATCCGGAGGGACCTTTCATGCTGAAAGAGTTCAAAGAGTTCGCACTCAAGGGAAACGTCCTCGACATGGCCGTCGGGATCATCATCGGCGCCGCCTTCGGGACCATCGTTCAGTCCCTCGTGAACGACGTCGTGATGCCGCCGGTCGGGCTTCTGCTCGGAGGCGTGGACTTCACCGACCTCTTCGTCGTCCTGCGCGAAGGTGAGTTCGCCGCCGGCCCCTACGCGACACTGGCCGCGGCGCAGGATGGTGGCGCGGTGACGATCGCCTACGGAGTGTTCCTGAACGCCGTGATCTCCTTCACGATCGTCGCCTTGGCGGTTTTTTTTCTCGTGCGAAGCTTCAATCGCCTCAAGGCCGCGACCGAAAAAAAGGAGGCCGCGGCCCCGGTGACCCCCCCGCCGCCCTCCGCCGAGGAGAAACTTCTCGCCGAGATACGCGATCTCCTGAAGGCGAGCCGCGCCTGAGCGGCGGGGGCCCGGCGAGCTACCAGACGTCCCCTTCCAGGTAGGTGTATCCGGCGAGCCCGGCGATGTAGTCGGCGATGAAGGTGTTCGCTTCGCTCCTCGGGAGCGTGGTAGCGCGCGCGACCTTCTTCCGGAAGTTGGCGATGAGGGTGTCGGAGTCGTACTGGACGTACTTCAGGACGTCCGTCACCGTGTCCCCCCGCGAAAGCTCGGTCACCTCGTAATCGCCATCGGAAGTCAGGGAGAGGTGCACCGTGTTCGTGTCACCGAAGAGGTTGTGCAGGTCCCCGAGGATTTCCTGGTAGGCCCCGGTGATGAAGATCCCGAGGATGTAGGGCCGCGCCGGATCGAAGGTGTGGAGTTCGATTCCCCGCTGACCTGCCCCGTTTCCGACAAAGCGATCGATCTTCCCATCCGAATCGCAAGTCACGTCCTGAAGCGTCCCGCGGCGAGTGGGGCGCTCGTCCAATCGGTGGATCGGCATGATGGGAAAGAGCTGGTCGATCGCCCAGGAATCCGGGAGGGACTGAAAGAGCGAGAAGTTGCAGAAGTATCGGTCGGTGAGGATGTCCTCCATCTCCGGGAGGATGTCCTCCCATTCCTCCGGCTCTCGTCGCGCGAGCTCCGCCCCCCGCGTCATGATCGCGAGGTAGAGCCGCTCCGCCAGTGCCCGTTCCGGGAGGCTCAGCACTCCGCTGTTGTACAGCGACCGCATCCGGTCCTTCCAGTATGATGCGTCGTGGAAGACCTCCCGAAGCGATCGCTCGCTCATTCCGTGGAGCGTTTCCGCGAGGTCGTGGACCACCGAGTGCATTTCTTCCGGGATCTCGTCCCGGTCCTCGACGATTTGGGTCTCCAGCGCGATGACGTTCACGAGGAGGAGGGTGTGGTGCGCGGTGAGCGCCCTCCCCGACTCCGATAGGATGTGCGGCATGGGGAGGTCGTTTTCCCGGCACGCCTCCGCCATCGCGTACACGATGTCGTTCGCATACTCCTGGATGGAGTAGTTCACGCTCGCCGAGCCGACCGAGCGAGAACCGTCGTAGTCCACGCCGAGGCCACCACCCACGTCCACATGGGTGATGTCGAGCCCGAGCCTGCGGAGCTCCACGTAATAACGCGCGACCTCGGTCATCCCCTGCTTGATGTTCCGGATGTCGGGGATCTGCGAACCCATGTGAAAGTGGACCATCTTGAGGAGGTCGGTCCGTCCCGCCGCGCGGAGCTTCTCAACGACACGCATGAGCTCGGAGGCCGAGAGCCCGAACTTGCTCTTCTCTCCGGCGGTCTCGGACCACCGTCCCGCCCCCGCGGTCGAGAGCTTGATGCGCACCCCCGCAACGGGGCGGATGTCCATCTCTTCGCCGAGCTTCAGGAGGAGATCCACCTCTGAGATCTTCTCGATCACGATCATCACCTGATGCCCGAGCTTCTGCCCCATCAGCGCCAGGTAGAGGTATTCCTCGTCCTTGTAGCCGTTGCAGATGATGAGGTGATCGGTCCGGTCGGTGAGAGCGAGGACCGCCTGGAGCTCGGGCTTGCTCCCGACCTCGAGTCCGAGGCCATGTTCCTCCCCGGCGGCGACGAGCGCCTCGAGGACCTTCCTCTGCTGGTTGACCTTGATGGGATAAACGAGGGTGTACCCCCCGTCGTAGTCGTACTCCTCCATCGCCGTGCCGAAGCGGGAGACGAGGGTCTCGATCCGGGTGCGGAGGATGTCGGGGAAACGGAGGAGGATGGGGAGTCCGACGCCCTGACCCATGAGATCGGTCGCGATCTCGTAGAGGTCGAGTCCTTTCTCCGCTTCGCGCGTCGGATGCACGGTAACGTGCCCACTAGCATTGATGTCGAAGTAGCCGACGCCCCACCACTCGATGTTATAGAGATGCCGGGCCTCCTCGATCGTCCAACCCATCGCCGATTCCACCTTCCCGCAGGTCGCGGAGCATAAAGGGCGGCCACGCTCCCCAGCGCGATCGCGGGAAGAAGATCGCGGGCGAGGGGCGGAAGCTCAACTTCTGCGGGGACGTGCCGGGTTGTGCCCTCCTCGGTTGTGCCGCTCCTCCCTTCCGCGCTAAGTTCCGCTGAGCCCGAACAAAATGCGAATCTCCGCCTCGCGATGACCCTCCTCCCGGACGCGCCCCCACTCCCCGAACGCGCGGCCGCGCTCCTTGCGAAGGTGCGCGCCGGGGCGAAGAACCGTCCCGGGATCTACCGGTTCTTCGGCGCTCGTGGTGAGCTCCTCTACGTCGGGAAGTCCGTGCGGATCCGCGCGCGGCTCCTCTCCTACTTCCGCGCCGGCCCCGATGAAAAACCGGGCGAGCTCGTGAGGATGTCCGGCGGGGTCGAGTGGGAGTATGTCCCAACCGAGTTCGAAGCGCTTCTTCGGGAGTTCCGGTTGATTCGGACCTTCCGCCCGCGCTTCAACGTGCAGCATCGGCGTGAGCGTCGCTTCGCCTGGGTGAAGCTGGCGGGGGGGGCGGCACCGCGGCTCTCCGCGACCCGCGCCCCAGCGGCCGATGGCCACGCCTACTTCGGTCCCTTTCCGGCGAGAAGGGATCTCCCCGACGCCCTCCATCGTCTGGCGCACCTGATGAAGCTGCGCGACTGCCCAGCCCGCACCCCCCTGTTTTTCGCCGACCAACTGGACCTCCTACGGGAGCCGCGGGCGCCCGCGTGCCCGAGGGCCGATTTGGGGAATTGTCTCGCCCCCTGCGCGGGACTCTGCACAGAAAAGGAATACGCTTCCCGTGTGCGCGAGACGACGGAGTTTCTGGGAGGGCGGTCGGAGGTGCCCCTCGGGAGAATTCGCGCGCTCATGGAAGGCGCGGCGGAGCGGCACGAATACGAGATGGCGGCCCGCTTCAGGGACTCGGAAGAGCGGCTCCGCCACCTTCGCGACGAGGTCGTGGCCTTCCGCGACTACCTGGAAGGCCTCACCTTCGTCTACCGTGTCCCCGTCGAAGAGAAGCGCGCCCGAGGTTACCTCCTACGGGCGGGACGGGTCCGGCTCACCTTCGACGAGCCCGATGCGGGAAGCGGCGCGGCGCGGGAGCTCGCGCGCAATCTGCGGGGCCTCCTCCGGGATCCCGACCGGCCCCCTGCGGCCCTCACCGTCGAAGAACGGGAAGAGCTCTTCTTGGCGGCCCGGTGGTTCCGCGCACACCCCGCAGAGCGCGAACGGGGGCTGGATCCCGCGGACTACATCACCGAGCGGCTTGCCTCCGCCGCGCCGGACGAGGATGATGGCAATCCGTCCCACGCCACCCCGACCCCTTCACGCCGCCGACGCCGGAACTCCCATCCATGACCCCGCGGATCTCGAGCCTGCACCATGTGACCGCCACTGTTTCGGGCGCGCAGCCGGACCTCGACTTTTACGCCGGGCTGCTCGGGCTCCGCCTGGTGAAGACGACGGTAAACTTCGACAATCCCGCCGTTTATCATCTCTATTACGGAGACGAGCGCGGGACTCCTTCGACCCTCATGACCACCTTCCCGTACGAGGGATGGGGTGTCCCCATCGGGGTCCGGGGAGCGGGGCAGATTCATGTGACTTCTTTTTCGGTCCTCCCCGGAACTCTCGATTTCTGGCGGCAGCGATTTTTCGCGGGCGAGGCCGCGTTCGTTGCGGAAGACGAGCGCTTCGGATCCCGGGCCCTGACCGTCGCGGACCCCTCGGGCCTCAACATCGAATTGATCGAGGCGCCCGAGGACACCCGCACTCCCTGGACGGGCGGAGAGGTGGAGGCGGCCGCCGCGATTCGCGGGGTCCAGGGGGTGACTCTTCTCCACCGCGATTCCCGGCCCACGCTCCGCTTCGTCACGGATGTCCTCGGATTTCAGGTCGCCGCCGAAGAGGGTGCGCGCACGAAAGTCTCGATCGGTGAAGGGGGGCCGGGCGCGACGCTCGAGCTCCTTCGCGATGCCTCCGCCCCCGTCGCGCAGAACGGCCTCGGGACCGTGCACCACGTAGCGTTCGCGGTGGCGGATGGGGCCGAGCAGCTCCGGATTCGCGAGCTTCTGGTGCGCGCGGGTGTCCAGGTGACGGAAGTGCGGGACCGGCAGTATTTCCAGTCCATTTATTTCCGTGAACCGGGCGGGGTCCTCTTCGAGATCGCGACCGCGGGACCGGGTTTCCTGATCGACGAAGACTCGTCGAGCCTGGGCGGAGCGCTCAAGCTCCCCCCCTGGGAGGAGGAGCGCCGGGAAACCATCGAAGGCCGACTTCCGCCGCTCTCCAGGGAATAACACAAGGAACTACGGAGCCGCCGCCGGGTTCCCCGAGAACCCCCTTCGATCACCCCCTGCATTCGCTCCCATGCGCTCCACTGGGATCCATCCCGCCATCGAGGCGACGCGCGAAACCGGCGCCTTCGGCCCGCGCCTCGAAGAGCGTTTCCTGGGAATTCGCGCATTCTCCGAGAAGCTGACGGAGGGGCTGCTCCCCGAGGACTTCGTCGTTCAGTCCATGACCGACGTGAGCCCCCTCAAGTGGCACCTGGCTCACACGACCTGGTTCTTCGAGTACTTCGTCCTCCTTCAGCACGCGGCGGGATACCGCCCCCTGGATCCGCGTTATCACCACCTCTTTAACTCGTATTACGTCCAGGCGGGAGAGCGTCATTGCCGGGCCCAGCGTGGCTACCTCTCTCGCCCCACGGTGCGAGAGGTGTTGGATTACCGGGCCCATGTGGACGACGCCATGACGCAGTTTCTCATGGCCGGCGAGCCTCCCCGCGTCCTCGCGGAGCTCGTCGAGCTCGGACTCCATCACGAACAGCAGCACCAGGAGTTGATACTCACGGACCTGAAACACGTCTTCTCCGTGAATCCGCTCCGCCCCGAATATCGACCGCGGGCCACCGGCGCGCCTCGCGCGTCCGCCCGCACGCTTCGATGGATCGAGAATCCGGAAGGACTTCGTGAGGTGGGCGCCGCTGCCGAGGGATTCTCCTTCGACAACGAGCGCCCCCGCCACCGCGTTTACCTGAAAGGCTTCGCCCTCGCGGATCGGCTTGCGACCTGCGGCGAATTTCTCGAGTTCATGAAGGATGGCGGGTACGAGCGCGCCGACCTCTGGATGTCCGACGGCTGGGCGGTAGCCCGGGAGCGCGGGTGGACCGAGCCCTTTTATTGGGAGAAGCGAGATGGCGAATGGTGGGTCTTTACTCTGACGGGAATGCGGCGGGTGGAAGCGGCCGATCCGGTTTGCCACCTGAGCTGGTACGAGGCGGACGCCTTCGCCCGCTGGGCAGGAGCGCGACTTCCGACCGAGTTCGAGTGGGAGGTCGTCGCGGCGGATCTCCCCGTCGCGGGGAATCTCGTCGAAGCGGGCCACTACCATCCGATCCCCGCCACCGATCCGGCCTTGAGGACGGGGTCTTCACCGACGCAGATGTTCGGCGACCTCTGGGAGTGGACGGGAAGCTCGTACCGCCCCTATCCCGGCTTCATTCCGGCCCCGGGAGCGATCGGGGAATACAACGGGAAGTTCATGTCCAACCAGTTCGTCCTGCGGGGCGGCTCCTGCGCGACATCGGGGTCGCACCTGAGGGCGACGTATCGGAATTTCTTCCATCCGGACGCCTGTTGGCAGTTCTCGGGGGTCCGGCTCGCAAAGGACGTCGGGTGATTCCCCTCGCCCGGCTCGCCGAGCCTCCGCGCCTGGACTCCCTGCGCGAGGAGGTCCTCGCGGGACTCGGCGGGACGCCGAAGACCCTTCCGGCCCGCCTCCTCTACGACGCCGGGGGTTCGCGTCTCTTCGATCGGATCACGACGCTCCCGGAGTATTACCTCACCCGCACGGAACTCGAGATCCTTCGGCGGTGCCTCGGAGAGTTGGCGGAGCTGGTCGGCCCCGACGCGCTCGTGGTCGAGCCGGGGAGCGGGAATGGCGCGAAGGCGCAAATGTTACTCGGCGCCCTCGTGCGACCTCGTGCCTACGTCCCGGTGGACGTGGCCGTGTCGCAGCTGCGGTCGCTGGCACGCACGCTCCGCGACCAGCCGATGGAGGTCGAGATCCACCCCGTCGTCGCCGACTATACGCGGCCGTTCGAACTCCCCCTCGCGCCGGCCGCCTTCCGGCGCACCCTCGTCTTCTTCCCCGGATCCACGATCGGAAACTTCGCCCTCGAGGAGGCGGTCGCCTTTCTCGCGATGCTCGGGCGACTCGCCGGGCCGGAGGGAGCCCTCCTTCTCGGCGCGGACCTCCGGAAGTCACCCCGGATCCTGGAGCCCGCGTACAACGACTCCGCCGGCCTCACGGCGGCGTTCAACCGCAACGTCCTCCTCCACCTGAATCGGGCGCTCGGCACTCACTTCGATCCCCTCGCGTTTCGCCACCACGCGCCCTGGGTCCCCGACGAGAGCCGGATCGAGATGCGCCTCGTGAGCGTGCGCCACCAGGTTGTGCGGGTTCCGGTGGGAGCCGGCGAGCGACCTGCCGAGGTTCGTGTCGAGCTGGAGCCCGAGGAGCCCATCGTGACCGAGCATTCCTACAAATATTGGCCCGAAGACCTCGAGCGTCTCGTCGGGCGAGCGGGATGGACGACGGTGCGTGAGTGGCGGGACGAAGCGGGGTGGTATTCCGTGCGCTTTCTCGAACGGTCGGCCGCCGAGTAGCCCGGCGGCGGGTTATCCTCAGAGCCAGCCCCTCCTTCGGAAGTACCAGAGCATCCCGAGCCCCACCGCGAACATCCCGGCGAGAACCGCGGGATAGGCCCACCGGACGTCCAGCTCGGGCATGTATTCGAAATTCATTCCGTAAATGCCCACGACGAACGTCAGTGGAATGAAGATGCTCGCCATCACGGTGAGGACCTTCATGACCTCGTTCTGACGGCGGCTCATGTCGGAGAGATAGAGGTCCCGCATCCCCGTCGTGATGTCGCGCAAGACCTCCGCCGTGTCCATGAGTCGGACGCTGTGGTCGTACACGTCCCGGAGGTAGAGCTTCGTCGTGTCGGTGAGGAGATCGGATTCCACCCGCAAGAAGTTGCCCAGCATTTCGCGGAGTGGCCAGACCGAACGCCAGAGTACGAGGAGCTCGCGTTTGAGCTGGTGAACTCGGTACATCGTGTCGGGAGAGGGCTCGTCCACGACTTCCGCCTCGAGTTTTTCCGCGCGCTCGCCCAGGCGCTCGATGATCTGGAAGTAGTTGTCCACGACGGCGTCCATGAGGGCGTAAGCGAGATAGTCCGAGCCCCGGGCGCGCAATTGCCCCCGTGCGGAGCGGATCCGCTCGCGGACCACCTCGAAGACGTCTCCGGGGGACTCCTGGAAGGAGAAGAGACATCCTTTTCCGATGACGAAGCTCACCTGCTCGTCCGTGATCTGGAAAGGCTCTTCCTGAATCCGGAGCATATGCAGGACGACGAAGAGGTGATCGTCGTATTCCTCGACCTTCGGCCGCTGTCCGACGTGCGCGATGTCCTCCGTTATGAGGGGATGGAAACCCATGCGGACGCCGATCTTCTCGAGGATCGCGACATCGTGCAGTCCCTCCACATTCACCCAGAGGACTCCGGCGCCGTCGGGGACGAAGCCCTCGGGTGGGGCGTCCGGGTCCCAGAGGCCTTCGTGAACGCCCCCTGCATCGAAGCGGATCGCGTCGATCCGGACTTCTTCCACTCGACGCTCCCCGGTGTGCACGACCGTCCCCGGAGCGGATCCGGGCTTTTTGAGCGAGCGCCGCACAAAGCGCCCCATCACGCGGAGCTGATGGAGGGGGCTCAACGTGTTCAGCACGAGGTGGGCGAGGGGTTTGTTTTCGTAGGATCCAGACGCCACAGGTCCTCCGGGTGACAGCGGAAGCGGGCCCTGGCCAGGTATATCCGATGCGTGCCGCGCGCGTCAAGCCGCGGAGCCCCCGCTCCGCCTGCTCCGCTTGCTCGCCCCGTTGGTCGCGGCGAAGATGTCCCGATGCCCGACCCACCGAACTTCGCCGGAAGGCGCCCGCCCCCTCCGGCCGGCCTCCAAGACGGATCCGTCGAGCTTTGACCCAAGAGCCCGTCCTCAGGATTCGTGGACTGACGAAGCGATTCGGGGGTGCGGTTGCCGTGCATCCGCTCGATCTGGAAATCGGCGCCGGCGAGTACTTCTGCATTCTGGGTCCGTCGGGTTCGGGGAAAACGACGCTTCTTCGCATGCTGGCGGGATTCGAAGCCCCCGACGCCGGCGAGATCCATCTCGATGGAGTCCGCGTGGATGGGTTTCCCCCGGAGCGGCGGGACACCAACACGGTCTTTCAGGAATACGCCCTCTTCCCGCACCTCTCCGTGTTCGAAAACGTCGCTTTCGGGCCGCGAATGAAGGGAGGGCGTGGAAACTCGCTGAGCAGCCGGGTGCTCGAGTCCCTGGCGCTCGTCGGACTGGAGGGCCATGGCGACCGCTCGCCGGCCACACTTTCGGGCGGTGAGCAGCAGCGGGTGGCCCTCGCACGGGCCCTCGTGAATCGGCCGCGCGTCCTTCTCCTGGACGAGCCACTCGCCGCCCTCGATCGAAAGCTCCGCTCGCGGATGCAGATCGAGCTTTCCAGGATCCAGCGCGAGTCCCAAGTCGCCTTCGTGCACGTGACCCATGACCAGGAAGAGGCGCTCAGGCTCGCGGACCGGGTGGCCGTGATGCGGGCGGGCCGTTTCCTCCAGGTTGGGGCCCCCGAGGAGGTGTACGATCGGCCCAACTCCGCCTTCGTCGCCGACTTTCTGGGCTCGGCCAACATCTTCCGTGCCCGTCCCTCGGATGGCTCGCTTTTTTTCCCCGATGGAACCCGTGTCTCGATCGGTTCGCGCCCTTTCGACGCCGGGGGCGAAAGCGAACGGCTCTACGCGATCCGTCCCGAAGCCTTCATGGTGATTCGCGAGGGCGGAGGCGAGGACCCCTCCGGCGGGTCGGAGATGATCCGCCTCCCGGCCATGATCACGGGGCGCTCACGCGTCGGAGGTGTCGAGGAGCTCGACCTCCGTGTGGGACCGCTGCGCTTCGTGGCCCATCTCCGCGGCCCGGCCCCCGTCATTCCTTACGCCCCCAGCGACCGGGTCGTCCTCCTTCTCCACCGGGAAGACATCGTCCCGCTCGTTCTGGAGGGCGGCGAGGAGGATCCCGATCCCGCTCCTGGGGCGGCACGATCCCCATGAAGGAGGGCAAGGGAGAGGGCCGCACGGAAGGGATTCGAGGGCTCGCCCTCTGGACCGTCGGGCCGGCCACGGCCGTGCTCGTCGTCCTCTTCCTCCTCCCCCTCGCGATTGTGGGGGGATACGCCCTGTCGAGCGCGGGAAGCCAGGGAGAGCCGGCACTCCCCGCGACTTTCGCCAACTTCGTCCGCTCCTTCGATCCGCTCTACCTGGGAATCCTTGTTCGCTCGGTGAGGCTGGCCTTCATCTGCACACTCATCTGCCTGGTCGTCGGGTTCCCCCTCGCCTGGATTCTGCGCGGAATGGGCACCCCCGCCCGCCACCTGGCGCTCCTCGCCTTCATCCTTCCTTCTTGGACGAACCTCTTGGTGAAGAACTACGCCTGGATCGTCCTCCTCCGGCAGGAGGGCGTGGTCAACTCGGCCCTCCTCCGCCTGGGCGTCATCGGGGAGCCCCTCCCCCTCCTCTTCAACGAAGGGGCGGTCCTCGTCGGCCTGGTGCACACCTTTCTCCCCTTCATGGTCCTCCCGCTTTATTCCTCGCTCGAGAAGCTCGACCCCGCGCTCCTCGACGCGGCACGCGACCTCGGTGCGGGACGCTGGGCACGATTGCGCAAGGTCGTCCTTCCCCAGTGCGCGCCGGGAGCCGTCGCCGGGGCGATCCTCGTCTTCATTCCCACGCTCGGGTCTTTCGTGACCCCCGATCTTCTCGGGGGGGCCCGCGGAATGATGGTGGGAAACCTGATCCAGAATCAGATGCTGGTAGCGCGGGACTGGCCTTTCGGGTCGGCGCTCTCCATCTGGCTGATCGCGGCGTCGCTCGGGATGATCCTTCTCGCGGGAAGGCTCACCGGCCGGGGCGACACTTCGAGACCGGGACGGGCATCGTGGCTCCCCTGAGCGGCCCCCGCCGGATGGGGATGGGGAGCGCGGTCTTTTTTGGGAGCGGGTTGGCCTTCTTGTATCTCCCGGTCGTGGTTCTCGCGGCGTATTCCTTCAACGACTCGCGCTTCGCCCTCGCCTGGGAGGGATTCACCCTCGACTGGTATCGCGGGGTGTTCACGAGCCGCGAAATCGGGCGGGCGGCCTGGAACACTCTGATCGTTTCGAGCGCGTCCACCATCGCCTCCGTGATCCTCGGGACCGCGCTCGGTGTCGGGCTCCACTTCAGCCGGTTCCGGGGACGTGAGCTTCTCTGGAAGTCCTTTTACCTCCCCATTCTCGTCCCGGACATCACGCAGGCCGTGGCACTCCTTTCCATTTTCGCCCTGGTCGCATTTCCCCTCGGTCTCACCTCGATCATCCTGGCGCACATCTCCTTCCAGATTTCCTTCGTCGCGCTGCTCGTACGGGCGCGATTGGACGCCTTTCCCGGAAGCGTCGTCGAGGCGGCGCGGGACCTGGGCGCCCCGCCCCTGGTCGCGATCCGAAAGGTGGTCCTTCCCCTCGCGGCACCGGGGATCGTGGCGGGCGCTCTCATCGCCTTCACCCTTTCGGTGGACGATTTCCTGATCGCCTACTTCACCGCCGGCCCGGGAGCTTCCACCCTCCCAATCCGGATCTATTCGATGATTCGCAGAGGGGTCACACCGGAGGTGAACGCGCTGGCCACCCTGCTTCTCGCCTTTTCCCTCCTCACGATGACGGCGGCCATGCTCTTCCTGAGGAAGGGAGGAGGTAAGGACCGGGCTTGAGGGTGCGGCCGCCGTACCTCCGCGGCCTTTACGCCCGGATCGGCCCCTTCTACCCTCAGGGATCCGCCCCCGGGCGCGTTCGTCTCCCCTCTTCCGAAATCACCGCGACCCGTGAACCCTTCGCACGCTACGCCTTTCCTCGCGCTCGTCGCCGCCGGCGTCCTCCTTTCGCTATCGGTCGCCGGATGCGGCTCGCCCTCTCCCGAGCTTCCCGCCGAGATCGAGGCGTTCGGGATCACCGTCGAGACGGCACGCCTCTCTCCGACGCTCCGGCTTTTTAATTTCCCGGAATACATGGATCCGGAGCTCTTGAGGCAGTTCGAGGAGCGCTTCGGCACGCGAATCATCGAAGACTACTTCGACACGAATGAAGCGATGATGGCTCGCCTGACGGCGGGAGGCACGGCGCAGTTCGATCTCGTCATGGCTTCGGACTATGCCGTGGAAATTCTCGCGGCGGCCGGGCGCCTCGAGCCGCTCGATCCAACACTTCTCCCGAACCGTGCGAATCTCCACCCGAGCTTCGGTTCACCGCCGTACGATCCCGAGAACCGCTTCGCGATCCCCTTTCAGTGGGGGACGACCGGCCTCGGGATTCGGGGGGACCGCGTGCAGGGAAATCCGGACGAGCTCGCGACCTGGGGGCTCCTCTTCGATGCCGCGAAGTCGCCCGGCCGCTTCGCCTTCCTCGATGACCCGCGCGAGACGATCGGGGCGGCGCTTCTTTACCTGGGTTACTCCGTGAACAGCACGGACGACGCGGAGCTCGCCGCTGCCGAGGCGGTCCTTACCGTGGCAGCGGGCCGCGCCGTGGCCTTCACTCCGGCCTCCACGGGACGCGACCTCCTTCTGGCGGGTGAGCTCGACGTCTCCCACAACCACTCGGGCGAGATCACGGTTGCAGGGGAGGAGCGCCCTGAGATCCTGTACCTGGTCCCGCGGGAGGGCGCCGTGGTCTGGGCCGATAACCTGGTCATCCCGGCCGGTGCCGCGGGAGCGTACACCGCGCATGTCTTCGTGAATTTCCTTCTGGACGCGCAGAACGGAGCCCGGCTCACGGAGGAGGTGCGGTACTTCTCTCCTAATCTCGCCTCATGGGAGCTCCTCGATCCTGTGCTCCGTGCCGAACACGAACGCCTCCTGGAACCGGGCGCGATGGAGGGGCTCGAGTTCATCGCCGACGTGGGTCCCGACCGGCGCAAGTACGACCAGCTCTGGACGCGCGTGAAAGCCGGCTCGGCGCGGTAGGCGGGGGAATTCGATGGAGATCGGGATCTATTCGTTCGCCGAAACCCGGCTCGAAGCCGGGACGGGGCGCCAACTCGCGGCCGGCGAACGAATCCGCCACCTCATCGAGGAGATCGAGCTCGCGGATCGGATCGGGCTCGACGTCTTCGGGGTCGGCGAGCACCACCGCCCGGACTACACCGTCTCCGCTCCCGCGATCGTCCTCGCCGCGGCGGCCGCGCGCACTTCGCGAATCCGCTTGACGAGCGCCGTGACCGTGCTCAGCTCCGACGACCCGGTTCGAGTCTTTCAGGACTTCGCGACGCTCGACCTCATCTCGAAGGGCCGGGCCGAGATCATGGCCGGGCGGGGCTCCTTCGTGGAGTCATTCCCACTCTTCGGCCAGGACCTGGCCGACTACGACGAGCTCTTCGCCGAGAAGCTCGAGCTTCTCCTGGCATTGCGTGAAAATGAACGGATCACCTGGTCAGGGAAGCACCGCCCGTCCATCGAAGATCGAGGAGTTTATCCCAGGCCCGAGCAGAACCCGATTCCCGTCTGGATCGCGGTGGGCGGAACTCCGGGCTCCGTCGTGCGGGCGGGAACCCTCGGCCTCCCGATCGCGCTCGCCATCATCGGGGGGGCACCGGCCCGCTTTCGCCCCGTCGTGGACCTCTACCGAGACGCCGCCACCCGCGCCGGGCACGATCCGGCCACCCTCCCCATCAGCATCAATTCGCACGGCTTCATCGCCGACGACGCCACTGAGGCCGCGGAGCTCGCCTTCCCTCCTTTCGCCGAGACGATGACCCGGATCGGGCGCGAGCGGGGGTGGCCCCCGACCACCCGCGCCCACTTCGACGCCGAGGCCGACCTTCACGGAGCGCTGTTCGTCGGAAGCCCCCGGGAGGTCGTGGAGAAGATCCTCTACCAGTGGGAGATCTTCCGCCACGACCGCTTCCTCCTTCAGCTCACGGTCGGGCCGATGGCGCACGACCGGGTTCTCCGCGCGATCGAACTGCTCGGAACGGAGGTGGCGCCGGTCGTGCGCCGAGAGCTGGGTCAGTCGGCCGCGAAGCAATAAAAGAGCCCGGCGCCGCCCGTCGCCACGAGCTGCTCCTGCGAGCAGCCCTGGCTCGCATGCGCCGTATTCCATGGAGAGCCCGGAGTCGTACGGGAGAACCGGTCGTGGTGCCCCAGCATCGCCGCGCCTTCCCCACTGCTCGTCCAGTTGTTGCAGGTGCGATCCTGTTCCGCCGGGAAAGCCGTCCCGTCGAGCTGGCTCCCGGTCAGGATGTCGTGCGCGTTCGGCGAATCCCCCATCGCCCCCGAGTTTACCGTCTCGCCCCGCTCGTTCACCGAGAACTCGTAGTTCAGATTCGAATTGTTGTAGTGCAGGTCGTTCACGTTGGCTGCGACCTGGACGCCGGCGGCATTAAACCAGGGCCCAACGCCGATACGGTCCCGCGCATTGACCGCCGGCTGGCCGCCGGTCGCCTGGGTGCTCAGATACGCCCGCCAGGTGCGTGCTCCCGCGCCAACGGGCGCGGCCAACGCCTGACAATGGGCGTCGGCCCCCGCGAGGCCACCGAGATCGCCCCCATTTCCGAGTCCCACGCTCGTGATGAAGAACCCCATGGGCTGCTGTTGCTGCTGAGCCCCTCCCGCGAGCGGAAGCACCAATACGGCGACCAAGGCGATCACTCCCACCGAAAAGCTTCGAAAACAGACCATGACAACCCCTCCCTCCTGAAGTGGACCGAGACTATTTCAACCTCACCCGTGCTGGAGGTCCGCCCAAGGTAGTCGGGCCCAAATCGCGCCAGCAACTTCCTTTGCGCGCGCGCTCTCCCCCCGTAGCTTGGACCGAAGGAGCGACTCCCCTCACTCTCCGTGCCCCATGACGCACTCATCCGACTTCTCCCGCCGCGAGTTCATGCGCGCGATCGCGGGACTCGGTGCCCTCCTCGCCGCCCCGCGCCGACTCTTCGCGCGCCAGGCGCTCCCTACCCGGGCAATTCCGGTGAGCGGGGAGCAGATTCCCATCGTGGGCTTCGGGTCCACCAAGTCCGTGTTGGAAAGCCCGACGGAGGGGACGGGGCCGATCGCGAACGTCATGCGCATGCTTCGGGAGTACGGCGGGCGAGTGGTGGACACCTCGCCGCGCTCCGCGGCCATAGACCAGGAGTTCGGACGCGTGCTCCAGGAAGCCGCGGCGGCGGAGCCGCTCTTCATCGCCGCCAAGATCTACGTGGACGGCGCGGAGAATGGGATCGCGCAGTTCCGGCAGACCCAGCGGCTCTACGGGCGACGCACCCTCGATCTCCTCCAGGTCGAGAGCCTCCGGGACCTCGAGGCCCATTGGCCGAACGTGCGCGGCTGGAAGGAATCCGGAGAGGCCCGGTACATCGGAGTCACGGTCTTCCTCGACCGCGACCACGAGGCGCTCGAGACCTTCATGCGCCGCGAGCCGCTGGACTTCGTCCACATGAATTACTCGGTCGTCGAGACGGCCGCCGAAACCCGCCTTCTTCCCCTCGCCCGCGACCGGGGAATGGCCGTCCTCATCAACCGACCCTTCATGAATGGCGACTTCTTCCAGCGAGTTGCCGAGCGCCCCCTTCCGGAATGGGCGGCGGAGTTCGATTGCGTGAGTTGGGCCCAGTTCTCCCTGAAGTACGTGCTCTCCAATCCGGCCGTGACCTGTGTCCTCACCGAGACGACGAATCCCGTGCACATGGAGGAAAACATGCGGGCGGGACTCGGCAGGCTCCCCGACGACGCCACGCGGGTCCGGATGGCGGAGTTGATGCGGGGAATCTAGACTTTGTATAACAAAGTACTTGACGTAATCCTCGGGAGCCATTAACCTCTCGCCATCATGGGAACGCGTCCCCTCCCTCGGTCCCCTTCGGAGCCCGTCGCCCTGCACGATCGGGCCATGGATGACCTCCGATTCATCCGCCGCACGATGGAACGGGCGGGCGCCTTCACGGCCGTCCCGGGATGGGGCGGAGTCGCGATGGGGGTAACCGCCCTTGTGGCGAGCGCGGTCGCCACAGGGCAACCCACATTCGAGCGATGGTTGTGGGTTTGGCTCGCGGCGGCGGCGATTTCGGTGACGATCGCCATCTCCTCCATCGTTCAGAAGGCGCGCCGCGTCGGACTGCCGCTACGAACGGGTCCGGGCCGGACCTTCGTACTCAGCTTCCTTCCGCCGGTCCTCGCGGGCGCGGCGCTCACACCGGCCCTGTATTTCGCCGGGGCCACCGGAGCGATCCCGGGCACGTGGCTCCTCCTCTACGGGGTCGGCGTGGTGACGGCCGGCACCTTCTCGGTGCGCGTGGTCCCGGTCATGGGGCTCTCATTCATGCTCGCCGGCGCCGCCGCCCTCTTTTCTCCCCAGGGCTGGGGCGATCTCTACATGGCGGGTGGTTTCGGGGCCCTGCACGTCGCCTTCGGTCTGGTCATTGCCCGGAGGCACGGTGGCTGAGCGAAGCGCGGTCCCCAAGAAGCGAGACGAAGCCGTGGATGACGGCACACGAGAGAAGAACGGCTCCCCTTCGCGCCGGGCGAAGAGACGAACCAACCCGGTGGATCTCGACCGCGTCATCCACGAGCGGGTACGCCTCGGGATCGTGAGCGCGCTCGCCGTGAACGACACGTTGACCTTCAACGAGCTGAAGGCCCTGCTCGACACGTCTGACGGGAATCTGAGCGTCCACGCGCGCAAGCTCGAGGAGGCGGGATACCTGGTGTGCAAGAAGAGCTTCCAGGAGCGCGTCCCCCGCACCGAGTATCACCTTACAGCCGAAGGGAAGAAGGCGCTGGAGCGTTACCTCGATCACATGGACGCGCTGATTCGGCGCGTTCGGGAAAGCTGAGCCGACCCGGGCATGCGCCCTCAACCCTCTCTTTTTTCTCGCGAGGCTTTGTGATACAAAGATCTTTTCATACGCCGTCCCGCGGCCTCCACGTCGCGATCATCATGGACGGCAATGGGCGTTGGGCATCTTCTCGCGGCCTTCCCCGGACTGACGGCCACCGCGCCGGGGCCAAAGCCGTCCGTCGGACTGTCGAGGCCGCGCGCTCCCTCGGGATCCGGACTTTGACCCTGTACGCCTTTTCCTCGGACAACTGGCGCCGCCCCGGGGCGGAAGTCGGTGCGCTCATGCGGATCTTTCGGGAGTACCTCGAGGGCGAGGTCGGGCGGTGCGTCGCGGAGGGGATCCGACTGAACGTCGTCGGCCGGCGGGACCGCCTGGCCCCTTCCTTGGTTCGGGCAATCGAGGTCGCCGAGGCGGCGACCTCGACCGCGACCGAGCTCCAGCTTCGGGTCGCAGTCGATTATTCGTCGCGGGACGCAATCGTCGCCGCGGCCGGCAGGGGACCGGACATTGGGATTCCCACGCGGGACTCCTTCTCCCGCGCCCTCGCGGAAGTGATGCACGCCTCGGGCACGATCCCCAATGTGGATCTCCTCATCCGCACCGGTGGGGAGCGCCGGCTGAGCGACTTCCTTCTCTGGGAGTGTGCTTATGCGGAGCTCGTCTTCGTCGAATGCCCCTGGCCCGAGTTCGGACTCCAGGCGTTGCAGGAGGCGCTCGAAGAGTTCGACCGCCGGGAGCGGCGGTTCGGCGGGATCGAGAACACCGTGACTTCAGGGGTCACGCCCGACCGAGCGGAGGTGGGCCGATGACACAGGTCGTCATACCCAAGCGGCCGTTGATTCTGGGCGGCCTCCTCCTCGGCGTGATCGCGGATGTTCTCCTGCGGGCCCCGGGTGCGCCCGGGCTCAACCTCGCCCTCTGGGCGCTGGCCCTGGGGGGCGCCACCGGGCTTCTTCATCGCCGCAAGACGGGCGCCCCATACCCCGAGGCAACAATTCTCGTCGCAGGCGGCGTTCTCCTGGCCGCCACCATCGCTTGGCGAGATTCGGAGGCGCTCAAGCTGCTCGCCCTGGCGGGATCGGCAACGGCCTTCGCGCTCCCGGCGTACCGGGCCGGTGCGTCCTGGGTGCGGCGGACCCATGTGTTCGAATACGGCGGGGCGATCGCCGCCGCCATGGCCAGCTCGGCATTCGGATGCCTCTTCCTCGCTTTCGACGGCCCGGACGACTCCCGTGCGGCCCCCGCCGCCGGGGTCGGATGGTGGCGACGACTCGGTCCGGTGCTTCGCGGGGCGGCGCTCGCGCTCCCCGTCCTCCTGGTCGTAGGAGCCCTCTTCGCGGCGGCAGACCCCGTATTCGCGGACTTCATGGCCCGCCTGGTCCGATTCGACCTGGAACGGATCTTCGAACACCTCTTCGTCACCGGACTCTTCGCGTGGATCGCGACTGGATACCTTCGAAGCTTCCTCGGGAGGTCTCCTCTGGCCGAGGTCGGCCGGTTGGTGAGCTGGCGGCCCTCCTTGGGCGCGGGCGAGACCGCGACGGCGCTCGCACTTCTCGATCTCCTCTTCCTCGTCTTCGTGGCCGTGCAGCTCCGCACCTTCTTCGGCGGCGCCGCCTTCGTCGAGGCTACGCCCGGGCTCAGCTTCGCCGAATACGCGCGCGAAGGTTTCTTCGAGCTCGTGGCCGTGGGGGCCATCGTGATCCCCTTCCTTCTGGCGGCCGACCAGATGATGCGGCGCGACTCCTCGAGGGACGAGCGGGTCTTCCGCGCCCTCGCCGGCCTTCAAGTCCTCCTCCTCGCCGCCGTGATGGCGTCCGCCATCCAGAGGCTCCGACTCTACCTCGCCGAGTACGGCCTCACGGAGGCGCGTTTCTTCGCCGCAGCTTTCCTGGGATGGCTCGCCCTCTTGCTCGTCTGGTTCACAGCCACCGTGCTCCGAGGGCGACGCAGGCCCTTCGCCTTCGGTGCGCTTCTCATGGGTTTCGGCTGGATCGCGGCACTGATTCTGACGAATCCGGATGCCGCGATCGTCCGCGCGAACGTGGCCAGGGAAGGCACCGGTGTGGAGTTCGACGCGGCATACGTCACACGGTTGAGCGCGGACGCCGTTCCGACCCTCGTCGCCTCGCTTCCGGCTCTCACTCCGGTGGCGCACTGTCGGGTCGCCCGGTCTCTTCTCGACCGATGGGGGACGCCCCCGATGGGGGACTGGAGAAGCTGGAGCCTCTCGGCCTGGAGAGCTCGGGTGGTGGTTGCGCGGGAGCGGGTGGCACTCACCGCCGCCCTGGGGGAAATGGACGACTGCCCCGACGGCACGACTTAGGAGGGCCGCGCCGGTCTTTCCCGCGGCGCTTCTCTCTTGCCGGTGCGGGGTCCACCCGGGTACGATCCTCGTCGTCCCGCCGTCCTCAGGATTCCCCCTTCTCTCCCGCGGAAGGCGCCCTTCGATGATTCCCCAGCACCTGATCCCGACATCGCTCGTTCTGGGAGCCTTTCTCGCCGTCAACGCGGCGGGAGCATCCGGGCAGGCACCGCCCGTCTCTCCGCATCCGGGTGAAGTTCTTTTCCAGCAGCGCTGCAACGTCTGCCATGGGGGAGGAGATCCCCGAGCCCCGACAATCGCCACTCTCCGTTCGATGACCGCCGAACAGCTCACCTTCGCACTCACGGAAGGGATCATGGCTCCGCAGGGCTCCACGCTTTCCGCGGAGCAGCGATCCCAATTGATCGCCTATCTGGCCGCCCAGTCGGTTCCCCAGGAAGAGTGGATCACCTCCATGACATGCACCGCCGCCGCGCGGCGGGTTGCCCTGGAGGGGCCCGTGGCCATGCGGACCGCGGGCGTCGAAGTGACCGCCTCCCGCATGATCTCCGCCGAGGCGGCAGGACTCTCCCGGGACGATTTCGCGCGGCTCGAGCTGGCCTGGGCGATCGCCTTTCCCGGCGTCACCGGACTTCGCGCGGGGCCGGTCATCGTCGGTTCGACGGTCTTTTATTCGGCCGTGAACACGGCGAAGCTCCTCGCCCTCGATACGGAGTCGGGGTGTGTAAAGTGGGTATACGACTCGCCGACCCCACTCCGCTCGTCGGTCTCGCTCGGAGAGATCGGTGCTCCAGTCCGCCCGGCCCTCTTCTTCGGTGATGCGCGGGGACAGGTACACGCGGTGGACGCGGAGACCGGCGCGGCGATCTGGATCGCAAGTGGGCGGGCCGACGAGGGGAGCAGCAACATCACGGGCTCCGTCGTCTTCCACGACGGAAAGGTGATCGTTCCGCTCTCCGCCTCCGGCGTGGCCGCCGGCTCGAATCCCGACTTCGAGTGCTGCGTCGGACGAGGGGCCGTCGCGGCGCTGGACGCCGAGACGGGCCGACGACTCTGGGCGTACGTCACCATGGAGGAAGCCGAATACACCGGCGCGGTGAACTCCGCGGGGGCAAGGCTGCGCGGTCCCTCGGGGGCTCCCATCTGGTCCACGCCGTCCATCGATGCGCGCCGGGGGCGAGTCTACGTGACGACCGGGGAAAATACCTCGCTTCCGGCTACCGGAACGAGCGACGCCGTGATCGCGCTCGACATCGAGACGGGCGAAGCGCTCTGGATCTTCCAGTCGGTCGCGAACGACGTCTGGAACATGGCGTGCGGGGCGCGCCCGGGTCCGAATTGTCCCAGCGCGGACCAGAGCATTCTGCGGGACTGGGACTTCGGCGGCTCGGCGATCCTGATCGCGCTCGCGGACGGGCGGGAGCTCCTCCTCGCCGGCCAGAAGTCCGGCCACCTCTGGGCGCTGAATCCGGATGACGGGTCGGTCGTCTGGGAGAGGCGAGTGGGTGAAGGAGGAGCGCTCGGCGGAAACCATTGGGGAATCGCGGTGGATGGGGAACGGGTCTTCCTCCCGATCAGTGATCCCGGAGCCGGCGCGAATCGGATGCCCGGGATGTATGCCTTCGGCATCGCCACCGGAGCACCCGTCTGGGAACATCGGCTGAGTCCCGATTGCCCGCCGGAGCGCGCGGAGCGCGTCCCGGGATGTCAGGCGAGGTTCGGGCTCTCGGCGACGCCGTTGGTCGTGGACGGGGCGGTCATCAGTGCCGGGATCGACGGTCGCCTCTACATCTTCGACGGGGAGAGCGGCGAAACCCTCTTCCAATTCGACACCGCCCGCCCCTTCGAAGCCATCAATGGAGTGGAGGGCCACGGCGGCTCGATTGATGCGCACTCCATCGCGGCCGGCGCGGGAATGGTCTTCATCGGGTCGGGATACGGCTCCTTCTCACAGCCGCCTGGAAACGTCCTCCTGGGCTTCCGTCCGGCGGAGAACTGAGCGGTTCTCGATACCCAGCTTTCACCCCTGTCGCGCCTGCGACTCCGCGATCGCTGCCAAGAAGGCCGTCCCATACCGCTCCAGCTTCGCCGGCCCCACGCCGGGAACCTCGAGTAGTTCGCCGGAAGTCGAGGGCCGCCGCGCCGCCATCTCCCGGAGGACCTTGTCGCCGAACACGATGTACGCTGGGACACCCTGACGATCGGCGATCTCCTTCCGCAGGACCCGAAGTCGGGCGAAGAGGGGGTCATCGGCCGCCGTAACGCCCACGGTGAGCCGGTCAGCGGCTCGCGCGGGGGCAGCCCGGCCAACACTCGCCCCCGCCACCCGCGCGGCGACCGACACGCCTCGGCACACATCGCACGAAGCGCTGCAGCTCCCGATCCGCTCATCGAAGTGCCCCACGATGGATTCGTGTCGGCACCCGCCGGCCTCCACCAGGCGGAAGAGGTGTACGCTCGCTTCGCGCTTCTCCCGCCAGAGCTCGGGATCCTCGATCTCCGCAAGGAAGCGCTCGTGCTGCTTCACGTCGGCCCACGAGTAAAAGAGGACGCAGTCGCTCTCCAAGCCGTCGCGTCCGGCGCGGCCCATCTCCTGGTACCAGGACTCCACGTCCTTCGGCATGTCGCGATGGATCACGAATCGGACGTTCGGCTTGTCGATTCCCATCCCGAAGGCGACGGTCGCCACGACGACGTCCACCTCGTCCCGTCGAAAGGCCTCCTGATTTCGGGTTCGGACGGCATCGTCGAGCCCGGCATGGTAGGGGAGGGCCCGGACGCCGTTGCGGGTCAGATACGTCGTGGTTTGCTCTACCGTCCGCCGCGACAAGCAGTAGATGATCCCCGCCTCACCGGCATGCTCCCGCACGAGTGCGAGGATCTCCCGCTTCGTCTCGCCCTCTCCCTTCTTGCGACAGCCGATGTGGAGGTTGGGCCGGAAGAACGAGCCTTTGTAGCCGGCGGGGCTCCGCATCCCGAGTTGGCCGACAATGTCGCGAGCCACCGCATGCGTGGCCGTGGCCGTCAACGCGAGCACCGGTACCTCGAGCGCCTCGCTCAGTCCGCGGAGACGCCGGTAGGCCGGGCGAAAGTCGTGCCCCCATTGGGAAATGCAGTGTGCCTCGTCCACGACGAGGAGCGATACCGGGCACTCGAGGACGAACTCCCGGAGGGGCCCATCCAATGCTTCCGGAGCCAGGAAAACCAGCTCGAGCTCGCCCCGGCGGAACGCTCCGAGCCGGCTGCGGCGCTCCTCGGGATCGAGCGTCGAGTCGATCTGTGCCGTCCGGAAGTCCAGCTCCCGGAGGGCGTCCACCTGATCCTTCATCAGGCTGATCAGGGGTGAGATCACGAGGACCGTGCCTTCCAGGATCCGCGCGGGGACCTGATAGGTGAGCGACTTCCCCGCCCCCGTGGGCATGACCGCGATGCAGTCCCTTCCCACGAGCACCGCATCGATCACCTCCCGCTGGCCCGGTCGGAAGGAGGGATATCCGAAGACGTGCTGGAGGACGGACTGCGGATCCGAGGGGTCGCCGCCGCTTTCCGGCCCGGCGGGACCGGCCGGGCGAGGCCCTGCGGCCCCGAGATCGAGATCGTGCTGCATGGCGATGTGCGACATCCGCTACGAGGAGGGGAGAGGCTCCGCATGATGACGGCACCGCGAGGGCGCGTCCAGGGCTTAAATGGGGATTCCGCACACTGGTGCACCGGTCGAATAGGATCCGGACAGATTCACCCCGGGTACGGATGAACAAGCACCCGCAGTGGAGGAACCATGTTCGAGCTCACCCGAACTTTCCAATCGGCCGCGGCGCCACGTTCCGTCCGAGTCGCTCTCGCGGCGGTCGTCGCCGCGCTCACATTCGGGTGCACGCAGTCCTCCCGAATCACCGACCCCCTCCCACCGCCCCCCGGCCTGACCGTTCAGGGGCACCAGGTCTCCCTTGCGAACACTTCCTTCGGGCTCGGGCTCCTCACCCGCGTCCTCGAGGAAGAGACGGAGCCCAATGTCCTCCTCTCGCCCCTCAGCGCCTCCATGGCGCTCGGGATGACGCTGAATGGCGCGGTCGGCGAGACCTACGACGCGATGCGCGGGGCGCTCGGATTCGGGACGCTCTCCGAGGACGAGGTGAATGCGGCGTATCGCAACCTCATCGACCACCTGCGCGGGCTGGATCCGGACGTCGGGTTCGGCCTCGCGAACTCGGCGTGGCACGAGGAGTCCTTCCCGGTGAAGGCGCCCTTTCTCGACGCGGCGCGCATCCATTTCGACGCGGAGGTGCGCGCCCTCGACTTCTCCGATCCGGGCGCCCCCGGCGTGATCAGCGGGTGGGCCGAAGAGAAGACGGGCGGGCGCATCAAGGATCTCGTCACCAAGATCGATCCGGACGAGATGCTCTTCCTCGTGAACGCGGTTTACTTCAAAGCCCCGTGGGCTCTCCCCTTCAACGAATTTGGCACTCAGGCGGGGGCCTTTCGAACCCTCGCGGGCGCGGAGGCCACCGTGCCGCTCATGACGCTCGACGGTCCGGTCCTTCATTCGTCGGACGACCGGATCCAGGCGGTGGAGCTGCTTTACGCGGATAGCGCCTACGCGATGCTCGTGGTGGGTCCGGCGGAGGGAGGAACCCTGGACGATGTGGAAGATGCGCTTACTCCGACCGGCCTCGCCGCGATCGTCGAGTCCCTCTCTTCGTCGCGCATCCTCCTGACCCTCCCGAAATTCCGGTTCGAGTACGACATCCGGCTCGATCCGGCGCTGACCGCGCTCGGGATGGGGATCGCCTTCGACCCCTGGCAGTCCAACTTCACTCGGATCGCCGACCGCGACGACCTCTACATCACCCGGGTCGAGCAGAAGGCCTTCATAGACGTGCACGAGTTGGGGACCGAGGCCTCCGCGGCGACGTCTGTGGGCGTCGGCATCACCTCGCTCCCACCACAGCTCACCTTCGGTCGGCCCTTCTACTTCCTGATCCGCGAACGCGCCGGCGGTGCGATCCTCTTCCTCGGCCGGGTGGGCGATCCCTCCCTGAATTGAGGGGAATGGCACCCCGGGGAACGCCCGCCCCGGCAGGGGGTGACCGAACAGCGTGAGTCCCCCCTCCTTCCGCCGGTCGCCCGCAGCCCAGGGGCCCCTCCCCCCACTTCGCGAACGCCTCCATGCGCTTCGGCTCGTCCCGCGATTTCTCGGGATGGTCTGGCGCACGAGCCCCCTGTACGGCGCCGGGATCATCGCCGTGCGTGGGCTCGCCGCCTTCGGGCCGGTGGCGATGCTCTGGGTGGGAAAGCTCATCATCGACGGCGTCGTCGAGAACATCGGGGCCGCGGATCCCGATTGGAATCGGCTCCTGGGGCTCGTGGCCCTCGAGCTAACGATCGCGCTGGTCATGGATGGGCTGGGACGGATCGCGAACCTACTGGAAACCCTCCTCGGCGATCTCTTCGGGAACCAGATGAGCGTGCTCCTCATGCGGCACGCCGCGACGCTGGACCTCCAACACTTCGAGGACCCGGACTTTTACGACAAGCTCCAGCGGGCGCGCCGTCAGACCGTGGGGAGGGTCGCGCTCCTGGGCACGCTCCTTCAGATCGGGCAGCAGTTCCTCACCCTCGCCTCGCTCCTGGTCGCCCTCGTCGCCTACAACGTCTGGCTCCTCGTCATTCTCGTCGTCGCGATCCTTCCGGCTTTTCTCGGAGAGACCCACTTCGCGGGGGTGAGTTACTCCCTCTTTTTCCGCTGGACTCCGGAACGGAGGGAGCTCGACTACCTCCGCTACGTCGCGGCGAGCGACGCCACGGCGAAGGAGGTCAAGCTCTTCGACCTGTCGGACCACTTCATCCGTCGCTACTCGGATCTCGCGGACCGTTATTACGAGGCGAATCGGGGGGTGGCCCTGAAGCGGGCCGCGGTAGGGACGGCGCTCGCGGGGCTGTCCACGGTCGCTTATTACGGAGCGGTCGCCTTCATCGTCGTCCAGGCGGTCGGGGCGGTGATCACCATCGGGACGCTGACCTTTTTGATCGGCTCCTTCGACCGCAGCCGCGGGCTCATCCAGTCGGTGCTCCTTCGCGGCGCCTCCATTTACGAAGAGAGCCTCTTCCTCAAGGACCTCTTCGACTTCCTCGAGATGCGCCCCCGCGTCCCCACACCGGCCGACCCCGTTCCGTTTCCGCGCCCCATCCGTGAGGGATTCGTCTTCAAAGGCGTCGGATTTCGGTATCCCGACTCAGAACGGTGGGCGCTCCGCGACGTCTCCTTTCGACTCGGGCCGGGAGAGAGGATCGCCCTCGTGGGGGAAAACGGCGCGGGAAAAACGACGCTCGTCAAGCTGTTGACCCGACTTTACGATCCATCGGAAGGAACAATTTTGCTAGACGGCCACGATCTTCGGCAATACGACCCCGATGAGCTTCGGGCCGCCGTGGGTGTCATCTTTCAGGACTTCGTCCGCTACGACATGCGGGTGCGCGAGAACATCGCGGTCGGCCGGATCGAAGCCCGCGACGACGAGGCCCGCATCATGGAGTCGGCAAGGAAAAGCCTCGCCATGGACGTGGCGGAGCGCCTGGCCGGAGGGCTCGACCAGATGCTGGGTCGCCGGTTCGAGGGCGGCGCGAATCTGAGCGGAGGGGAGTGGCAGAAGGTCGCCCTGGCACGGGCGTACATGCGCGACGCACAGCTCCTGGTGCTGGACGAACCCACCGCGGCGCTCGATGCCCGCGCCGAGTTCCAGGTCTTCGAGCGGTTCAGCGAGCTGACCGCCGGAAGAATGGCCGTCCTCATCAGCCACCGGTTCAGCACGGTTCGCATGGCGGACCGGATTCTGGTGCTCGGCGACGGCCGGATCATCGAGGATGGAAGCCACGAGGAGCTTCTCGCCCTCGGGGGGCAATACGCGGAGCTCTTTACGCTTCAGGCCGCGGGGTACCGGTAGGGGCGCCGAATTTCCCTCTTACCGGCCGTCCACGAACCGCTCCTCGATCCAGCGTCCGATCATCTCCAGCGCCTCGGGAGCGAAGGTCTCTTCGATCGTCGCGTATTCCGCCATGAGGCCGGTCTCGGCATGCTGGAAGAGGTGATTGAGCCCGGGGAATACGTGAATGGTGGCGTCAGGATGGTCATCCCACGCGTCCTCGAGAATGGGCACGCTTTGCGTCGGAGGGACCTGTAGGTCCCGCTCCCCGTATAGGGCGAGGGCGGGAATCTCGAGATTCTCGAGTGTATCGATCGGATCGTACACCACAAGATTCCTGTACCAGGGCGACACCATCGTCGGGAGACCGGCCTCCATGTTCGACTGCACTGTTTCGGCCTCCCACACCGCGCGCAGCGCAGAGCCCTCCTCGGGGGGGAGCCCGGCGATCGCCTCCTCGACGGCCCGGTGGACAGCCTCCCGCGCCCGCTCGACCGTCGTTTCCGAAGCGGCCGCGTCGATACCGATACGGTTGATCGTCAACCCTTCCTCGAATTGAGTTGCGCCGGAAGCCTCCATGATCGCGCGCGACTGAGCGAGCAAGATCTCCCGCCCGCTCACCGACGGCCCCGCCAGCATCACAAGGAAGGCCACATCCTCCGTGTCCGCTGCGACTCCGGGCGCGACCCACCCTCCTTCCGAGTGCCCGATCAGGCCGACGCGGTCCGGATCGATCTCGGGGCGTTCACGAAGGAATGCCACAGCCGCGAGAGCGTCCCCGATATTGTCGCGAATCGTCGCTTCCATGACGTTGCCCGTGGATCCTCCCACTCCGCGGTCGTCCACACGCAGAACCGCGATCCCGCGGCGGGTCAGGTGGTCCGCGATCACGAGGAAGGGACGATGCCCCATGAGGGCTTCGTTTCGGTCCTGCGCGCCCGACCCAGTGATCATCAACGCAGCCGGGAACGGCCCCTCGCCTTCCGGAACCGTGAGCGTCCCGGCGAAACGCGTCCCATCGTTTGGGTTCTCGTAGGTCACCTCCACTTCCTCGTACGGAAAGGGCGGCACCGGGTCCTGCGGACGCGCGAAGGAGACCGGTCCGTCGCCCCGCGCCAGCCGCATCTGGATGGAGCTTCCGGCCTGCGTCCAGGTTCCCGCGATCGAATCGCGCCCCGCGGAAACCGTGCCCCGGAAGGCCCCGCTCGCGGAGGCGATCTCGAAGGCGAGCGTGTCTCTCGAAAGGCTGATGGAAGAGACCGGGATGTTCTCCGCGCCCTGGTCGGGGCTGTCCATGGAAGCGTGGACCTGGCCGCACGGCGCGGGCGCGAATTCGAAGCCGAGTCTCAGAACGAGGGCGCCCCCCTGATAGAGCCCGCCGTTCCAGTAACCCAGGAGATCCAACGCGGGATCGGGGACCGCCAGATCCACGCGGAAAAAGCTCACCGGAATGGATTGACCGGCCGACTGAATGCTGCCGGTCAGCGCATCCCCCTCGATCATCCCCTGAAAAGTGGCCGATCCGGTCCCGAGGGTGCTCGGGAAGGTCGTGCTCACCGACGCGCCGAGCATCGTCACGGCGGAGAAAGGGTCGGAGCTCGGGTTGGCCCCCATCCTGTGAATCGCTCCGCTCCAACTTCCGCCCACGTCGGAGAACTCGAAGGCCCCCCGCACGAGGTTGGCGCCCTGCGCCATCGTCCCGGCCCAACAGCCGCCCAAGTCCTGAGCGCCCGCGGGAAGGGCACCGGCGAGAATCCCGAACAGGGCGAGAAGGGACGCACGACGTATCATGGGCGACTTCCTGGAACGAAGGGCCTAGAGGACAGGGCTCGCGCGAATCGCGAGCCATGACGCCTCAGGTCATTCACGAATCGAAGGGGAAAAATCTTCATCGGGCCGGGCGCTCCCCACGATCCTCGAGAACCGGGTTATAGCCCGGCTCAAGGCGCACCCAGCCCCGCGATCTCCTCGCGAATCTCTCGTAGCGCGCGAAGATGATCGGGACTCCACATCGCCACCACCACCCCTTCCTCGTCCGGCAGCTCCCCAAGCCCCGTCCCGCGCGACCGCCGCACCCGGTCCATGATCAGGTCGCGGATCTCCGCGGGGTCGTCGATCCCCTCCATGATCGCCTTGTTTCCGACCGCGTACCGATTCGCCTCCCCGGGCCCCGCGGCTCCGGCCGTCTCGATGACGATCGTCCAGATTCCGAAGAAGTACTGCAAAGGCCCCCGTGTCAGATGGACATTCTGCACGTTCTCGAAAGTGATGGTGTGTTCGAGGATGTTCCAGATTCCTCGGCGGCAGCGGAGGCTCCGGGCATTCATCACATACCACATCGTGTCGTACTTCAGGTGGACCGCCACGTACGCCACGACGTCCGGGACGATCGCGAGCACCAGGGCCGGTGCGGCGAGGATCACTCCCATCTCGCGATCCGCGATAAAGATGCCGAGCCAGGCGAGGCCGATGAGCGCATCGATCGCGAGCGCGGCAACCCAGAAGTAGAGCTTCAGGTACCGGAGATAACTCCGCGACGGATGAAAGCTCCGGGGCACGTCTCCTGGGAGACTCGGGAGCTCCGGAGGCGCCCCGGGGATCTTGAAGGCGCTCGAGAGCCGTTTCCAGAGTCCGCGATAGACCCACTCCGCCGCCCGCTCGACGCCGCGGCGATCAGACTCTTCGTGCGTGACCGCGTTCGGCCCTCGACCTTGGGCGCGATCCGCGCCGCTCATGACCCCGATCCGGACGTGTTGGAGGACAATGCGCGGAGCGCGTCCCTGATCTCCCGGAGAATGGCGAGCGCCTCGTCTTCCCCGGACGTTCCCGGTGACCGGACCCCCTCGTCCTCCCTCGCTCCCTTCATCCGTTCATAAAGAAAGTCGCGGAGCGGTTCGGGATTCCGGATCCCCTCGATCTTCATCGTGGGTCCAGAGGTCCCCGACGCAGTCTGGATGGGCACCTTCGCGAGCCCCATCCATCGCTCCAAGAGGTTTCGATTGACGTGGATGTCCTGGATTCTCCGGTACGTCAGGTAGACTTCGCGGCGGAAGAAGAAACCCCACGACATCTTCACCCCTTCGTCGTCGAACTCGTACCGAAGGGTCTTGAAGCGGATGAAGAGAGGAATGAAGACGACCGGGAAGGCGATGAGCGCGCAAAGCGAGACGAGCACGTAATAGGTGAGGAGCGAGTCGTCGGGGCGGGTGATCGCGCGCGGATCCGTCGTCATTTCACCTCGCCTCCTTTCCGAGCTTCGATGGTTGTCTCGCCCTTCGATCCCGCCTTCAGCCGACCGGCCTCCTTCAGAGCCCTGCGAAGAATGAACTCGATCTGACCGTTCACGCTCCGGAGCTCGTCGTCCGCCCAACGGCGCACGGCGTCGAGCGTCTTCGGGTCGACCCGAATCAGGAAGGCGTCGCGCTCGGCCACCGGACTCGCTTACGAGTAGAGGGACCCGGTATTCACTACGGGCTGAACATGCCGATCGCTGCAAAGGACGACGAGGAGGTTCGACACCATGGCCGCCTTTCGCTCGTCGTCGAGGGTGACGATCCGGTCCGCCTCGAGCTGTTCGAGGGCCATCTGGACCATTCCGACCGCCCCCTCCACGATCCTCGTCCGCGCCGCTACGACCGCGCCGGCCTGCTGGCGCTGGAGCATCGCCGCTGCGATCTCGGGAGCATACGCCAGATGGCTGATTCTCGCCTCCATGACCTCAACGCCCGCCCGCTCGAGTCTCTCCTGGATGTCGGCCCGGAGCTGATCGGAGATGTCCCCCGTATTCCCGCGCAGCGAGACCTCGTGGTCCTCGCTGTCATAAGGGTGCCGGCTCGCGAGGTTCCGGAGCGCCGATTCGCTCTGGGTTGCGACATAACCCTCGTAATCCTCCACCTCGAGAAGCGCTTCGGCCGTTTCCACCACGCGCCAGACGACGATCGCGGAGATCTCGATCGGGTTTCCGTCGCGGTCGTTCACCTTGGAAGGTTTTCCGCCAGTACGTCCATGTGTCTTCACGACCGAGCCCGAAGCCGACTTCTCTTCGTGTTGTGTCGCCGTGGAACCCGTCTCGAAGTTTCGAATTCGGAGAGAGACCTTCTTCTTCGAGAAGAAGGGATTCACCCAGTAGAAGCCGGACTCCTTCACGGAGCCCTTGTAGAGGCCGAAGAGAAGGAGGACGCGCGCCTGATTCGGGGCGATCGCCATGAAGCCGAAGAGGCTGACGACACCGGCCGGCATGAGGAGCAATCCGGCGACGATTGCGGGCCAGAATCCGGTGATCCCCCCGTACGCGATGACCGCAGGGCTGCCGGCGATCATCACGATGCAGGCGAAGAGGGCGGGCCATCCGGAGCGAGGTCGAACGGGAATTTCTCTGACCATGGGAGAGGCTCTCCTTGGGATACGTTATCGTTATACTATCTTTATGATATCATACCCTCCGGCTCCCGGTCAACCTTGCCGTTCAGCTCTCGGCCTGCCGCCTCGGCCTGCATCCAGTCAACCTGTCCCAAACTCCCATGGACGCTCTTTCGAGCCGCGAAGTCCCGCGGTCCGAGACCGCCCCGCGGAAGCCCACCATGAACCCTGGCGTGGCCCCTGAGCCTCGTCGAGCATAGCGGACCTTCGGAATTTCGAATTCGAGGCCGCCGTTGTCGCTTGAAGCCCCCTTTCCGGGCCTCGAAAATTCGCCACTTACATTGTGATCGAGCGGACTTCAGCCCGGCGCGCCCTTGCCCCGGGCCGAACCATTCCTCACGATGCCGAGCCCCCATCCATGATCCAGATCGCGTCGCACTCGACCTCCGATCCGCGTGCCGAAGGCCTCACCGCGACTCCACTCACGACGTGCGCAAACAATCTGTCGAGTCTCGGCGATGAGATCGCGGCGCTGGCCGTCCACCTGGACGCCGCGAAGTACCGGCTGCTCGTACGGCTGCGCGAATTCGACGAAAAAGAAGGATGGGCGGGATTTCGGAGCTGCGCTCATTGGCTGAGCTGGCGGACATCGCTCGCGCCCGGGGCGGCGAGAGAGCAGGTACGCGTGGCTCGAGCGCTGGGAGATCTGCCCCTCCTGAGCGAGGAAATGCGTGTGGGCCGCGTCTCTTATTCGAAGGCACGCGCGCTCACGAGAGTCGCGAACCGGGAGAATGAAGCGAACCTCGTGCAGTTCGCGAAGCACGCCACGGCGACCCAAGTGGAAAGGCTGGTGCGGGGCTGGCGCCAGGTGGACCGCTCGAAAGAGGTCGAAGAGGAGCGGGCGCGCCATCGAGGCCGCAGCCTGACCCTCTTTCCCGATGCCGACGGAAGTTGGGTGGTGCGGGGCCGATTGGACCCCGAAGTGGGAGCGTTGCTCCAGAAGGCTGTGGAGGCGGCAGCGGAGATTCTTGATGCGAGGAAGGAGCGGGTCTCGGATGCAAACTACGCCCCCGTCGAAGAACAACCCGCTCTCGAGCGCCGGTGGGCCGATGCCCTCGGGCTCGTTGCAGAGGCTGCGTTGGGGGAAGGGATAGACCAGCGTGACCCGGGGCCCCGAGAGGTGGGGTCACCACGCTTGGAGGTCGAGAGCGGGCACCGATCGACAAGAGCGGGGCGGCGCGCGGATCGATTCCAGGTCGTCATCCATGTGATGCCTGACGATCTTCGCACCCCAGGCAGAGGCGCCGAACTGTCCGCCTGCGGAGGGTTAAGGGCGGGCCTGGATCCAGGAACCGGACTTCCCGGACGCCTCCTCGGAGACGACACGCGCGTCTCCGCGGAGACGTGTCGGCGAATCGCCTGCGACGCGAGCCTCGTCCCTATGGTGCGTGGAAAGGTCGCTTCGGCGGCGGTCAACGCCCCGAACGGCGTGCTCGACGTGGGGAGACGGCGCCGGACCGTCCCGCCGGCCCTTCGCCGGGCACTCGAAGCCCGCGACGGGGGGTGCCGGTTTCCCGGGTGCGGCGTGAGTCTCCGTTGGTGCGACGCGCACCATGTCATGCACTGGGCCGACGGCGGAGCCACGAAGCTCGATAACCTCGTCCTCCTTTGCCGCTCATTCCGAAGTCGGCATGATGCTCCGTCCATCACCGAGCGCTCCACGAGGAGGGTTATGAGATGACGCTGACGGAGGGGGGCGCGACGCAATTCCGCCAGCCCGACGGTGCGTTCATTCCCGAGGTGCCCGTCTCCCCACGGGCTCCCGACGACCGGGTCGGAAGCTTTGCGGAGGAGCACGACAAGATGGGGATCGAAGTCACACCCTGGTCGTCCACTCCGTCCTGGCTCGGCGAGCCCTTCGATCTCGACTGGGCTCTGGGGGCGCTTTGGGTGCCGCGGGAGGTTGCGGCCTCGGACCCTGAACTGAGGGACGCGAGGGGCCATGCGTGCACCGTGGGAACTCAGGTGGAGTGCTCCTCCGGCTCATCCCACTCCGCCTCCTCCCAGAACCGGTCTTCAGCCTCGCGGATCTCTTCCTCGTCGAGCGGCTCGTCGTCCGCGGCGACCGAGCCCCCCGTTTCGACTGAGCCTTCTTCGAGGATCTCGCGGAGAAGTTCGTCGGTCATGACGGGTACCCTTCCCTCGCGGACGTTTCGTACCTGACGCCGCCGGCGCCACCAGGCGAAGACGACCAGAGCGGCCAGGAGGGCGAGAGCCACGGGAGTCATACGTAGCGAACACTCATGCACCCCGGCCGGGTCCTCCGAATCCCGATTGTTAGAACGTTCTCCAAGCCCCATTCTGTGGAGGTTGGCCCCCGGCCATCGATTCGAGCGCCAACGACCCACTCGAACCAGGAGGCCCGATGCCCGCTCTTGACGCCCGCCGCAGACTCCGCGCCCTCCCCGCACTTCTCCTCGCCCTCATGTTTCAGGGGTGCGGCGGTGAGCAGGCCCCCGACGCGGCGGCGGACGCATTGCCGGGCATCGAGGTGATAGCCGAGCTGGTTCCCCCTCCCGGGGTCCCACAGGCACTCGATCGGTCCGAACCCGCGACGGTCATCGTCAACCTCGAGACGAATGAGCAGACGATGCGGCTGGCGGAAGGGGTGGACTACACCTTCTGGACCTTCGGCGGAAGCGTTCCCGGTCCCTTGATCCGCGTGAGGGTGGGGGACCGCGTAGAGTTCCGGTTGAGCAATCACCCCTCGAGCCAGAACCCTCACAACATTGACCTCCACGCGGTGAACGGACCGGGCGGCGGGGCGGTCTCCTCGCTGGTTGCGCCCGGACGGTCCGCCACCTTCGCGTTCAAGGCCCTGAATCCGGGCCTTTACCAGTATCACTGCGCCACGGCGCCCGTGGGTATGCATGTCGCCAACGGGATGTACGGCCTCATCCTCGTCGAACCCGAGGAGGGGCTTCCTCCGGTGGATCGGGAATACTACGTGATGCAGGGAGAATTCTACACGGCTGGGGCCTATGGCAGCCCCGGGCTGCAACCATTCGACATGCAGAAGGCGATGGCGGAGGATCCGCCCTATGTGGTCTTCAACGGAGGGGTCGGGGCCCTCTCCGGCACCAATGCACTGACCGCCGAGGCCGGCGAGACGGTGCGGCTCTTTGTGGGGAACGGCGGTCCCAACCTCAGCTCCTCTTTCCACGTCATCGGCGAGATCTTCGATCGCGTTTGGGTGGAGGCGGGGACGATGGTGAATGAAAACGTCCAGACGACGATGATCCCGGCGGGCGGCGCCGCGATCGTCGAATTCGAAACCAACGTTCCAGGTGATTTCCTCCTCGTGGATCACGCGCTTTTCCGGGCGTTCAACAAGGGAGCGCTCGCGATTCTCGACGTGGGCGGCGCCGACGGCGAAACGGTGTATTCGGGGCAGATCACGGAAGGTGTCTACGAACCCGAAGGAGGCGCGATTCAGAGCTTCGCGGCGGCCCCTCCCCCGCCCACCGTGGCGGCGTCGGTTGAGGAACGGATCACTCTCGGGAGCGCCATTTACACGCAAAGTTGCGTCGCTTGTCACCAGGCCACCGGCACGGGGTTGGGCGACGTATTCCCGCCCGTCGCCGGCTCGGACTATCTGAATGCGAACGTGGCCCGCGCGATCCGCACGGTTACGAACGGTCTCTCGGGACCGATCACGGTCAATGGAATCGAATACCAGGGGCAGATGCCCCCGCTCGGACTCACCGACGAGCAGGTCGCGAACGTGTTGACCTACGTCTATAGCCAGTGGGGGAACTCGGGCGCCGTGGTCACGCCGGAGGAGGTGCGGGCGGCGCGATTCGTGACCGTCCCTAACTGACCTCGGTTGAGCCGGGCGACGGCAGCGGCATTCATGCTTTAGACAGCATCACGCGGCTCTTGACGTTTTCGTCACGGAGACGTATATAACCAGTTAGTTATGTATCACGACCACTACTCTCAGCCGACTCGATGAAGCCTGCCGGGCGCCTCGACGCCACCTTCTTCGCCCTGGCGGACCCGACCCGTCGTGCGATCCTCGCGCGCCTCGCGAAGGGGGAAGCGGCCGTGAACGAGTTGGTGGCGCCATTCGAGATGAGCCAGCCGGCGATCTCGAAACATCTCAAGGTACTCGAGCGCGCGGGCCTCGTGTCGGTGGGATACGACGGACAGCGCCGCCCGCGCCGGCTCGAACCGGAGCCGCTCGAAGCCGCCACGGAGTGGATCGAGCGCCACCGGGAGGTCTGGGAAGCGAACTATCAGAGGCTCGACGCCCTGCTCGCGGAGCTCCAGGCCGTGTCGCCCGCGAGGCAGAAGCACGAGTCTCGCCGTCCCCGCTCAGGAGCCTGACCATGTCGAAGATCACCCCCTTTCTCTGGTTCAAAGTCCCGCTCGACGAACCGATCGCGTACTACCGATCCATCTTCAAGAACTTCCGCTTGCTCCACGACTCGCCCCAGATGGCGTCCTTCGCGATCGAGGGCCAGCGGTTCCACGCCCTGTACGGCGGCCGCCATCACGACTTCAACGACGCGGTGTCCTTCTTCATCGACTGCGAGGACCAGGAGGAGGTGGACTACTTCTGGTCACGTCTCTCGGCAGACGGCGGTGCCGAGAGTCGGTGCGGCTGGCTGAAGGACAAGTACGGCCTCGCGTGGCAGGTCATCCCGAAGGCCCTGATGCAGTATCTCAGCGATTCCGACCGGGCCAGAGCCGAGCGCGTGACCCAGGCGATGCTGAAGATGAAGAAGATCGACGTGCCCGATCTCGACCGCGCCGCCGCGGCCGGCTGAGCGGCTCAAGCGGAGATTTTGCATGCCGACGAAACCCGAAGGTGCCCAGGTGTCGCTTCCGAGCGACCGCGAAGTCCTCGTCACGCGCGTTTTTTCCGCGCCGCGTGCGCTCGTCTACACAGCCTACACGACGCCCGACTTGGTCCGAAGGTGGCTCCTGGGACCCCCTGGGTGGACGATGCCGGTCTGCGAGATGGATGTCCGCGTGGGAGGCAAGTTCCGGTGGCTCTGGAAGTCGGAGAAGGACGGGAGCCAGTTCGGCTTTCACGGGGAGTTCAAGGAGTTGGAAGTGCCCGCCCTGATCCGGCACACCGAGATCTACGATCCCGGCGACGTCGGAGGGAGCATGAGGGAGGCCGGCGAGGCGATGATCACGGTGTCCTTCGAGGAGCGAGGTGGCGTCACCACTCTCACGACGCGGATGGACTTCGGATCGAAGGAGGCGAGAGACGCCGCCATGGCGACCGGAATGACGGACGGGATGGAGATGAGCTACCAGCTCCTGGATGCGCTGCTAGGAGAGCGCTCGGCAGGCTGACGCGGCGCGGCGCGTAGCGGATTGCGCGCGGATTCGAGCCGCTCCATCTTCGGATCGGCGTTCGGGACGCCACCGGTCCGCGGAAAGGGCTGCGCCCACCTGGAAGGACGAGGAGATCATTCCAACCTCTTTCGGGCCGATCGTGCGGACACCGGCCGATCACGAAGGAGGCAAGCATGTCCGAGCGTTTCCGCCCTACCCTCCCGCCGCACCCCGATTTCGACCAGCAGAAGAAGCTCGCGAAGGAATTGCTGCGCGCCTTTCGCGCGGGCAAGGTCGAGGCTCAGGCGCGCATCAGCGAGCAACTGCCCGGTAAGGTGCGAATCACCCTCGCGGACGCCCAATTCGTTCTCGCCCGCGAGTACAACTTCGGGAGTTGGGCATGCTCGACGCCGAGCACCACCAGACGCCCGCCGGTTGGTGCTTTTTCGGTTCGCGCCATGGCCCAAACGGAGAGCACGCGGCAGTCGCTCGCCTCCTCTATGCTGCGGCCGCTCGGCCGCACGCGAACGACTTCGACGATCCGAGTCCGGCGGTGAGGGCCATGATTGCAGGCGAGGGTGAGTTCCCCTACCGCCTCGCCGACTCTGGGGAAGCGGAGGAAGAGGAGTCCTGAGCCGGTGCGGGTTGACTCCATCCTCGGGATCGGGCCCTTCGGCGACCGGACCGAGGGGCTCTTTTTTCTTGGCCGGGGAGCGGCGGCCAGCGAGATTGGCCCCGCGGGACAAATCGTCGGACTGGGAGATCATTCGATGACGTCGAACGCCGAGCCGCGACCAGGGGATGTGGATGTCCGGGACCTCCCGGGCCTCCTCGCCGCTCCGTCCTGGCTCGCGGAACGGGTGGGGCGACCGGGCCTTCGCGTCGTGGATCTGCGCGACTCCGATGCGTACGAAGCGGGTCACGTTCCAGGGGCCGCGCACCTGAACCTCTCCGAGCTCGGTGCGACCGTGGCCGGATGTGAAAACGTCCTCATTCCTCCCGCGGAGCTCGGCGAGCTCATGGCCGCCTGCGGAATCTCGAACGGGGACGCAGTGGTGGCGTACGACGACCAATGGGGGCTCGCGGCCGCCCGTCTCGTTTGGGCGCTCCATCGGTACGGGCACGAGCGCGTCGCCGTGCTGGACGGGGGGTGGGACCGCTGGCACGACGAGGGAGGGCCGGTGGGCGAAGGAAAAGAGCGGCTCCCCCGAGGAAGCTTCGAGGCCACGCCCCGGCTCGACGTCCTTGCCGATGCCGACTGGATCGCCCGGCGGATCGAGGACGGCAACGCCATCCTCCTCGACACGCGGACGCCGATGGAATTCGAGCGGGGTCATCTCCCCGGGGCCATCGTCTGGGACTGGTTCAACGCCGTCCCCACCGCGTCGTGGAACGTGTCGCGCGATCCGGAGGAGCTTCGCGCCGAGTGGCGCACGCTCGGGGTCGAACCGTCCGGCGAGATCGTCGTCTACTGCAGATCGGGGATGCGGGCCGCACACACCTGGCTGGTGCTCAGGAACGCGGGCTTCTCGCGGGTGCGCCTGTATGACGGGTCCTGGCAGGAGTGGGTGATGAGGGGTGGGGGCGGCGATGGCCGCTGAGACAGCGCGCCCCGGAAGGGGGGCTGCGGGCGGGGGCGCACCTTCCCACGGCGCGCTCCGCGCGGTCGCGGCCTGGCTGCTGGCTGCCGTCGTCTGGGTGGCGGCGCACGGCTACGACACGCAGTTCTCGAGGTTCTGGGTCTTCGGACTCGCCTTCGGGTTCGTCCTTCAGCGCGGGCGTTTCTGTTTCGCATCGGCCTTTCGCGACCTCTTCCTGCTGGGCCACGGGCGCACCATGAAGGGGGTCCTCCTCGGTCTCGCGGTCGCGTCGGTCGGGTTCGCCGTCGTCATGGCCCGCCAGATCCCCAACGCATCCCTCGGCTTCGATCCGCCGACCGCGAACATCCTTCCCATCGGGGCGCACACGGTACTCGGCGGGCTCCTCTTCGGCGTGGGCATGGTGCTCGCGGGCGGCTGTGTCTCCGGGAGCCTCTACCGCATGGGCGAAGGTTACGTCGCCTCGTGGGTGGCCTTCGCCGGAGTCATGGGCGGGCTACTCGGCTCGAGCTACACCTGGAACTGGTGGTGGGAGGCGTCCATCGCGAGTGGCCCGCGTATCTGGTTGCCGCGCTTGCTCGGGCACCCGGGGGCGCTGGTCGCGACCCTCCTCGCGCTGGCGGCCACCTTCGTCTGGGTGCTCCGGATCGAGCGCCGCGCCGGCGTGGTCCTGCCGGCGGTACGCCCCGCGGACGAGGCTTCGGAGAGCGTGACCGACGACTTGAAAGCGATCGGCCGGGGCGTGTTCGTGCGGGGCTGGCCGGTCCTCGTCTCGGGTGCGGTGCTGGGCGCGCTGAACGTCCTCCTCTTCACCGCGCAGGAGCCCTGGGGATTCACGGGGGAAATCGCCCGCTGGACGAGCGGGCTCGCGGGATTGTTCAGCGCCCCGCCACCGGTTCCCGCCGGGGCGAGCGAGCTCCCCGGGTGCGTGCTCGTCCCCCTGGACGGCTCGATTCTCAACCACATGACCTTCATGGTCGGCGGGATGTGGTTCGGCGCCTTCGCCGCTGCGCTCGGGGCCGGGGAATTCAAGCTGCGGATCCCGAGGCGGCCCGTGAGGTACGCACAGTCCCTCGGCGGCGGGGTATTGATGGGGTACGGTGCCGGAATCGGCATCGGATGTACGATCGGAGCCTTCTTCTCCGCGGTGCCGTCGCTTGCGGTGAACGGCTGGGTGTTCGCGGTCTTTCTGGGGGTCGGTGCCTGGCTCGGCACCCGGATCATCGGTAGAATCGCGTGAGGCCTGGATTCAATTGGACGGAGCGAGAACCGGATCGCACATGGCGCAGAGACTGGACGTGAGGGGCGAGATCTGTCCCTACCCGATGATGCGCACGGTGACGGCGCTCAAGAAGCTCCCGGCGGACGAACGAATCCTCGAAGTGATCACGGACCACGCCCCCGCGCTCGACACGATTCCCACTCAGGCCGCCCGACTCGGTTTTCGGACGGAGGTGGACGAGGTGGGTGGATCCGAGTGGCGCCTGGTGCTCACGCGCGCGGCGGCGGACGTAAGATAATGGCCCGGCTCGAGCGCACCGGCGGGACGAACGGAACCATACAGCAACGGGGAGTGATCGTGAGACTCGAAAGCATTGCCGCATGCGTCGTGGCCTGCGCCGTCCTCGGCGGTTGCGTGGCCGGGGCTCCGGAGGCCGAAGCTCCAGAAGCCGACGCCCCCACCGTGGTAGGGGAAAGGGTGACCGTCGACGGAGGCGAATACACGAACATCGCCGTTCCCGAGCTCCAGGCGATGCTCGAGGACAAGGACTTCCCGCTGATCAACGTTCACATCCCGTACGCTGGGGATCTCCCCGGCACGGACGACTCCATCCCCTACAACGAGATCGGGAGCCATCTGGACCGGCTGCCGGCCGACAAGGGCGCGAAGATCGTCCTCTACTGCCGGACCGGTCCGATGAGCGTGACCGCTGCTCGGGAGCTGGTGACCCTCGGGTACACGAACGTCTACAATCTGGTCGGCGGAATCACAGCATGGATCGAGTGGGGACTGCCACTGGCGGGCACGTAACGCCAATTCACGCCAGAGTTGGCCGATGATCCGGGGGCCGGGGCGGACCGAGGATGGTTCGCCGCCTCCCGACTCAAGGGATGAGGGCGGGTACCGGCGTCATGCGGTCTACGTCACCGTGCCCGAGGCGCCCGCGGAAACCCCATCCCCGGCAATAAATGGCGTCTCCGGTGGTGGCGCCGCGGGTGCGCGGGGATCCGGCTGGAATGACTCGCCGCTGGTGGCCGCCGCTCACGAGCGCAGGCACCGCTCTGTCGGTGGTCGTTCCCTCACGGAGTCGGCCGCCGGCCTGGCCAGTCTGTTCTTCCACGAGAAACGGGCCGCTCCCGCACCCATTCCGGCCTGCACGTGTCAACGGTACCTGACAACGATCTCTCCCCCGTCCGGAACGGCTTCGAATACGATGCGGTTGTCACGACGTTCATGACGGAGAACGTTTTCCGCCTGTGACAGCGCCATCTGGCCCCGGCCGGACGGAACCGTCAGAGCGATCGTCAGAGGCTGGTTGTACAGCGCATCGTCCGCAAGTTCATCCGAAAGCGTCAGCGTCATCCCCACATCTGTCTCTGAGTTCAAAGTCAGGCGCGCCGACCTTCGCTCCCTGTGGTATCGCAACGCCTTCCCGAATGTCGTCACCCACGTAAGAGACTGCCGATCCTGAACGATATTCAGATGTTCATTCAAGAGATCCTCGGATATCGGTTCCCACCAGGCATCCTCCACCGTGTCGGAGTGAATGCTGTGGTAGACGAGGATGTAGAGACCACCTGTTTCGATGGCAAAATCGAGGGTCTGGGTGAAGTCGGCACGATCGCGGATCACATATGCGTCCGTCGCGGAAATTCGGTAGTATTCTCGTTCGTCCGCAGCGAAGTCGTAGGGCATCACTGCGATAACCGGGTCGTACTTTCGGGCTCCCACGAAGTCCGAGCTTATCAGGTAGTCGATCGTCTCGGAGCCATCATAACCGAAGGGATACGCAAAGGTCGTTGGCACCACCCCGATACGCGCTCTGATGAGTTCATTCGCCCCCGCGATTTCGTGGTCCAGCCGCTCCAACATCGTCGGTGCGGGCCCTCCGCCGCCGCCCCCGGTCGGGGCTACGAGGCGGACATGTGACTGTGTATGATTAGCGATCTCGATCCCATTTCTCGCCGCGATATCCAGGTTGAGGTAGTCCTGGAACTCCGCATTTGCGGTGGTTACGAAGATCGTGGCCTCGATGCCGTGCCCAACAAGCATGGGAATTGCGAGCTCAGCTTGCCCTGGCGAAAGGTCGTCGAAGGTGAGGACGGTGGCGGAGCGCTTGAACTGAAACCACTCGGCGATCTCGTAGTCCAGGCCGTTCTCCAGGCCGGCTTGGCCTCCTTCCGCTTGGCCTGAGACGCCCGTGGCGGCGTCGCCCTCTTCCCTCGTGTTCGCATCGGGAGAGGTCCGCCCACACCCCGACAGCAACAGCGGGACGAAGCCGAGCGTGAGCCACATCGAAGTCTTGCTCTTCACCTGGAAGCTCCCCTGATGGTCACAGGCGGGCGCGTCGGGACTTCAGTCCTGACGGCGCCAGCGACGTCCGAGCCTTCTCGATCCGTCGGATCTGCGCGATCCTCCCACTCACTTTCCAAGACTCAGCCTCTCGACCAAGGCTTCCGCCAGAACGCGGTTGAGTGCCCCGGAGTGGTGCCAGTCGTCGTCCGCGACCCTCCAGCGGCGCTCACTGAAGTCGACGATTCCGCTCAGGTCGATGACGGGCACCTGCTCGGCCTCGAGTGCCTTTTTGAGACGAACCACCGTCTCGGCCTGGTCTGCGGTCGAAACCGGAGCCATGACCACGTAGAAGTCGACCTCCTCAAAGAGTGGCTGGAGGCGATCGGCTACTGTCCGGAGGATACGCGCGGTCAGGACGAAGTCCCCGTCGCCGTACCGCAAAGGCAGAACCAGACCAAAACGACTCAGGATGTTCGAGCGATTCCAATAGTGTTGCGCGAGCGTCCGAAGGGGCCGCGCACGGAAGAAGCTCCCGAGGCGCACGGGTTCGCCGGCCGCGCCCAATTCGTAGTAGGAGAATCCCTTCCCCCACACCGGCGCGACCTGACTACTTCCCACGACTCGGCCCATGTGCGCGGGGATGAATGTGTAGATCGCGATCCCTCGGCGTTCGGCGACTTCGCTTGCGAGGTCGCGCACGTCCAGTAGGTCGAGAGCCTGTGTCGGGCCGTAGCCGTGCATCCCGTAGTTGTACGGATGACTATCACCCGCCATGGAGGCGACCGCGGCCGGGAGCGTTTCTTCCTGATTGAGCCCCTCTCCAAAGGTGTTGGAGTCTCCAAAGAAGAGGAGGAACCGGTCCGACGACCGTCCACCGGTCCCCGGGGTTTCCCGCCGGCCCAAGGAGTCGATCCGATAGGTGACGTCGTACGCAACCTCGCCGTCCACCATGCTTCGATGACGAGCAGTCACGGCGGGGGAAACCACATAGCTCAACACCTCGTCGAATTCGTAGTACGACCTGGCGTCGACCGGCTCCGGCTCGCCCTCGGCAATTGGCCAGGGCGGCGGCATGAGCCCCAGCACGGTCTCCACTCCCAGCCCCAGTGCGATGAGAAGCGCCAGGTTGACCTGAATCAGGCGCGGCAAGACGGCGACGGCTGCGAAGCCCAGGGTTCCCAAGAGCGGCACGGCATGCAGCAGATGGAAAGCGAGCGGGTCGCTTTCCAAGGCGCCCAAGTGGATGCCGTCCGGGCCGACGGCGTGGATGCCCAGCGCGAGGAACCCCGCGTGAAGCGCCGCAGTCAGAGCACAAGTCGCGCGGACCGACGCACCCTTTTCGAAGGAAGGCAGCCTGAGGATCGCGAACCCGGCTGCGACTGCGAGTCCCGCCCCCAGTAGACCGTGGACCGGGGACAGGGGCGCCAAGAGCGCCAGTGTCGGGACCGCGGTCATCGGCGCAATCAGGCGCCCATACGGCCACATCGTGTCGGCGACTCCGGTCAGGGTGAGCGGCTCTTGCGAGCCGCCTTTTGGGGTGCCCCTTCCCTGAATCCACGGGATCGAAGGAGGATGGAAGCCCGCGTCGGGATCGGTGATTCCGCTAGCGTGCGGGGAGGCGGTCGCCTTTCGGTGGCGGCACGCCGCAAACTGGTCCACGCCAACCGAAGGTCTTCGCGGGTTTCCTTGATACCCACAAGGTGCGTCATCGCGTACGCGAGGAACGCGCCATTAAAGGCCGCGAACGCCGAGTGAGCCCACCGCCCGAAGAAGAGGTCCACGATTGAGTTGACGAAGCAGTAGACAAGAAGGCCGATTGGAGCCAGGAGATAGAGGGCCTGCACGAACGTCCGCGAAGCGATCTTCGGCGTGCGTCCAAAGGGCGTCTTGCGTCCCGTCATCGCCTGGCGGAGAGACATGCCCACGCCGGCGAGGTGGACAGGGATCAGGAGCAAGTTGAGTGCATAGACCCGGAATACGTCGGTCCAGCTGTAGCCGGACAGCGCCTGGTCGCGCGCATAGAGCGCGAAATAAGGGAGGGCGGTCAGCGGAAGCCAAAAGCTGCGCATGGCTTCCTCGAACGGATAAAGGATCAGAAGGAGGACTCCCAAGCTGCCCCCCGCCAGGGAGGTCAGATAATGCGTGCGCACGAACGCTTCTTGCGGCCGCACGAACGGAAGTGCCCTTCCCAGAATGTGGCGCAGGAGCTTGGGAAGAATGATCAGCCCCCCATTCGCCCAGCGGCGCCGCTGGATGACCAGGGCGCCGAAATCCGGAGGGGTCGCGCTGTAAGCGAGGCGGTTCGGGTAGTTGTACAGACTCCACCCCCGCTCGATCAGATCGATGCTGGATTCCGTGTCCTCGATCACGGTCCGGTCCTGAATGAACCGAATTACCGGGTAGCCCCTTTCGACCCCGGGGACGGCGATTTCATCCAGGGCCGCTCTGCGGATAAGGGCGTTCGCGCCAACCCAATAGGTTCCCGCACACCAAGTGAAGCCCTGGTGGACGATATGCTGAACGTCGGTGGTCGATCCTGCCAGCCGTTCAAGCCGGCTCGTGGCCCCGGGAAAGGCGCTGTACGGCGTCTGGATGACCGCGAGACGTTCTCTTCCCGGCTTCCGCATCTCGTGGATGAGGCGCAGGGCGTAGTCATTAAGCAGGGCGCTGTCCGCGTCGAGCGTGATCAGCAACTCGGCTGCGGGCACTTCCAGGTCCGCCTCGGCCTCGGTCGTGGGCACGAGGTGCAAGCCGTCGGCCTGCCTGACCTTCTTGAATCGCCCTCCCATGAGCCCGATGTAAGCATTCAGGTTCATCGCCTTGTTCGCTTCGTGGGAAAGGTTCGTGTAGCCCTTTCGCTCGAAACTGGTGATGTCCGTTCGGAAGAGAGTCGCAAGGCGGCGATACTCTCGGTCAAGATCTGCGGGACTGAGCGAACGCCCAGTCCCCGTCGCGGACCTTCTCAGCTCCGCGGCTCGCTCGCGGTGGAGAGCCGCCGGATCGCGGAGGATCCTTGCAATGACGAGATCGTCGCTGTGGTCGAAGCGTGGGGCCCCATCTGCGAACTCCTCCAACCAACGCGCCGCCTCGTCATAATGCGCCGCAAGGGCGTGGCACTCTGCAACGTTTTCACACGTTCCGCCCTCCTTACGAGCGAAGTACCTGTCGCCCGCATCGGTGAAGCCCTTCGCCAGTGGGGCGAGCAGAGCGGAAAGGCGCTGCGGCAGATCCCGTGCGGCGGCAAGCCCGCGAGCCGCTTCGGGGGTGCTGGGGTTCGGCGAATCGTCAATCAGGAGGACGATGCTCTTGCGTGGGTACTCCATGAGGGCCGCGGAGAGCAGCGTTTGCCAAATGACCCTCTCCTCCTCCCGATACGATGGCACCAGCACCGTGAGCCAGGGAGCAGGCGCATCGTAGAGTCGCTCGAGCGCCTCCCTCGACGCCGGACGGTGGGCCCGACTTCGGACGAGTGAGCCAAGGCGCGCCACCTGGTAGACCAGGTTGCCGTAGATCAGGAAGTAGACGATCGCAATGAAGATGCCCTGTTCGGCGATCCCCCAGGCGCCTCCTCCCCGAATTCGATCCCGAAGCGTGCCGCCGACGTCGCTGCCCAGCATCACCGCGGCAACCATCGTGACCCCGAGCGCCAGGAGTGTCAGCGCGATTTCGCGCCGGAACCGCGATTCGCAGGAGATCCCGGTCGCCGGACGCGTGGAGGTCATAGGCCTTCGGGAGAACTGCGTCTGGTCGGCGTTAAGGCGGACGTTGGCAGGTAGGTTGAAAAGTGAGTAACCTCTCGAAGACCGACACCAAGTGTCAAGCCGCCGGCCTTGAAGCCCCCGGCAAGGGTTTGGCCGCTCGGGCAAGGCGAATGGAAATCTGCAATCGGTATGCCGGGAAGTTTGGGGCTCGCCCCAAGAGACACGGAGGACTGAGATCGTTGATGAGGCGGGCTTCTTGGGAGGCCGTTATCATGTCCGCCGGATGGAGCCGGGGCGTATCGTTCGCAGTGTCGCGACGGCACCTGTGGCGAGCAATCACCAGGTAGGGTGGTCCTGGCGGCGTTGGTTGCCAACCGCCGCGCCGTCTTTCGGGATTCGACTGAATCGAGCACTCGTCGCTGCCGGCCGCCCTATGGGCCCAGTTCTTGCGCTCTTGCGGCCCCCGCCGCACCTGCGAGCCAGCACTGATCCGATCGCGTGGGGACAGCGACCAGAATGAGTCAACCTGAATGAGCGATCGAGTGGACGGCCGACAAGTGCGCGTGCTCGGCATTTCGGCATTTTACCACGACAGCGCCGCATGCCTAGTGGTCGATGGCAAGATCGTGGCGGCCGCATCTGAAGAACGCTTCACTCGGATCAAAGGCGATTCCGCGTTCCCCATTCGAACCATCGAGTTCTGCCTCGAGCAGGGGGGGATCGAGGCCAAGGAGCTCGACGTCGTCGGCTTCTACGACAAGCCGCTGCTCAAGTTCGAGAGGATTCTGGAGACCTACGTGGGGGTCGTCCCGCGTGGATTCCGGTCCTTCTTGATGGCAGGGCCTCTCTGGATGAAGGAAAAGCTGTTCATGGAGCGTGAGATCCGCCGCTCCCTCGGATACGACGGAGAGCTCCTCTTCGCGGAGCATCACGAATCCCATGCGGCAAGTGCCTTTTTCCCCTCGCCCTTCGACGAGGCCGCCATCCTCACGTTGGACGGAGTCGGGGAGTGGGCGACGGCGACTATGGGTGTGGGAAGGGGGAACGACATCGAGCTGTTCCGGGAGCTGCATTGGCCGGACTCTCTCGGCCTCCTCTACTCCGCATTCACATACTACACCGGATTCAAGGTCAACTCGGGGGAATACAAGGTCATGGGGCTGGCGCCTTACGGGGAGCCTCGGTTCGTGGACCTGATCTTGGATAGGCTGATCGACCTCCGTCCAGACGGCTCGTTCAGGATGAATCAGGACTACTTCGGCTACCTCACCGGCCTGACCATGACGAACGGGGCGTTCGACGAGCTCTTCGGAGGCCCTCCGCGGAAGCCCGAGTCATTGCTGACCCAGCGTGAGATGGACCTCGCACGCTCGGTCCAAGAAGTGTGCGAAGAGATCATGTTACGGATGGCCCGCACCGCCCATCGCGAGACTGGCCTCGATCGTCTCTGTCTTGCCGGGGGAGTCGCCCTCAACTGCGTCGGGAATGGTCGGCTCCTCCGCGAGGGTCCTTTCAAGGAGATCTGGATCCAACCGGCCGCCGGAGATGCCGGTGGAAGTCTTGGTGTCGCGCAGCTCATCTGGCATCGCCATCTGGACCGCCCACGCGCGGTGACGCCCGGAAGGGATTCGATGAAAGGATCTTACCTGGGACCCGAATTTTCGGAGGCCGAGATCGAAGAGTATCTGACGGGGGTGGGCGCGGTATATCGGAAGCTCGAGCGGAACGAACTGAACGAGCGGGTTGCGGCCCAGATGGCGGAGGGAAAGATCGTCGGGTGGTTCAACGGTCGGATGGAATTCGGGCCGAGGGCCCTCGGTGCCCGAAGCATCTTGGGAGATCCGAGGAATCCGCACATGCAGACCCAGATGAATCTGAAGATCAAGTTCCGGGAAAGCTTTCGCCCATTCGCTCCCAGCGTACTTCGGGAACGAGTCGCCGACTACTTCGAGCTGGACGTGGACTCGCCTTACATGCTTCTCGTGGCGCCGGTCAAGGAGGAGCGTCGAATCCCGATGTCGGAAGCCTCGGGCAAGCTTTGGGGAATCGAGAAGCTGAAGGTGCCGAGATCGGACATCCCGGCGATCACGCACGTGGACTACTCTGCGCGGGTGCAGACCGTCGACCGAGAGACGAGTCCCGACTATTACGACTTGATCCGGGCCTTCGAGGGGCTCACCGGCTGTGGCGTTCTCGTGAATACTTCCTTCAACGTGCGTGGGGAACCCATCGTTTGCACGCCGGAGGACGCGTATCGCTGCTTCATGCGCACCGATATCGATTCGTTGGTCCTCGGCCGCTTTTTCCTTGCGAAAGAGGACCAGCCGGCATGGAAGGAGGAATCCGATTGGAAAACACAGTTCCAGCTCGACTGAGCGCCCACGAGGGCAAGAAATTCGCGCTCACGGTGGGCGCGGCCTTCCTCGTGCTGGCCGGCGTTGCCTGGCGGAGGGATCATCTCAGGGTCGCGGGAGGGCTCGCGGCGCTGGGCGGACTCCTGGCGATCGCCGGTGTCCTGATTCCCGGCCAGCTGGGGCCGGCTTATCGGGCATGGATGGGCTTCGCGCACCTCCTGTCCAGGATCACGACACCCATCTTTCTAGCCGCCACCTATTACCTTGCGTTTTTCCCCACCGGGATGTTGATGCGACTCTTCGCCCGCAACCCGATGGTCCGGAAGCCTGTGGATGGAAGTTATTGGGTGGACCGCCCCGACGGCGCGGGACGGCGGAGTGACCTCGAGCGGCAGTTCTGAACGGGACTACAGAAGGATGAGTTGATGAGCCTGATCAAAGAGCTGTGGGCCTACATGCGATCGCGAAAGAAATACTGGCTGCTGCCGATCCTCGTGGTGATGCTCCTCGTGGGGTCGCTCCTGGTGTTCGCGCAGGGCTCCGCGCTCGCGCCGTTCATCTATACGATCTTCTAACCAACGGCGAGCGACGCACGCGAACGGCCGCCGTTCTAGTCGAGCCCCTCATGGGGACACGTCATCATGGCGACCGAGGCTGGGCCGCGTTCGATTCGCCTCCGGAATTCGCTCGACAACGCGAGAATAGGACGACGTCTCCGGGATGTCCCGGACATGCCGCGAAGCGGGTGAGCTGGGGCCCGATGGCTCCAGGAGCCGAGCACGCGAGACAGACGCGGGGGAGGAGGACCTCGCGACCACCCTTCGCTCCGTGCCCGAGGGCAAGGAGCCGTGCCCAGGAGATGCGGCTCGTGGAACTCCATCGGGGCTCGGGAACCGGTTCGACCTGCGCCCCTGCCGAACGCATCGGTGCCCCGTTCAGGAACCACGAGTCTCACTCCGACGCTCCTTCCGCGCTCGAGGATTGACGCCACCCCAAAGATGTAGATATCCTACCCCCTAAGATGTAGGCTTCCTACACCCCAAGGGGACCAACGATGACCAAGCAGCCACTCGCGCGCATCGAGCTCCTCCAGGGAACGCTCGACCTCATTATCCTCCAGACGCTTCGGTGGGGCCCACGGCACGGCTACGGGATTTCCCAGATGATCCGCGCCAACTCGAGCGAGCTCCTCCAGGTCGAGACGGGCTCCCTCTATCCTGCGCTCCACCGCCTCGAACGGAGAGGTTGGATCAAGGCGGACTGGACTCTGTCCGAGAACAATCAGCGGGTACGGGAATACCGCCTCACGGACGCGGGCCGGAAGCAACTCGTCCAGGAGCGCACCCGCTGGGCACAGCTCACCTCCGCAATGGCGCAAATTCTCGAGGCGCCGGAAGGAGGGCCGGCATGACCCCGTTTTTCTCACGCAACCGCCGCGAACGCGAGCTGGAAGACGAAATCCAGGCGCACGTGGACATGGCCGTCGCAGAGCGTGTGGCCCGCGGGGAATCCCGTGTTGACGCCGAACGGGCCGTACGTCGGGAATTCGGAGACCCCGGGCGGGTGAAGGAGGTCACCCGCACGATGTGGGGCGGGATGTGGCTCGACCGCCTGGAGCAGGACCTTCGATTCGGATTCCGCTCGCTCTTCCGCGACCGCGGATTTTCGCTCGCGGCCACGCTCGTCCTCGTGGTGGGAATCGGCGCCAACGCCATCGTCTTCACCCTCGCCCATCGAGTTCTCTTCGAGGATCCCCCTGGAGTCGGAAGTGCCGATGAGCTCGTGGGGCTTCAGTGGTTGAACGAGAATGGCGACGAATCCTCCTGGTCTTACACGGACTTCAAATTCGTCCGCGAGGAGAACGGGGTTTTCTCGGATGTCTTTGCATATACGGGCTTTCCCTTGACCGCCGCGGTGAGGTGGGATGACTCTCCCCCGTCGCCCGCCGACGGCTGGGTCGTTTCGCACAACTTCTTTCAGGCGCTCGGAACGGGATTGGCGTTGGGCCGCGGATTCCTCCCGGAGGAAGGGGTGACCCCCGGAACCCATCCCGTCGTCGTCCTCGATCACGCCTTCTGGCAACGCGAGTTCGGAGCCGACTCGGCCATCCTCACCAGGACGATCGCTCTGAATGGCACCCCCTTCATCGTGGTGGGCGTGACCGAGGCCGACTTCCGCGGAATCACCCCCATTGATGTGTCGCCGGACTTCTACGTTCCCGTGACGATGCAGGGGGCGCTGGCCGCCGGTTGGGAGGAGATGCTCGAGCGCCGCCCCGGGGAGTCCAACTCCTGGCTCAAGGTGATCGCGCGGCTCGGCGCGGAAGCTTCTCTGGAATCCGCCCGCTCGGACATGGACGTCCTTGCCTTCGCGTGGCAGGAGGAATTCGGCGACTGGGCACGCAGCAACGACGTCGCCGGGGTTCGCATGGAGGTGAGCTCGGACCCGGGATTCTCCCCCGGAGAGGCCGAGCGGCTGCACCGGACGATTTGGCTTCTGGGGATCGTTGCGGGCGCCGTGCTCTTCATCGGATGCGCGAACCTGGTCATCCTCCTTCTCGCTCGCGGGTCGGCGCGGGAGGGAGAGATCGGCGTGCGCGCGGCGCTCGGCGCGGGCCGTGGCCGGCTGCTCCGACAGCTCCTGACCGAAAGCGCACTCCTGGCCGGCGTCGCGTGTGTCGCGGGCCTCGCCCTGGCATATTGGGGAGCGGGAATCGTGGCGCGGCTTCTTCCTTTCTACTTCGCGGCCGACATGACGCCCGACGGCTTGGTGCTTCTCGGAACGGTCGCCGTGACGCTGATCATGACCGCAGTTTTCGGCCTGGCCCCCGCCCTGAAGTTGTCCAGCACCGATCTCGGGACGACACTTCGACGCCAGCTACGGAACACGCGCCGAAGCCCCGCGCGCAGCGCGCTCGTCGTCGGTCAGATCGCCGCTTCCGTGGTTCTCGTCGCGGGGGCCGGCCTCTTCGTGCGAAGCGTCCTTGCGGCCCGGTCGGTGGAACTGGGATTCGATCCGGAGAATCGGGTCCTCATGAGCGTGCAGCTCGGTACCCACGGCTACGACGCGGAGGGCGTGCAGCTCTTTCAGCGAGGGGTCCTCGAGCGCATCCGGGCACTCCCGGGCGTCGTGTCCGCCGCCCTCACCGATCGGGGCCCCTTCAGCGGGCGCTCGACAAGTAACTTTCGCCCGATCGGCACCGAGTATGAGGAGGAGGGGCTCAATCTCTCCATGAACCGGGTCGGCGCCGGCTACTTCGAAACGATGGGCGTCCAGGTCGTGGCCGGGCGGCCGATCACCGAGGTAGACGACGGATATGCGGTCCGCTCTCTGGTGATCAGCCGGACGGCGGCCGAACGGCTTTTCCCGGGGGAGAGCGGGGTGGGGAGAATCTTCCGGTGGCGGGACGACGAGTGGACCGTGGTGGGAGTGGCCGAGGACGCCAAGTATTACAGCCTCGGAGAGGAACCGGTGAGCCGCGTATACGTTCCTCAGGCCCGGGTGGATGATGGAAACCTCACCTTCGTCGCCCGGACCGCGGTCCCGCCGGCCGGCCTGGTCTCAGCGATCGAGGGGGCGATCCACGAGGTGGACCCGGCCGTGGCCGTCTTCGGTGTCCAGACGCTACAGGACCTGGTGGATGGGCAGACCAACTCCTACCGCTCCATGGCCGTTCTCGTGAGCGCCTTCGGGTTGGTCGCACTCATCCTCGCGGCCGTTGGGCTTTACGGCGTCCAGGCCTACGTCGTCGGGCAACGGTCGAAAGAGATCGGCATCCGAATCGCGATGGGTGCGCGGGCCGGGGAGGTCGCGTCGTCCATCCTCGGTCGAGGCGCCGTCCTTTCGCTCGTGGGGGTGTCGATCGGCGTGGCGGTCGCCTTCGGGCTGGGGCGAATCGTGGAAGGGATGCTCTTCGGGGTGGAACCCCAGGACCCCGTGACGTTCGTCGGGGTCGCGGCCCTGCTCCTCGCCGTCGCACTCGCCGCCAGCTACTTCCCCGCCCGCCGGGCCGGCCGGTTGGACCCGATGATGGTCTTGAAGGAGGAGTAGCGTCGCGCCCGGAGGAGGGGTTCCTCCATCGCCTCCCCCCCGAACGGCAACGAAAACACGCTGCCCAAGGCCACGCCTTTTCCACTCCCCGATGGGACCCCGCGGAAGACCTTCGATTGACAAAACGGCGGTGCTAATGCCATTTTGCGACCCAATATGGCATTAGAAAGGCGATTTTTCGCCGTCCCGGACCGGAGCTTCTTTCTCTTCGGTCCGCGCGGCACCGGAAAGACCACCTGGCTTCGCCAGGCGCTGCCGACGGCGCTCTGGTTGAACCTCCTGCACCCGGAGGAATACCGGGCCTTAAAGGCTCGCCCGGAAAGGCTGCGAGAGCTGGTCCTCGGGGCCTCGCAAGCGCAGTCGGACGTGGTCATCGATGAGGTGCAGCGCGTCCCGGAACTCCTGAACGTCGTCCACGACCTCATGGAGTCCGGGCCACCGAAGCGGTTCGCGCTCACCGGATCCAGCGCCCGCAAGCTACGCCAGGGCGGGGTCGATTTGCTCGGGGGCCGCGCAGTCCTGAAAACCCTCCATCCGTTCATGGCGTCGGAGTGGTCCGGTTTCTCCCTCACCGGGGCCCTCGCGCACGGATTGCTCCCGTTGGTCGTATCGTCGTCCGCACCTGATGAGGTGCTCGGCGCTTACGTGGGGCTTTACCTGGAGCAGGAGGTCAAGGCGGAAGGGCTGGTGCGGAACCTGGGGGACTTCGCGCGCTTCCTGGAAGCGGTGAGCTTCTCGCATGCCCAGGTGCTGAACGTGAGCTCGGTGGCGCGGGACACGGGCGCGAACCGCAGGACGGTTCAGGGCTTCCTGGAGGTGCTGGAGGATCTGCTCCTCGCGTTCCGCGTTGACGTATTCACGCGAAGGGCCAAACGGAAACCTGCGGCACATCCCAAGTTCTACCTCTTCGACGCAGGGGTTTTCCGCTCGCTTCGACCCTCGGGCCCGCTCGACCGACCGGCGGAGATCGACGGCGCCGCCCTGGAAGGGCTCGTCGCGCAGCATCTTCGTGCGTGGGTGGCGTATTCGGAACGCGACCTCTCACTATACACTTGGCGCACCCGATCCGGAGTCGAAGTCGATTTCGTCCTCTACGGGCCCGATGGTTTCTGGGCCGTGGAAGTGAAGAACGGCTCGGAGGTGCGTCCCGCCGATCTGCGGGGCCTGAAGGCTTTTCGAGAGGATTATCCGGAGTCCGAAGCGGTACTTCTATACCGCGGTGAGCGACGGATGCGGAAAGGAGACGTGCTTTGCCTACCGGTCGAGGACTTCCTCGTGTCCCTCGCGCCCGTCTACGGTTCGATCATAGAGGTGTGAGCGCGGTCGGCAACCGGTTCTGGGCGCCATCGATTGCGTATATTACAGAATCACGTATTTTGCGGATATGGAACACCGCCTGTCCGCCACCGATCTCGCGCGAAACGTCGGCGAGATCCTCGCCCGGATCCGCTACCGGGGGGATTCCTTCCTCATCGAACGAAACGGCGAGCCTGTCGCCCGCATCACTCCGCTCGAGCGACAGCCGCACGGGACCGTTCGCGAAGGGCTGGCCGCGTGGCGTGAAGTCGGGGAGGCCGAGACTGCGTTCGCGGAGGACCTCGAAGCCGTGTCGAGGGCGGACCACCCACCGGAAGGCCGTTGGGACTTCTGATCGACACGAGCGCGCTCATCGCGCTGGAGCGCATGGAACGCGATTGGGATCCGCTCGTCGAGGCCTTGGGTGAGGAGCCGGCCGCCCTTCCCGCGATCGTTTACGCGGAGCTGCTCTCCGGTGTCCTTCTGGCTGAAACCCCGGAACGGGCGGCGATGCGAAGGGGCAAGGTCGAAGCCCTTGCCTCGAGACTCCCCATCGCGGAGTTCGGGGCGGGCGCGGCCCGCCGATGGTCGGAGATCTTTGCTCAGCTGCACCGCCGCGGAGCCCTCATTCCCTCCAACGATCTCACCGTGGCCGCGACCGCCCTCGACCTCGAGTTCGGCGTCCTCGTGGGACCCGAGGGCGAGAAGCACTTCACGCGAGTACCCGGACTTCGGGTGACGGTGCTGTAGCCCCCGACTGCCCCTACATGGACGACGGGGGCACGATCCCGTTGAGGCGCATGTAGGTAACGAGATTTCCGTAGTGCTCGTAATTGTGCGCCGAGTTGAAGGCCAGGATCCCGCCCGTGGTGTTCTGACCTAGGAAGGTCACCGGGCGGGCCGCCCCCGAGTCTGGCGTGCGGTCGAAGACACCCGCGCAATACGCGAAGCCCGCCTCGAGCGCCTGGACGATGGTCGCCTTGGTGGTCCGCGTCTCCTCGAAGTTCTCAGAGTTCGGGTTCGACTCTCCCGCCGCGGCGGCACAGAACTGGTACTGTGAGAAGGCGACGTGGGCGAGGATCTGGCCGGTGCTCCGCACCTCGTCCGTGGGACGGTAAGCGTACATCTGCTCGTCCAGCATCTCGGCCGTGGCCATGACATTCTCGCTCGTGCGGTCGAAGAGCCACCTCAGAGATTCGACGAGCGGATTCTGGCCGCTGGCAGACAGCGGCGTGAGGAGCAGGACAAATGCGGCGGCAAGGGTCAGGCGCGGGGTCATGTGGAGCTCCCGGGTGAAGTCATGACGGGGCGCAAGGCGCTCCCCTGGATGGACGGACCTCCAAATGTGCCACCCTTGGCCCCGCCGCGCGACCGTTCGATCCTTACTCCGCCCGCATCGCCCTCATCGGATCCACGCGCGCCGCTTCCCTCGCGGGAACCAGGGTCGCGAGCAGGGCCACGAACGCGAGACCGGCCGCGATCGCTCCATACGTCACCGGATCCCCCGGAGACACCCCGTAGAGGAAGGTCTCGACCGCGTCGTCGAGGAGGAGAGTTCCGACGAGACCCGCGGAGAGCCCGATGACGATCGGGCTCAGCATGCTTCGCACGACCTGCCTCACGATCCTGTCCCGCCCCGCGCCGAGCGCCATTCGCACCCCGATCGCCCGCCGCTGCTCCCGGATCGTATAGGAGACCACGCCCACGATTCCGACTGCCGCCAGAAGAAGTGCGAGCGCCGCGAACCCGGAGAGGAGGACCGATCCCACCCGCTGCGGCATGAGGCGGTCTCCAACCTGCTCGTCGAGGGTCGTGAGGAGGGTGAAGGAAAGCTCCGGATCGAGCCCCTGGGCCTCGCCGCGGAGAGTGGGAAGGAGGGCCCCCACATCCCCGGCCGTTCGAACGGCCATCGTCATGACGGCGAAACGCCCCGGGTATTGCGCCAACGGAAGGAAGACGAAGTTGGTCGCATCCTCCTCGATGGCCCTCCAGTGGGCGTCCTCCACGATCCCCACGACCTGAATCCCCGGGCTCTCCGCGCCTGGGGCGGCGGGCGGACGAATCGTGCGGCCGAGCGCCTCGCCGCCCGGCCAGTACAGCTCGGCCATGGACCGGCTCACGATGGCCACGTAGGATGAGCCCTCCGCGTCCGCTGGGGCGAAGTCCCTTCCGGCCAGAATCTCGATGCCCAGCGACTCGAAGTAGCCGGGGGTCGTGAAGACCTGATCCACCCGCATCTCCTCGTCCGGACCGGGCTGGTAGCCGTCCACCGTCGCGAACGTCCCCATGAAGCCGCCTGGTCCGAAGGGGACGACGTTGGCCAGGGCGGCGGCGCTCACACCGGGTTGGGCGAGCGTCCGACTCCTCAGCTCCTCGGTGAACCGGAGGACCTCGGAGGGCTCGTATCCGAGGACGCCGAGACTGAAGTTGGCCACGATCACCCCGTGCGGCTCGAACCCCAGATCCGCGTCCAGCGCGCTACGCAAGGAGTGAATGAAGAGCCCCGAACCGGCGAGGAGCACGAAGCAGAGGCTCACCTGGACTGCGACGAGGGCGCGACGCAGGCGCCCGCCTCCATGCCTCAGCTCTGCGCCCCCGCCCCGATGGAGTCCCTGGGCGACTTCGCGGCGAGTCGACTGAAGGGCCGGGATCAGCCCGCAGAGGAGGGCGGTGGCCGCGGAGAGGACGGCGGCGGCGGCAAGCATCCGGCCGTCCAAGGTCCCGCCGAGCGCGGAAATCGGGAGCCCTCCGGGGAGCTCGTACGCGCCGAGGGCGCGCAGCAGTCCGAGGGCGACGAGGAGTCCTACGACGCCACCGGATCCCGCGAGAAGGAGGCTTTCGACCAGGAGTTGGCGGACGATGCGCCCGCGCCCGGCGCCGATCGCGATTCGGATTCCGATCTCGCTCCTCCGTGCCGAGGCCCGCGCGAGGAGGAGGTTTGCGAGGTTGGCACAGGCGAGAAGGAGCGTCGCTCCAACCACCCCCATGAGCAGCCAGACGAACCGCGGAAGCGACGTTTCGGCACCGAGGGGGAGGAGATAGCTCCCGAGCGGATCCAGCGTGATGGAGCGGGTCCCACGGGTCGGGTCCTCTTGGATCAGGCGCTCGGAGAGGGCGAGGAGCTCCGAGCGGGCACGGTCCGGTGGGGCGCCCGGCGAGAGCCTACCGACCAACCGGGCAATCCACCGCGATCCCCGCGAATCCCACATGTTCTCCGGAAAGTCGCGGAGCGCGCCACCCGTCTGCATGGGAAGCCAGAGGTCCGCCCCTTCGCCGAGGGTCAGCCCTTCGAAGCGCTCGTGCGTCACGCCGACGACCTCGATCGCCCGCCCGTTCAATCGGATGGACCGCCCTACGATCGCGGGATCGCTTCCGAAGTGATCTCGCCAGAGATCGTGCGAGAGGACGGCGACGGGCGCGCCCGCCCGCAGCATGTCGTCGCTCCGCTGGAGAAGGCGCCCGCGCGAGGCCTCCACACCCAAGATCGGAAAGAAGTTGCCGGTGACGCCCACCGCCTCAAGCATGCGGGCGCCCCGCGCCTCGTCGCCCAGGCTGACCTGAAGGGGAAAGACCGCGGCGAGGTCGGAGAGGCTCGACGTTTGGTCCCTGTAGTCGAGGTACTCGGGATACGAGGTCGAGGACCGCGGCTCCCCCATGCGGCTCGTCGTATAGACCGCCACGAGGGATTGGGGGTCGGCCACCGCGGGCTCGCGGAAGAGCGCGGCGTCGAGAAGGGAGAAGATCGCCGTGGTCGCGCCGATCCCGAGGGCGAGTGTTCCGACCGCGACGAGGGTGAAGACGCGATTCCGCACGAGGAACCGCGCCGCATAGCGCAGGTCCTGGCCGAAGGATCCGGCGATCTCCCGAACGGGGCGCATGTTCTTCTTATGCTCCTTCATCTCCAGCACCTCCCGCTCGATGTCCTCTGGGACGCCGAACGAGTCCAGCGCGGCGCGCCACGCCTCCTCCCGTTCCATTCCCTCCGATTCGAACTCCCGTGCGCGCATTTCGAGATGAAAGGCGATCTCCTCGCTCACCTCCGCGCGGTATCCCTCCCTCCCCCGCCAGAAGCTCATCCCTCCGCCTCGCGAATGACTTGGTTGACGGCCCCCGAGAAGACCCGCCACCGCTCCGACAGGCGTTCCAACCGCGCTTCCCCCTCCGGCGTCAGGCGGTAGAACTTCGCGCGGCGGCCCGTTTCCGTTTTCGCCCAGGACGCCCTGAGGAGGCCGCGCCCCTCGAGCCGGTGGAGCGCCGGGTAGAGCGCCCCCTCCTCGACGTCCAGCACGCCCTCGGAGCGTTCGCGCAGCCGCCGCCCGATCGCGTAGCCGTGCATCGGGCCCGCGCGTAGCGAGTTGAGGATCAGAATGTCGAGGGTCCCGGTGAAGAGATCGCTTCCGCTCATAGTCCTGGCGTCGGGTTGCGGCACATATACATAGCTCACCTAGGTATCGTCGCAGAAGAATGTCGCCGTGAACCCTAGTTCGTCAAGGGATAAGACGGACGGACGCGCCGATGGCTTGCACGGATTCACCTGGCGCTCTAACTCCCTTCCCTCTGAAACCGATTTGAAGCGGCCGCCGTAGATTCTCCTGTCTCGAACGGCGAAGGACGGCAATGGCGAACGCCTCCCCAACTGTCTCACCGCATGCATAACGTGGACGGCATGCACCCGTCATCCGTGCGGCTCTCGGTCGAGAAGCTGACCAAGCGGTACGGCGACGTCGTCGCCCTCGACGACATTGCCTTCGAAGTCTCGGACGGGATCACCGGCCTTCTCGGAGAAAACGGCGCGGGAAAGTCCACGGCCATCAAGATCCTTCTGGGGCTCGTCCGTCCCACGTCGGGATCGGCGAAGATTCTCGGGGAAAGCGCCGCGGAGAGCGTCGGGATTCGCTCGAGAGTTGGCTATATGCCCGAGCACGATTGCCTTCCCCGCTCCGTCTCGGCCGCCGAGTTCCTCACGCACATGGCCGAAGCGAGCGGTCTCCCTCCCACTCACGCCCGCCTCCGCGCGGCGGATACCCTCCGGCACACCGGCCTCTTCGAGGAGCGGTATCGTGCCATGGGCGGCTATTCCACCGGGATGAAGCAGCGGGTGAAACTGGCCCAGGCGCTCGTTCACGATCCCGCGATCGTCTTCCTGGACGAACCGACCGCGGGGCTCGACCCGGTCGGACGCGAGGAGATGCTCGCGCTCATTCGGAAGACGCACCGTGAGTTCGGGATCAGCGTCCTCTTCTCTTCGCACCTGATGGCGGACGTCGAGCGCACCTGCGACCGGATCGTCGTTCTCAGGGACGGGAAGGTCGTAGAGTCCGGGGAAGTCGAGCACTTCACGAAGGAAAGCGAGACGGTCTTCATCGAGGTGGACGCCGACCGCGACCGGTTCGTGGCGGCCTTGGAGATCCGGGGGGTCGCGGTCGTGTTGGATGGGCGCGGCCTCTACGTCGAAGGCACCGACGAGACGGTGTACGATCAGATCCGTGCGGCCCTCGTCGAGACCGAAGTTCCGTTACGTCGCATGGCGCCCCGCCGGCGGGCCCTGACGGAGCTCTTTCGACGGGGCGGCGACCGCCGGCCCCCTCAGGACGCCCCCCGATGACCAGCGAAGGAAGGACCATGGGCGCCCAGGGCACCGTCTTCGATATCGGCTATCGGAGTTATGGGGGCCCCCGGGAAGGTCGGAACCGTTCCCGTCTCGCGATCTACAAGGACGGGCTGAGGGGAGCGCTCGGACTCGGACGCGGGGGCCGCGCGAAGATCCTGCCCTGGTTCTTCATCATCCTGCTTGGAGGGATCGGGCTGGTATTCGCCCTCTTCGCCGGCCTCGCCTATCAGCTCGCGGGCTCCGGGGCGGCGGATGCACTCAATCTTCCGTCGCATTCGGACTTCAACGGGATCGCGTCCATCATCTTCTTCGTTTTTGCGGCCGTGTGCGCGCCCGAGCTCCTCTGCCCCGACCGGCGCGAGGGGGTGATCAACCTCTACCTCGTCCGGCCGATCACGGGGACGGATTACGTCCTCAGCCGCTGGCTCGCCTTCTTCACGGTGATGCTCGGGGTCGCCTGGCTTCCCCAGACGGTCCTTCTGATCGGGCTCGCGATGGGCGATTCGGACCCGGTCGCATACCTGCGCGTCAACTGGCTCGACGTGCCACGGTACCTCGCCGCCGGCGCGGCGTTCGCGGCGTACACCACGAGCCTCGCCATGCTCGTCGCCTCCTTCACGACGCGGCGCGCATATGCGTCCGTCTTCCTCGTGGGCCTGTTCGTGATCTCGACGCCCTTCACCACGGCGCTGGCCATGGAGCTGGACGATTCGAGCGCCGGACGGTGGATCTCGATGTTCAACCTCTCGAACATCCCGGTGCATCTGAACGATCTGATTTTCGGCGAGGTGAGCGACGTCACACGACCTGCGCCCGCCCGGCAGTTCCCGCCTTCGGTCCTCGTGGCCTGGTACTTTCTCTGGACCGTCGCGCCGGTCGCGATCCTTTGGCGGCGCTACCGGAGACTCACGCCGTGAGCCTGGAGCCCCAGCCGATCATCCGGGTGGACCGCGTGTCGCGCTGGTTCGGAAGCGTCGTCGCGGTGAGCGCCGTCACCTTCGACGTCATGCCAGGAATCACCGGACTTCTCGGGCCCAATGGTGCCGGAAAAACGACCCTCCTCCGCATGATGACGGGACTCGCCAGGGTATCCGCCGGAGCGATCACCGTTTTCGGCCGGCCCGTGCGCGATAACCCGCCTTTGTATGCGCGCATGGGCGTAATGTCGGAGCACGAAACCGTTTACGGCTTCATGAAGGGGCGCGACTTCGTCCGGATGATGGGGCGCCTGCGCGGGGTGGAGGATCTCGAGGCCGCCGTGGATCGCGCCATCGCCCTCGTGGATCTCGTGGATGCCTCGAAGCGCCCCATGTCCACCTATTCGCGGGGGATGCGCCAGCGGATGAGGCTCGCCGCGACCCTGGTACACGACCCGGAGCTCCTCATCCTGGACGAGCCGCTGAACGGCGCGGATCCCGGCCAGCGCGTGCACTTCCAGGAGCTCTTGAGAAGGCTCGCGGAGGAAGGGCGAACCATCGTCGTGTCTTCGCACATCCTCGAAGAAGTGGAGCAGCTCGCGGATACCGTCGTCCTCGTCATCAATGGAAAGCTGGCGGCGTCGGGTGGATACCGCGCGATCCGGGCGGCGCTCGACAAACGCCCGTACCACGTTCGTGTGATCTCGGACCAGCCTCGGGAGCTGGCCGCCCAGCTCGTGAAGCTCGACTCCGTGGACGCGGTGAACTTCGATCCCGACGGGGCCATCGTGGTGCTGAGTCGGAACGTGCGTGCCCTCCAGATCGAGCTGCCGCGCCGCGCGCAGGAAGCGGCGATTCGGATTCGCAGGGTCGAGCCGCTCGACGACTCGCTCGAGAGCGTCTTCGGCTACCTGGTCGAGGGGTGAGAATGGGCGCGATCTATCTCCTCACGCTCCGTCAGCTCGCCGGCCGATGGCGGCTCCTCATCATGACGGCCCTCGCGACGCTCCCGGTGCTCATCACCTGGGTCGCCTTCCTCACGGGGGAATTCTCGGTTCAGGAGTTCGAAGAAAACGTTCTGGCCGGGTTCCTCTCGGGCTCCATCATTCCCCTCGTGGTCCTGGCGATCGCGGCCGCCGCATTCGCAAGCGAGGTGGAAGACCGCACACTCGCGAACCTCACTCTCGCGCCGATCCCGCGTTGGCGGATCGTCTTTCCGAAGCTCCTGGCGACGTTCAGCCTCGCCGCCCCTTTCATCGCGATCAGCGCCTTCGCGGCGACCGATATCGCGATCGAAGGAGATACCCGAGCGGCGATCGCGGTCACGACTTCGGCACTCATCGGGGTGGCGCTTTACGCGTCGGCTTTCGTCTGGCTCGGCCTCGTGGCCTCGCACCCCATCGGGATCGGCCTCCTCTACATCGTCGTGTGGGAGGGCTTTTTTTCTGGCTTTGTGAGAGGCGTGAGGCTCTTCAGCCTCCGTCACTACACGACCGCCTGGATCCACGTCCTGGACGAGCGGCGTTTCGCCTGGACGGACAACCTCGAATCGGGCGTTACCATAGGCGTTTCGGCCGCGGTGTTGGGCGGGTTCGTTTTTCTCACGGTGCGGCGGCTGCGGCGGATGGACGTGCCCTAGGGGACGCGACTGTCCCCTCCGCGGCCAACGGGGGTATCAGCGCGGTTCGGGTGGAGTAGGCGAGGTTGCCGCGGCCACCCGGATCGTCGTCCCCGGGGTCGGTATCTCCCACTCCGCTTCGGCAGGGAGGGCGGCTTCCATCCGCCTCAGGAATCCCTCCAGATCGGTCGCCGGGACGCCGCGGAACTCCTCTTCCTCCCGCGACCGGAAGAAGCTCTCCCAGTGGCCGACCAGGACCTGCCTGGGCTCGAGGCGACGGAGGATCCCCTCGGGGAAGTCGCGGACCTCCTGGTAACCCGGCGCGCAGACGATCGCGAGGTCCACCGGGATCCCATCCGCGAGCGGGGGAGGAAATCCCTCCGGCGGGGTGGAGGCGGCGTCCTGATAGTGGATCCGGTAGAGGACCTCCCCTTCGGGGGAAAGGAAGTCGATCAGGTAGGCGGGGGGCGTCCCCTCCACCCATTCCCCCGCCCATTCGGGGAGCTCCGTCGCGGGTTCGCGGCGCTCCCCCTGGAAGAGATGGATCCCGAAGAAGTGCGGGGCGTGTCCCGAGCGGAGCGCCATGAAGCGGATGCGACCGTCCGCCGTCGAGTGCCAGCTGCCGGGGTGCTCCGAGTTTCCGGCGCTCTCCTCGACCGAGACGAGCCGGACCGGGTCGAGTTCGGGATCCCCCCGGAGGAGATTCGCCGCCGTCCGGCTCCCGTACATCCGCGCCTCCGGCGCTCGCCTGCGAAGGATGTAGGGAAGGTCCATGAGGTGGTCGTAGTGCGCATGCCCGACGAGGACGGCGGGGACATCGGAGACGGGCGGGAGGTACCGCTCGATCGCCGCGGAGTCGGACTCTATTCGCCCGAAGGTGACGTCGAGGAGCCCCGGATTGGAGAAGAACGGCGCGGTCAGGATCGCGGCCTCTCCCATCCGGAGGAGCCATCCGCCCGCCCCGAGGTACTCCAGGGTGAGGGGCTCCTCCCCGCGGACACAGCACCATCCCTCCACGGGAGACCTGCCCACGGGGAGGGAGTCGAGGGAAGTCGCGCACGCCGTGAGGAAGAGGGCGATGGAGAGGAGTCCGGATCGCATGATCAACGATAATCCCCCGATCACCCAAGCGCTCATCCGTTGATGAGGTGGTGCCCGCCAGTGCGCCTTGACATACCCCCTGGGCCTATCTATCGTATACCCCAGTAGGGTATATAGCGCCGAAAGAAGCTGCGAGTCCCCTCTCCTGGTGCGGCGCGGCGCGGCACCCCCACGTCAGATCGGAGGCGACGGAACGATGGATGGGCACGCGTGGTGGAGGCCGAAGGAGGCACGGCGATGAGCCCGCTGGATCTCGTCGTTTTATTGGGCGGCGTTGCCGCGATTCTCTGGGTGAACTGGTACTTCTTCCGTGCGGGGCGTTCCCCCGTTCAGGCCGGTGTGGGAGCGGGCGGGGTTCAGGAGGTCGAGATCGTCGTGCAGGGGGGATACGAACCCAGCCAGGTGCGGGTCCGTCGGGGGATTCCGGTGCGACTCGTCTTCGACCGGCGTGAGACCTCGGGTTGTTCGGAGGAGATCGTCCTGCCGGCCTTCGGAATTCGGAAATTCCTCCCCGCGCACAGCAGAACCGCCGTCGAGTTCACTCCGGAGTCCGCCGGGGAGTTCGACTTCACCTGCGGAATGAGCATGCTTCGCGGCCGGCTCACGGTCGCGGATGGGGAGGCGCCGTGAAGACCCTCCACGAGGCGACCCGCCCGGCCAAGGTCACCATTCCCGTGTCTGGGATGACCTGCGCGGCCTGCAGCTCGAGGGTTCAACGCGCCCTTTCGGAGCACCCCGGCGTGAACGACGCTTCGGTGAATCTGATGCTCCAGAATGCCGTGATCGACTACGATGCCGGGGTGGTCACCCCGGACCGGCTGGTGGCCGCGATTCAGGAGACCGGGTACGGCGCCGAACTGCCGACCCCGGGCCGGACCGCCTTCGAAGAGCAGGGTGCGCAGGACCGCGCCCAGTCGGAGGAATTCCTCGAGCTGCGGCGAAAGACCTCGGTGAGCCTCTTCCTCGCGAGCGTCGGGATGGTCCTCTCGATGCCGGTGATGGGTGCTGCGGCGGCGGGCGAGCATGCGGACCGTGGCGTGGCCGGGGGCGACCCTTTCATGAATTGGGTCCATGGGGTTCTCGACCCCTCGTTGACGGGCTTGATCCCCTGGCTCTACCGGATCGATGTCCGGTACCTGGGCTACGCCCTCCTTCTCATGACGATGCTGGCCATGGGTTGGGCCGGAAGGCACTTCTACACCCGGGCCTGGGCGGCCTTCCGGCACCACTCCGCCGATATGAACACCCTGGTGGCGACGGGGACCGGCGCGGCCTTCCTCTTCTCCCTGGCGGCGACCCTCTTCCCAGGGTTCTTTCTGGCGCGGGGGGTGGCGCCTGCCGTTTATTACGAGGCAGTCCTCTTCATCATCGCCCTGATTCTCCTGGGGAATACGATGGAGGCCCGCGCGAAGCGGCAGACTTCCACCGCGCTCCGGAAGCTGGTGGATCTCCAGCCGAAGCGAGCACGGGTCCACCGGGGCGGAGAAGAGGTGGAAATTCCGGTGGAGGAGGTCGTCCACGAGGACATTGTGATCGTCCGCCCCGGTGAGCGAATCCCCGTTGACGGCGAGGTTACCCAGGGGAGCTCGGCGGTGGACGAGTCCATGGTGACCGGGGAAAGCCTTCCGGTGGAGAAGAGCTCGGGGGACCGGGTCATCGGCGGGACCATCAACCGCACCGGTTCCTTTCGGTACCGCGCGACCCGGCTCGGCGCGGAAAGCATGCTGGCGCAGATCGTCCAACTCATGCGAGATGCGCAGGGGTCGCGCGCTCCGATCCAGAATCTCGTGGATCGGGTGACCGGGATTTTCGTCCCGGCCGCGATCTCGATCTCGATCGCCACCTTCCTGGTCTGGTTCGTCGTCGGTCCCGAACCCTCGCTCATCCCGGCCGCCGCCGCCGCGGTCGCGGTTCTCATCATCGCCTGCCCCTGCGCGATGGGACTCGCGGTTCCAACGGCGATCATGGTCTCGACCGGGAAGGGGGCGGAGGCAGGAATCCTCATGAAGGGCGGCGAGGCCCTCCAGCGCGCCCGGGACCTGACCACCGTCGTGCTCGACAAGACCGGGACGGTCACGGAAGGGCGTCCGGCCGTGACCGACTGGATTGCGGCTCCCGCGAACACGCTCCCCGAGGACCGCATCCTGGCTCTGGCCGCTTCGCTGGAGGCCTCGTCGGAGCACCCGTTGGGCGAGGCGATCGTCCGGCATGCGGAGTCCCGTGGGCTCCCTCGCTTCGAGGTGGAGCAGTTCCAATCCATCACCGGCCAGGGCGCGATCGGCATGGTGGACGGGTCCGCACTCCTGATCGGGAACGCACGTCTCCTGAGCGACCATTCGATCGGGGTGGACGCGCTGCGAGACGCGGTGGACGACCTCGCCGGCCGCGGGCGCACCCCGGTGTACCTGGCGGTGGATGGAGCGCTCGCGGCGGTCGTCGGTGTGGCGGACCCCATACGGCCAACCAGTCGCGCCGCTATCGGGAGGCTCAAGGCGATGGGGCTCCAGGTCGTCATGCTCACCGGAGATCACCGTCGGACCGCCGAGGCGGTGGCGAAGGAGGCCGGGATCGTCGACCTGGTCGCCGAGGTGCTCCCGGAGGGAAAGGTGCAGGAGATCCGGCGTCTCCAGAGCCAGGGACGAGTGGTCGCGATGGTCGGGGACGGGATCAACGATGCCCCGGCGCTGGCGCAGGCCGATATCGGAATCGCTCTGGGGACCGGTACGGACATCGCGGCGGAAGCCGGGGATGTGGTTCTCATGCGAGGGGATCTCGGGGGGGTTCCGAATGCCATCCACCTCTCCCGTCGTACCCTTCGGACGATGCGGCAGAACCTCTTCTGGGCCTTCGTCTACAATGCGGCCGCGATTCCGATCGCGGCGGGGGTCCTTTACCCCTTTTTCGGGCTCCTCCTGAGTCCGATCCTGGCCAGCGGCGCGATGGCCTTCAGCTCGGTCAGCGTCGTGGCCAACTCTCTCCGGTTGCGCACCGTTCGGCTGGGATGAGGTGTCTCGACCGCACTCTCACCATCCCTTGGAGGTAGATGAAATCATGAACGCAAACTCTTCGGCCCTGGTCCTGTCGGTCTCGGGGATGTCCTGCGGATCCTGTGTTCGCCACGTACGCGAGGCGCTTCTCGGCGTGGACGGGGTCCGTGATGCCGACGTCAATCTCGAGCAGGGGCGAGCGACGATCGAGTATGATGCCGCGCGCACCGAGGTCGAGGCGATGGTCGCGGCGGTCGGAAAGGCCGGTTACGCCGCTGCCCCGAAGGAGGCCTCGAACCCGGTCGCTCCCCCCGCGCCCCGGAGAGACCATGGCGGCTCGTAAGGAAGAGAAGAGCACCGCGCCCTCCTGTGGTTGCGGGTCCCACGCGGAAGACGGCGGAGGCCGGAAGGCCGTCGAGGTGGACCCAGAGATCAAGGATCGAAACCTGAAGCGGCTCCGTCGGATCGAAGGGCAGGTCCGGGGTCTTCAGCGCATGGTCGAAGGGGACCGGTACTGCGCAGACATCATGACGCAGATCTCCTCCGTCCACGAGGCGCTCCGTGCCGTGGGTCGGGAGCTGATGAGGAATCACCTCAAGCACTGCGCAGCTTCCGCCATTCGCTCGAGCGGGGAGGGAGCCGAGGAGATGTACGACGAGCTGATGGACATGATGTACAGGCACATCCGATAGGGGAGCGTGGCGCGTGCGGCCCCCGGCTTCGTTTCTACCCCTCCGGACGTCGAGCCCCTACGGAAGCGTAAGGGCCAGGAGCCGGTCGGGCTCTCCATTCCCTCCGACGGCCAGCACGATGAATTGCTTCCCGTCCACCAGGTAGGTCATCGGCGCCGCGTGGAATCGGCCCGGCAGCTCCATGCGCCAGAGTTCTTCCCCAGTTTCCTTGTGGAAGGCCCCGATCTGCTGCGAATCCATGCCCAGACCGATGAAGAGCAGGGTTCGCGTCAAAAGGGGACCGCCCAGCTTTTCGAAATTGCCCAGCTGGGGAAGGCCCAGCCCTCGAAGCGCCTCGTGATCCCGTGGACCGTCGCCGACCGGCACGCTCCAGAGCTTCTCCCCCTCGTTCATGTCCAGCGCCGCCAGCTGTGCGTACGGGGGCTTGAAGAGGGGAAGGCCCCGCGGCCCACTCAGATTGCGCACGCGCGGCCGGATGGTGAGGTCCGAGCTTCCGGGCAATCCCGGCGCCATCTCGACCAGAGAGAAGTGGGCCCAACTCGGCACATACAAACGCCCGTTCTCCGGGTCGAAGGCGGCTCCCCACCAATTCGCTCCGCCGCTCCAGCCGGGACGCACGATGTTGGTCCCAGCGGCCGGCGGCGTGTAGAGCGGACCGGCGTGATGCTCGCGAAAAATCGCCAGACCTTCGGCCCGCAGCTCGGGCGTGAAATCGATGACGTCGTCCTCGGTGGCCCCATTCGTCAGGAACACCGGAGGGCGCGTCGGAAAGGGCTGCGTGGGAGAGGTCCGTTCACCCGGTAAGATGGACTGCGGAACGGGCCGCTCCTCGATCGGCCAGACCGGCTCACCCGTGGCGCGGTCGAAAACAAAGGTGAACCCCTGCTTCGTGATCTGAGCGACGGCGGCGATCTCCTCCCCGTCGACCGTGATGTCGATCAGGTTGGGCGCCGCGGGCGGATCGTAGTCCCAGACGGAATGGTGCACGAACTGGAAGTGCCAGACGCGCTCCCCCGTTTCCGCATCCAAGGCGACGAGGGAGTTGGCGAAGAGATTGTCACCAAGCCGATGCCCGCCATAGTAGTCGGTCACGGGAGTCCCCACCGGGAGATACACGATTCCCAGCTCCTCGTCGGCGCTCATCAGCGTCCAGACGTTCACTCCTCCCGTATACCTCCAGGATTCATTCTCCCAGGTGTCGTTCCCGAACTCCCCTTCCTGGGGGATCGTGTGGAAGATCCACTTCTGCTCACCGGTTCTCACGTCGAATCCACGCACATGACCGGGCGGAGCCTCCCGGTACCCGGTCCCCTCCGTCATGGCAGATCCGACGATCACGACGTCCCCGACCACGATCGGAGGCGAGCTGACCGCATACTGGCTCGCATCGATCGTGCGCCCGAGGCCGCTCTTCAGATCGACTCGGCCTCCTCGCCCGAAGTCGAGGTCGGGCTCGCCCGTCTTCGCGTTGATGGATAGGAGGTAGACCCGCCCGGCCGCATAGAGAAGTCGTTCTTCGTCCCCGTCGGTCCAATAGGCGAGGCCGCGAGTCAGAAACCCGTGCACCGCCGGACGTCCCTCGAGGTAGAGGACGGGGTCGTAGCTCCAAATCGTCTCGCCTGTGGCCGGATCGATCGCCGCGACCTGCCCCAAGGACGTGGTCGTGTACAACACGCCGCCGATCATGAGAGGCGTAACCTCGTAGGCGTACGTGCTGAACGTCCCGCTCTCGCGCATCACCGCGTTTCGGGCCCTGAGCTCCTCGTCGGGGGACGTCCAGCTCCAGGCGACTTGCAGGTCGGAGACGTTTTCAGCGCGGATTTGATCGAGCGGGGAGTACTTGGTGTGCCCCGAGTCCCCACCGTAGCTGTGCCACTCCCCGTGGGCCGCGCCCGCTTGCGCGCGGACCGGGGAGGGGAGGGACAGATGCACCGCGACAAAGGTGAACGCCAGGTACAGCAGAGGGGATGGGATGCAGAGGGGCGAGCGATTCCGAGACATGATCAGGTCCTCGCGAATCTGGGGGTTGGACCTCGACGTTACCCTACCGACGAGACCGTTCCGCTGCAACCAGCTCCCCGGAAGTCAAAGGGGCGAGGGCACCGCAGAGGGACCCGGCCGCTGCGCGAAGCGCCGGCCGCCACCGCGACCGACGCTCCGCCCACTCTCAGCCGGACCTCCCACTTCCGTTCGCTCGCCCCGGTCCAACCGGGGCGAGGGCCACTCAGCGCGGAATGCGCATCCCGACCAGGATCTGATTCTCCCGGAAGGCGTTCACCCCACGGTGCATGACGAAAATCCTTCGGGGCGCGCCCGCGATCGTCAGATCGAACTCGGCCCCATAGCCCACGTTCACCGTGAGGAACTTCCGGCTGGAGAGGGCCACCCCGGCCTCGACAAAGGGAAAGACATTTCGCTCCGTCCCAAGATCCCAACCGAAACGCCCGTTGAGCCCGGCCATCAGGGTGGTGGAGCCGCTCCCGAAGCCGAAGCTCACATCGGGGATAATCTCGATCGGTAGTGACTCGCTGATCATGCCAAGGTCCGCCCGCAGCCCGATCAAGAGCTGTCCGGGGGAGAACTGGAATCCGGTGTAAGGAACGAGAGCCTCCAGGCGGCGGCCGGCCAAGTAGGTTCCGGGGGGAGCGGGCTGAACCGGAACCGCCGCCGGCGGTGCCGGGGCGGCCGCACCGGGTTCAATACCGGCTCGCTCGAGCTCCTGGCGTACCGCTTCACGCACGATCGCCTCGATCTGGGCCGGCTGCAGGGCCACGGAGTCGACTACCACAACCCCATCCGCTCCCGTCGCATATCCCGGTCCGTACCGAAGAATGATCTCACCCACCTCCGGAACAGGGACGGTGATCGTCCTCGGCATGGGGATGGTGTCTCCGGCGACGGCCGAAACGCGGGCAGGGTCCTCACCCCGCCGCAACCGCTCGTTCTCTTCGCGGAGGGCCGCGACCTCTCGCTCGATCGCGGTTCGGGCTGGGTCCGCCGGCGTCGCTCCGGTCGGCTCTCGGGGGCGTGCTCCGAAGGCCAACGAGATCCCCGCGCTGTACTGCCAGTTCGAGACCAACTGATTGGGCGAGGTCACATCCGCGATCTCCTCTCCCACCGTCATGAGCAGGCTCCGCGCACCGAGCTCGATGCGGGTGTGATCGCTCAGTCCGATCGCGATCCCACCCCCGAGCGTGAGGTGGTCCTCACGGTCCCGAGCGATCCCGTCCAGATCAGTGAAGTCATCCTTGAACTGGACTCGGCCACCTCCGACGAGGAGAAAGGGAGAGATTCCAGGCCCCGTGTTCAGCGCGAACTGGAACTCGGCACCGTATCCCTCGACATCGTCCCACTCCCCGAAGTCCTCATCCACCCCACGCCAGTAATAGGCGCGCAGCCCCACATTCTGGTTCAGATCGATCCCGACTCGTCCCCCCGCCGTGTACTGGCGGGCCAGGCGCAGGCGGCTGTCGAAGTCGATCCTGGTGACGTAGGGCTCCACGAAGATTCCGGGAAGGATACCGAAGCCCTGTTCCCCGTCCTGGAATCCGCCGCCGAGGGGGAGGCGCACACCGGCTCCGAGCACCAGCGAATTCACCAGCCCGTCCTCGGGATGGTCCTCGGGGTCGATCGCGCCGGGAATGAAGGACTCCGAAATTCGGGTGGTCAGGCGCTCCCCGTAGACTTCGACGCGGGCTCGGTTCCCCAGGGAGAGGCCCACACCGCCGCCACCTCGCAGGAGGATGCGGTCCTGGCGTCCGTCCACCTCGTCGTCGGTCCGGAGCACCCCGCCGCCGGCCTTCACGAAGGGCACAAGGGTCCCACTGCCAAAATTCACCTGGAACTCCGCCCCGAAGAGCTTGACGTCAAAGAGTTCTGAAACCTCCGCCTCTCCCGTCGGCACGAGTCCGTCACGGATGGCGACGTCGTTCTCCCAGGCGTAGAAAGGCTGGAGGGAGAAGAAGGGGCCGAAGTCGATCCCGACCCGGACCCCCGGCATCCGGGCGTGCTCGAGTCCGAAGGCATCGTCCCATCTGAGCTCTTCATAGGTGGGGAAGACCGAGTAGTTCACATTTTGGGCGGCTCCAACCCCTGGAAGGGCTGGAATCGAGAGCAATGCGAGTAGCGGGAGAATATGTCGTGCTCCCGAGCGTAGCGTCGGACATGAGTGTCGCATGAATACTCCTTGTATGGGTCGAGAGCCCCCGCCCGTCTCTTCCAACGGCGGATCTCAGTTTTGAAGTCTGACGGAGGGGGGTGCCGAATCCCATTGCCCAAGGGAGGGACGCACGAAAGTGCGATCCCTGTTCTCCCCCGTTGCTCTGGCGCACCTTCACCTCTCGCGCCGACCCGGGCCGCGGTGGTGAGGTGCCACGACAATACAGCGGTGGAGGCCGTGCCGGCGCGGGATCGACTGGGATGAGACCGGGTGAACCGTCCCCGCGAATGCGCGGACCTGCCCTAGGGGCGACGGCGACGTCCGCCGAACCCAACCCGCACCGAAAACCCCGCGCTCACCTGAAGTACAGGTTCCGCTGATACTCGTTGTAGGGCTGCACGATCAGCGCCGGCACTTGCTGATTCGTCAGCACGCGCATCATCGGCACCCTCTGCCGATCCTCGCCCTCTTCCGGCTCGTCGGTCACACGCAGCAGGTGATCCGCCCAGTTCCAGGTGATGAGGTTGTCGTCCGTCTCGGGCTCCATCAGGTAGGAGATGAGGTTCCCCCGGGACTGCGCCGTCGGAATCCAGAACCAGCCCGGCGCAACCTCCAGCTGCTCGGTTTCCTTCTCCACCTCGACGGCCTTCAGGTAGTGACCCTGGAAATAGCTGTCCGTTCGCACCTCGGTCGCGTAGTAGACTTCCGCCTCGAGGGTCACCGCTTCGTAAAAGCGATAAACTGCCAGGTCGTGATCCTGCAGGAGCGGAACGACGTGCGCCATCGAGGGTGGCATCAGGTATCCGACGGGTCGAGGCGCAGTGCGCGTCGGCTCCCAGCGGAGGAAGACCGGGACCTCCAAGAGGGTGTAGCCGAGCTCGGCTTCCTCGTCCGGCATCCAGACCATCTCGTTCCCGCGGCTGGTCAGCTCGTAGTCCAGCACGATCGGATCGCCCCCCTCCCGCCCCGCTTCGATCGCGCGGGTTCGGGAGGCGTTCGTCAGGGCGCGGATCCGCTCGCGCTGATCCGCGGCCACCCGGAGAATGGTTCGCGTGGCGATCACGCCGCCGCGAATCTGATGATAGTAGCGCTCCTCCTCGGGGATCTCCCGCACCGTGCCGTCCCGCATGATGCGCCGGGAGTTGCTCGGCGTCTCCAGCAGGATGCCGATCGAGTTCGTCATTCCCGTGTAAACGTGGTGCTTCCTTGGTTCGACCGAGGTCGAGCCCCAGCCTCGCTCACCGTCCCTCGTGACCACCCCCTGATAGTCGAATGCCTCGTAATCTTCCTCCCGCACCGCTTCCCGAATCCGGGGGAAGATCTCATCGTAGGGGTAGGCCCTGAGCTCGGCGTCGGCGGCGGGATTCAGCGTGCCCTGGTAGGTGATCACGTACGGCGGCGAGCCCCCGTGGTGCCCGTCGACGTGGATGTCGGGCGTCCACTCGTTCATGACCAGCGTCACGAGTGCATGGATTTCCTGCGATTCCAGCTTCACGTAGTCGCGGTTCATGTCGTATCCGGCTTCGTTCGTGCGCCGGCGCACCTCTCCTCCGTCCGGGTTCACGAGCGGAAGGGCGATGACGATGACGTCTTCGAGGAGGGGGCGTAGGTCGCCGGCGACGAGGTCCTTGGCGACGAGCTGCACCGCTTCTTTGGGCGAGACCTCACCCCCGTGCACGGACGGCGCGAGGAGCACGATGGTCTTACCCGACCGAATCGCGTCCTCGGCGTTCGTGACATGGGGATCGGCGATGATGACCAGGGGGATCTCCCGCCCGAGCAGGGTGTGGGTGAGCGGCTGCATGCTCACAATCTCGCTCAGGGCATCAAGCTCATACCAGAACTCCATCAGCGGTTCGAACGGCGTCGGGCCCGCGCGGAAGCTCATCTGCTCCTGCCAGGTCTGGGGCAGCTCCTGACCAGCGAGCGGGCTCACGGCACAAAAGGCGAGAAGGGAAGTCGTGGCGAGGCGAAATGTCCTGGTCATCGGCGGTCCTCGTAGAGGCCTCGGTGCTGTGGGATCCCGGACCCGGGAAGGGGTCACCGGGCTCGGGCAAGAAAACCTATGCGCGCTGTTGGCGGGGCGATACCCGGACTCTACTCCCCTTTACGAAACAACGCGGCCACCAAGCCGAACATCAGGAGGGCCGGGATGCCCGCCACGACGGTGCCCCGCAGGAATCCCGCGCGCTCGTATGATTGAAGGAGGGGCCAGGATGGAGCGGTCACCGCCGCGAGGAGCACCCAGAGGATCCAGAACGCGACGATCGCTGTGAGTCCGAGCGCCGCGGCACGCACGATGCGGTACCCCATTGGCTGGGCGCGAAAGCCCAGAAAGGAGCCGACCAACACGGCGGCGCTGGGGGGGCGTATTCAGGCTGTTCGCCAGGATGTTGGCCGTGCGCACGGCGGGAAACAGGGTGTACGTGGCATCTTCCGCCGAGCCCGCCACCGGGTCGAGCGCACTCAGTAGGCTGACCGCGCCGGCCAAGAAACCGACCAAGCCGACCGCCGGCTCTCAAACCCAGACGGCCGAGTCCTCCGAGAACGCAACGAGTAGCAACACGGCCTGTGCGCTCATGATCGCGTCGCGCGTCTGCAGCAGGCAGGACGGGCCGGCCCCGCTGTCCCGTTCGTAGTACCACGTCGAATAGCCCGCCGCCTCGAGACCTTGCGCGAGCTCCTGCACGACAGGAAAGTCTTCCTCGACGTGGCTGATGAAGATGTCTCTCATGCGTTCGATCGCTGCTCGGTCCAGCGCGGCGCGCCCAGGTCGGGGGGGGGAGCCGGCTCCCGGTCGTCCCCGCTTCATGGGCCAGCGGCCGGGGCGGGAGTTGAGCTGTCGGCGCGTCGGATACCACTACAATCGCCTGAGGGACGGGAAGCTACGGACCGTGATCAGGAGAGGCAGGCGAGAGGGACTACCTCTGCTCGTACGTCCCCGTCAGGATCCCCTGTGCGACAATCTGGTCCCGCACGGCGGAAAGGACCTGATTACGTCCGAGCCCGAGCTCGAGGTCGGGAGGGCGGGAGAGAGCGTAGACGGTGACGATATAGTGGTGCGCTCCGTCCCCCGGCTGGGGCCGCGGACCGTAGTATCCGAAGCGCTGCATGTCAGTGAGGCCTTGGGCCGCTCCCGCGACTTCGGCCGGCGCTTCGATGGAGGGCCCAGCGGCGATTCCCTCGGGGATTCCGTTCGCACTTCCCGGAATGTTGTAGACCAGCCAGTGTACGAAACCCCCGGGGAAGGGTGCGTCGCGATCGTGCACGAGGAGCACATAGGACCGCGTTTCGGCCGGTGCGCCAGTCCAGGTGATGGGAGGCGACACGTTGTCGCCGTATGCCGAGTGCCGAATCGGGATCGTTCCCCCATCTTCGAAGGCAGTGCTCGCGATCGCGAGGGGCGCGAATTGGGCCACGAGGGGCGGAGATCCCATTAGCGCCGCGGCGAATGCCAGGGCGCCGAGCATGCTGTAGGCGGGCGCTATCTTCATGAACCGCATTTTGTCCCTGTTTCGTCAAGTGAAACGGACTTCCATCGTCGAAGGACTCCCCGGGATGCGCAAGCGTTACGATCGCGACTACTTCGATGCCTGGTATCGGGGACCCGGCCAGTCCGTGGGGTCCCGCGCGGCACTCGAGCGCAACGTCACGCTCGCGGTCGCGGTTGCGGAGTCGGTGCTAGCGCGCCCGCTCCGGAGCGTCCTGGACGTGGGATGCGGGGAGGGGCGGTGGCAACCGGTATTACACCGGCTTAGGCCGAAGGCGTCTTACTTGGGAATCGACTCGAGCGAATACGCCGTCGAACGTTTTGGGAAGCGCCGGAATCTCCGCCTCGGCGCGTTCGAGGAGCTGGACCTCCACGTGTTCGACCGGCCGTTCGACCTCGTAGTCTGCGCGGATGTCCTACACTACCTGACGCCCCAAGAGGTCCGCCGGGGACTTCCGGCTCTCGTGGAGCGGACGGGTGGCCCGGCGCTACTCGAAGTCTTCACCTCGGCGGACGAGATCGAGGGAGACGACGTCGAATTCTTTCGTCGGAGTCCCGATTGGTATCTCCAACTCTTCGGGAGCGCCGGGCTCAGACCCCTCGGCCTTCAGATGTACGTGCCGGACGAAGTGGCGGAGGTGCTGGATGCCCTGGATCTGCCCGCAAAGCGGAAGGAAGATCCGTAATTTGCAACTCTTTTCAGCCCTCTGAAGCCTCGCTCCCGTGTGGGCGCGTTCCCGCCACACTCTTCGCACTTCCCTACCCCCGCCGCGCCGTTCCTTGCTCTCCGCTGGCCTCCTCCCTCCGCCTCGGCGGGAAACGCATGTTCCGGCTCAGAAATTGCGATCCGGCGGTCCGCCGTCCCTGCCATTGCAGGGGATTCCCGACGCGATGCGCCCCGATTCCGGCTCACGGACTGGACGCGTCCTCACCAAGCGGAAGGCCACCTCGTGCAAGCCATCATGCACCGACTCGTCGGATTTGGCGCTGTCACCCTCACCGTCATGTTTGTCGTGAGCTGCGCCGACATGGACATCATCACAAACCAGCCGGAAGCGAATTCGCATCAGGCATCCGCCTGCATGAACACGAGTGGTGCGTTCGGATCGGGCGCTCCCTGTGCACCACTCTCGTTTGAAGGCGGGACCTCACCGTGGGGAGCCGGCGGATTCGGACTCCTTGCCGCGGTCCCGGCACCCGACGTGGCCTACCTCGGATCCACGACGCTGATCGACATCTCGACACTCTCGAACCTCGCCCTACTTCCTTCGGTCACGGACGGCTCCCTGACCGTGGCGTTCGCGCCGAGGATGATGAAGGTTTCCTCGGGCGTCTGGGCCAGCTGGTCTTCGCCCCCCTTCGCCGAAACCTCCGCACCCCACGTCCTTTTCTCTGACTTCTCGAATATCGTGACGCTCGATCTTTCCCAGCCGGTGACGACCTTCGGCTTCGAGATCGCGCCGAACCCGTGGGCGCCTCACACTTTCACGGTGGACTTCATCGACTCCTCGGGTCCAACGATCGTCGAGACGATCGTGAAGGACGCGCACGGCTTCCAGGGATCGCGACTCGTCGCGAGTGATCTCGACCTTCCGGTGAACCGGATCCGGATCTCCGGGACCGCGGACTTCGCGATCGCGCAGCTTCGTTACGCGCTAGGCGAGTCCACGGTGGCCGTGGACATCGAAGTGCCCGGCACGATCAATCAGAGATCACGGGGTCTCATTCCGGTCGCGATCCTCGGAAGCTCGGCCTTCGATGTCATGCAGGTGGACGGGGCAACGATCGCATTTGGACCGGGGGCGGCCGCGCCGGCTCATTCGTTGGGGAACCCCCGCATCTTCTCGGGGCACCTCGAGGACACAAATGGGGACGGAATTACGGACCTGCTGGCGCACTTCCGCCAGGTCGAAGTCGGCCTCACTTCGGACGACACCGAAGGCTGCATCAGCGGCGCCACCTTGGATGGGAATTCCTTCGAGGGATGCGCGCCCGTGAGGGTGATCAATCCGGGGCGGCTGAATTAGGGCGCCGGCCAACGCCGAACGACTCCAGCGAGAACCGCGCACGGAATCGGCGCGTCAAGGCCCTCATCATCGTGGGGGAATGGGCGAGGCCCGCGAGCTGGCGTTCACTCAGCGCGTCGTAAGCGCGGGCGCCAGAGAGTCCCTCATCTCGGCCACCGACTCCCGGGCCAATTCCACGAGCGTCCAATAAGGGGCTTCGTATCCCCGCTCCACTTGGAAGCGGCCGGCCCGCGTGACCAGATTCTCCTTCAGCGGGGGGTGGATTCGACTCACGAGCGCGTCCACGCGAAGTGCGGTCGAGGGGCCCATCCCCGAGGGGATGGTCGGCGTGGCGCCAACCGCGGATCTCAGGACCGAGTAACCCTTGAGAAGCCGAGCCACGGGAAGAGCGAACCAGGCGTAACCGAGCGTCGCTCCCCGCTCCGCCTCCTCGAGCAGCGCGTCGGTAATGGCATTGTCCAGGCGAAAGTCCATCAGCGCGGGCGCATCTCGCCACTCCGCAACGGCTCGAAGCTGTGGATCGTATTCCACATCAGAAGGCACGAGAGAGTTGAACTCCCGCACCCCCATCGCAGCGAGCCACGCGACCAGCCCAGGAGCGGACATCGCGGAGCGCAGGGGCCAGAGATCCACGCCCCTCTCGCGGTAGGCGTGGTACACGATTTCCGAACAGAAGGCCTCGCCCGCATCGCGCCAATCCATCGCGAAGTCGTACGGCATGTCTCCATCGCGCACGCGGGCCAGCATCGCCTCTGCGGCCTGATGTGCAACGAGCGGGTTCGCCACGCCCGCCGGATGGGCGTCGTCGAGCCTCAGGACGAGGATGCGATGCCTCTTCGCCTCGAGATACCCTTCGACGGAAGTGAGAACCGACCCCGTTTCGATCAGCGACTCGATGACTGTGGCCTCGCCCGTCGCGGCATCCACGTGCGCGAGCGCCACGTGCGAGAAGGTGTTGGGAAAATCGTTTCCGCGTGCGATGAGCGCCGAGGTCGGCGCGCCTCCCCTGGAGAGGAGGATGTCACCCGAATGGATCCGCACCCCCTCGATTTCCACGGAAGGCGCGGCGCTCGGAACGTCCTCGATTTCCACGAGCTGCGGAAGGGCGTCCGAGCCGGCCTGCATCAGGGCCTCGTCGAGTGCGATTCGTCCGCCGAAGAGCACCCGGTACAGCGCCTCGTGCGCGCGGCGATCGGGGAGCCACGCCGATGCCGCGCCCATGAGGGCCACACGGGCCTCGATGAGGAAGTCCTGCACCGAGGAAAGAAGGGACGGGTGCGCCGCGCCCTGCACGGCCAACTCGAATTGGAGGGTCGCGAGTCGGGCGAGTTCGTCATGGGGTGGTTGGCTCCGACCGCCGAGACCCGCGAGGAGCCCCTCCCCCTCTGCGGCGAGCCTCTCCACTGCCGCGGTCGCGGCGGCGAGGTCGGTCCCGCCGGCGCGCTCGAATGCGGCCTCGAGCTCCCGGAATAGCGCGTCCGCATCCCACCGGAAGGCGGTCACCGCTCCGGCCGGGCGGAGATCGGGAACAGGTGATGGGAGAGCCAACGCCAGAAATCCGAGCGAGAGGCCCCCCATCGCCGAGCCCACGATTGTTAGCCAGGGGCGTCGACGGCGCTCGGGAGTCGTCCGCGAATTCATAAGGGCAGCACCACTCTCGCCCTCGCCCCGCGTGCGTCCTCACGGCCCTCGAGAATGAGTGCTCCCCCGTGCGCCTCGACGATCTGGCGACTGAGCACGAGGCCGATCCCCGAGCCCCCGGGCTTCGTCGTGTAAAACGGGACGAAGAGGTTCGCCGTCTCGGGAAGCCCGGGCCCCTCGTCCTCCACGAAAAGTTGGAGGCGGCCGTCGGTGACCTCCCACCCGATCTCGACCGTGCCGCCCGTCTCCATGGCCGCGTCGGCCGCGTTCCCAATCAGATTGATCAGGACCTGGTCGAGCTGATCCTTGTCGGCCTGGATCTGCACGCCCGGACCGGGCCGGATCTTCACTTCGAGCCGCGTCTCCAGCCGCGCCACCTGCCGCACCCAGGATTCGACATCCATCGGCGCGGGCTGTGGGGGGGGAAGGCGGGCGAGCTTCGCATACGCGGACATGAAGCGGCCGAGGGACTCCGCCCTCCCCGAGATAACCTCGAGCCCCTTCGCTAAATCTTCCTCCCAATCTTCCGGGCGGACCGCCTTCGCCCGCAGCTGGCGAAGGCTTCCGGAGATGGATTGGATGGGCGCGAGCGAGTTGTTGATCTCGTGGCTGAGCACCCGCACGAGCCGCTTCCACGCCTCCCTCTCCTCCTCTCGCAGGGCCCGGCTGAGATCGGACAGCACGACGAGGTCCAGCCGCTGTCCCTCCTGTCTCGCCACACTCCTCCGCACTTCCCAGGGACCCGTCCCCCCCGGGTGGCTGAGGTCCACCGTCCGCGGCGCCGGGCCGCGGAGCACTTCTTCCAGGCGAAGCTCCCCCGCGGTCATCCCGATCGCTCGGTCTTCGGTCCTCCCCAGAAGGCGCTCCGCCGCCCGATTGAGGAGCCGGAGCCGCCCTTCTTCGTCGAAGGCGAAGACGGCGACATCGATCTCCGCCATGACCCGCTGGAGAAGTGCGCTCGCCTCGACGGCTCCGAGCCGCTGCACGCGGAGGATGGACTCGATCCCGTTCAACTCTTCGTAGGCGAGCCCTAGAGCGCCCCCCTCCCCGGCGCCCCGAACTCGGATTGAGAAGTCACCCTCGCGGAAGGCCCCGAGGACGTTCGCCAGCGTCTGGATCGGGCGGACGACACGTTCTCGGAGCGCGAAGGAGAGTCCGATCCAGGTGAGCGCGAGCAGGACGATGATCGTCCCCTGGGCGCGCGCCCCGACGTCCCCGAACCAGAGGAGGGCCGCGGCGACCGACACGCCCGGAAGCCCCACGAGAAGGGCTAAGAGGAGAACGCGCGTGTCGTGGTTGAGACGCCTCGGGGGCGGGGTGCGCGGATCCGTGCCGCTCAAAGACCGTATTGCTCCATTCGGCGGTAGAGGGCGCCCCGGCTGATCCCCAGCTCCTCCGCCGCGCGGCTCACATTGCCGTCCGTCCGCTCGAGCGCTTTCGCCACGAGGAGGCGGTCCGCCGCCTCGAGGGTCATCTGCTCGAGCGGCTCGCTCCCGGCCGTCCGGCGCCGGAGCCCCAGGTCTTCGGCCTGGATCTTCGTCCCTCCGCAGAGGAGCACCGCGCGCTCCACCGCATGCTCCAGCTCGCGGACGTTTCCGGGCCAGCTGTGCGCGAGAAGGTTGCGGAGCGCCTCGTCGTCGAAGCCCTCGATCACCCGACCGTAGTGCTCCGCTTCGCGGCGAAGGAAATGCTGCGCGAGGAGAGGGATGTCCTCCCTCCGCTCACGGAGCGGCGGGAGCGGGATCTCGACGGTATTCAGCCGATAAAGGAGGTCCTCGCGAAACGTCCCCTCGGTGACTGCCGCGGGGAGATCCGCGTTCGTCGCGGAGAGCACCCGAACGTTCACCTTTCGCGTCTTCGTCGAGCCGACCCGCTGGAGCTCACTCGTCTCCAGGACTCGAAGGAGCTTGGCCTGCTGCTTCATCGGGACGTTCGCGATTTCGTCGAGGAAAAGCGTACCGGCGTCCGCCATCTCGAAACATCCGACCCGGTCGGTTCTCGCGTCGGTGAACGCACCCTTCACATGCCCGAAAAGCTCACTTTCGAAGAGCCCTTCCGAGAAGCCGCCCGCATTCACCGCGACGAAGGGTCCGGCCGCCCGATCAGAGAGAGCATGGAGGCTTCGGGCCACGACCTCCTTGCCGGTCCCATGCTCCCCCGTGATGAGGACGTTCGCGTCCGAGGGCCCGACCCGCTCCATCAGGCGAAGGACGCCACGCATCGAGGCGGCCTCCGCGATGAAGTCGGGTGCCGCCTCGCTCGCCTGACGGCGCGCCTGCCCCTCCAGCCGCTGCATCTTCCGAAGCGCCCGACCGAGCTCGGTTTGCGTCCGGACCGTCGCCACGAGCCGTTCGTTGCCCCACGGCTTCTCGACGTAGTCGCGGGCCCCCCTCCGCATCGCTTCGACCGCTCCCTCGACGCTTCCCCAGGCCGTCATGACGATGATGGGGAGCGTCTCGTCCAGACTGCGGAGCTGGGAGAGAAGGTCGAGTCCCTCGCGCCCCGAGGTCGTGTCGCGGGTGTAGTTCAGATCCATGAGAAGGCAGTCGAAGTCGCGTTTTTCGACCGCCTCGAGCGCCGCGGCCGGGGAAGCGACGGTTTCCGTGGCGAAGCCCTCCCCCTTCAGAAGGAGTCGCAGCGCTTCGAGGACGTCTTTCTGGTCGTCCGCGATCAGGATCCGTCCCGCGCCCTCGGCCATCACTCCTCCCGGACGATCCACCCATCCCTGAGCTGGATGACTAGACTTCCATACTGCGCCCATCGCTCGTCGTGGGTGACCTGGATGATCGTGGTCCCCTGTTCGTTCAACTCCTTCAGGAGGTCCATGATCATCTTCCCCTGCGACGTGTGAAGGCTCCCCGTGGGCTCGTCGGCGAGGATGACCGAGGGTTCCGCGATCACGGCCCGCGCGACCCCTACGAGCTGCTGTTGCCCGCCCGAGAGTTGCGATGGATAGAGGTCCTTCTTCGCGACAATGTTGAACCGATCCAGCGTGTCCGCCACGATGGACTGACGGTCCTTCGACTTCACGTTCCGGTAGGAGAGGGGGATCTCGAGGTTCTCGTAGACGGTGAGGTCGTCGAGGAGGTGGTACTGCTGGAAGACGAAGCCGATATACTGACGGTTCAGGTCCATCCGCTTTCGCGGCTTGATCTCGTGAACGGCGTGCCCGTCGAGGCGGTACTGGCCGCGCCACTCCGCATCGAGCATTCCCAGGATGCTGAGGAGTGTCGTCTTGCCCGAGCCGGAGGGGCCCATGATGGAAACGAACTCGCCCTTCCGAAGGTCGAGGTCGATTCTTCGAAGGACAAAAACTTCCCCGCCCCCGACCGGATAGGAGCGTTCGACGCCGCGGAGCTCGATCATGAAAGAAATTCTCGGCCGGCCATGGGATCCCCCCCGAGATGACTTGAGATTAGCGCGACAACGAGACTCCGGGACTTCCCAATACCCTCCCTGTGCTCGCGAAACAAGGGTCCTCGCGACTTCCACGAGATGCGTGCGGCTCTCATTCCGCGCGGAGCGCCACCATGGGATCCACCCGCGCCGCTCGGTGGGCGGGAAGCCAGGAAGCGACCAGAGCTACCAAAACGAGGAGGGTTGCGGCGATCAAGAGACTGATGGGGTCCCCTGGGCTCACCTCGAAGAGAAGCGAGCGCAGCAACTGCGTCGCCGGCAACGCTCCCAGAAGGCCCAGAGCAACCCCCATGACCACTAACTTCAGCGAATCGCCTATGACCATCGCGGCAACCCGGCGCATCGGAGCACCGATCGCCATACGGATGCCGATCTCCCCCTGTCGCTGCCCGACGACGTAGGCAAGGACACCGAAGAGCCCTACGGCGCTCAAAATAAGGCCCATCATGGCCCCGATCCCTACAAGGATCAGGGTCAGAGATGCCCGCGCCATCGTGGCGGATCGGGCCAGCACGTCTCCCATGGTTTGAATGCTTCCAATCGCCACCGCCAGGTCGAGCCCTCGAATCGTGCTCTGGACCAGTGCCGCCACGTCCTCCGGGGCATCGGCGTTCAACTTGACCACGAGAGTATTGCTTCGATACCAGAGCTGTCCAAACACGTGCTCGGCGGGTGGCCGATCCAGACCGTCCCCGTAGAGATCACCGGTCACGCCGACGACCCTGGCGTAAGGCGCGCCCGTCACGCGAAGCCGGATTCCCTTGCCAATCGGCTCCTCACCCGGCCAAAGCCGTGCGGCCAGCGCGCGCGTCAGGACCACCTCACCGCCGGCCCAAGGTTCGAGCCCGCGCTCCGTGTCGGCCCAGGTGACCTCGCGCCCTTGAAGTGGAATCCCGAGGGTTTCGAAAAAGCCGGGGGCTACCGTGGACTGATTGACGCAAGGGGCGATCTGGCCTGGTTCGAGCGGCCTGTCCTCGAGGTACACCGCGAGACAGACCGGCTCATACGTTAGAGGGACACCACCCACACTCGCTTCCTCGACACCGGGGATTGCGGAAACTCGCGTCACGACCTCTCGGTAAAGCCGCTGGACACTTGAAGGCTGGAGGTAGTCGCGGGTCGCAGGTGGATGCAGGTCCACGAGGAGCACGTCGGCCGGCTCCAGCCCCGGATTCACGGAGCGGAGCCGCACGAAGCTCCGGAACATGACCCCGGCATCCGCGAGGAGGACGAGCGAGAGCGCCATCTGGGTCACCACAAACGCTCCTCGCACGCGGTGTCGCGACCGGGACGCGGTCTGCCGCACGCCTCCGTCTCTGAGGACGGTCAGATCGGAAGAGCTCGAGAGGATGAGCACGCACGCGAGGGTGACCCAAGCGAAAAGAGCGAGGATCACCGCCATTGCCAGGCTCGCCAGGCCGATCGAGGCATCGCCCAACCGGGGCACATCGAAGGGCGCTAAGGCCACGAAGAGTCGGATCGCGCCGTCCGCCAGCCAGACTCCGATTCCAGCCGCGATGAGGCTGAGGAGAAGTGTTTCGCTGAGGACCTGACGCGCGAGCCCCAGCCGCCCGCCACCTAACGCCCGACGAATCGCGCCGTCTCGGCGCCTCGCGTCCGCGCGTACGAGGAAGAGATTGGTGACATTGGAATACGCGATCAGAAGGAGGAGACCAACGGACCCGAACAGGATCCAGAGGACTTCGTCCAGACCTCCGAGAACACGTGCCCGGAGCGGTGTTGCACGGGTACGGAATCCCGACTCCCGCATGAAGCTCGTCGTGTAAACCTCCGGGAACGCCTCTGGAAGCTGTGCCGTGAGCCGTGCGAGATCCGCGCTCGCGGCATCCAGGGTGATGCCCTCGGCGAGCCGGCCGATGACCCTGTAACCGTGAAAGTTCGTGGGCGTCCGCGTCGGATGGAGTCCGAGAGGTAGCCAGAGATCCGCCCCGTCGTGCGGCATCTGAAAGCCGGGCTCCAGCACGCCGAGCACCTCGACACTCAGCTCTCCCTCGAGTTGCAACGTCGTTCCGACGACGTTCGGATCGCCTCCGAATTCCCGGAGCCAGAAATCGTGACCGAGGACCGCGACCGACAGCACGCCCGGTCCCCCCGGACGCATCCAACCGTCGTCCTCCTCGCGGATCAGCCGGCCTACGGACGGCCGCGCGCGAAGCAGGTCCAGGAGCGAGTGGCTCACATAGGCCGCCGTCACCCGTGAGCCGCCCTCGGAGCCGACGATCGTGACTTCGTGGCCCGCTTCAGCACCACCGTAAGCACCAATTTCCTCGAACGTCCGGTTGTTGTCGCGCAGATAGAAGAAACCGGCCTCCGACAGCCCCCAGTTGGTGTCCGAACCTTCGCCGGGCAACTCGGCGTCGATGTAAACGAGTCGGTCGGCCTCTTCGTAGGGAAGCGGGCGCAGCACGACGTGGTCCAGCACCGTGAAAATTGCCGTGGTCGCTCCGATCCCGAGGGCGAGAACGGCCACGACGACCGCAGTGAAGCCCGGGCTTCGGCGACACCGGCGGAGCGCGAAGCTGAGGTCGCGGAGAAAGGTGTTCATGGCGTTCATCTCGCGCTCACCTCCCCTGATCGCCCGGGCCTTTCGCGTGCCCCACGGGCCCTCGATAGATTTCCCGCATGGCCATGGAACCGCCCCACCGCCGCGATCACCGTGCGGAACCCGCTCCGACGGGGGATGCGGCACACGCACCTTCCAGAGGAACGACCATGCCGGCCACGCTGACCACCCGACGCTTCACGGTGGACGAATACTATCGGATGGCCGAGGCCGGCATCCTGGAAGCCGGGGAGCGCGTCGAAGACCCCGACCCCGATTGCGAGGGAAACGGCCGCGGTCACCGCGAATCCCGGATGCCGCCGGATCTGGCGGAGGGCGAAGCGGAGGTCGGTCAGAACCGTGTCCATGGGGAGTCCTTGTCGGAGGTCGGGCAAATTACTCCGCCCGGAGTGCGACCATCGGGTCCACCCGTGCCGCACGTCGCGCGGGCAGGTAAGTGGCGAGCAGCGCGACGACCCCAAGAAGGAGGGCCACAGAGAAAAACGTGACTGGATCCGTCGGGCTCACGCCGAACAGGAGGCTCGAGAGGAATCGGGTCACGGCGAAGGCCAGAGCGAGGCCGATCGCAAGGCCGATGGCCAATACGCGCATTCCCTGGCCGACCACCATCCCGAGAACCCGGGAGGTCGCGGCTCCCAGCGCCACGCGGACGCCGATCTCTCTCGTCCGCTGCGCGACGTTGTAGGCGAGCACACCGTAGACTCCGACCGCCGTGAGGAGGAGGCCGACGAGCCCGAATCCCCCGATCAGGACGCCCGCGACCTGCTGGGGCAGGAACCCCGCAGACACGATTCGGCTCTCCAGCGATCCGGGGCGGAGGAGCGGGAGGTTCGGATCCAGGGCCGAGAGCTCCGTTCGCACAAGCGACGCAACTTCGCCGACCGACATGCGGCTGGAGCGCACGTGAATCGCGAATGGACTGAACGCGCTGAAGGTCTGCTCGAGCGGACGGTAGAGGAAGGGCATCGGTTCCTCCACGAGCGCGAGGTATCGGGCGTCGCGAGCGATGCCGACAATCTCCACCTCCGCGCCGCCACCCACTCGCATTCGAGCGCCGAGTGCGTCGCCATCCGGCCAGAACCGGCGCGCCATCGTCTCGTTGACGATCGCGACCCCCGAAGCAGCCCGCGCGTCCTGCGGCGTAAAGGCCCGCCCCGCCTGGATCAGGATGCCGAGCGTCTCGAAGTAGGCGTGATCGACATTGTTGAAATTGATGAACAGCTGGCGCTCTCCATCGGGCGCGGACACGCCCGGGATCTGGGTGGCGATTCGAGACACGGTGCCGTCGAGCGTCGCGAGGGCGGAGAAACTCACTCCGTCGACTCGAGGATCTCCTTCAAGCCTCTCCGTCAGCTCCGCCACGACGGCTTCGCCTCGCTCGCGATCGTACCCATGGGGACCGAGGTGAAGGCCGGCGACGACGACGTCCTCCACGTCCACGCCGGAATCGATGGCAAGCGCCTGCTGAAGTGAGCGCGCCATGAGCCCAGCGGTCACGAGCAGGAGGAGGCACATGGCCACCTGGCCGACGACGAAAGTGCTCCGGAGCCGCGACCGCCCTCCCGCGACCCTTCCTCCGGGTCCGGCGAGACTGGAAGAGACGCTCGGATGTGAGGCGCGGATCGCCGGAGTCAAGCCGAATACGAGGCTGGCTATGAGCGCAGTGAGCAGGGCGAACATCGCCACGAACCAGTCGACCTGGAGATCCAAGTCGAGCGAGGCGCCGGGCGGGAGCGCCGCGACGAGACGGGGCTGGAGCGCCACTGCGGCCTCGATCGTGGTGTAGGCGAGCGCGATCCCTGCGGCGCCGCCCAGGACGAAGAGCACGCTGCTTTCGCTGAGGAGCTGGGCCACGAGCCGAGGACGGGAGGCTCCAATCGCGCGGCGGATTCCGATCTCACGCTCCCGTCCGGTGGCTCGGGCGAGGAGCATGCCCGCGACGTTCACGCAGGCGATGAGAAGGACGAGCGCGGCCGCCGCGAAAAGGAGGCCCAGGAAGAGGCGCAGAGGCGTCTGGTATTGAGACGGAATCCCGGTGAGAGGGAGCAATCGAACTCCCGAGACCGCTGCGCTCTGCGGGGGACGAGTCACGCCGAAATCCCGGCTGATCGCCGAGAGAACCGATTCGGCCCTCTCCGGAGAGGTCCCGGCCTCGAGCCGCCCCACCGGGACGAGCCAGGCGAAGAAGGTCGGATCGTCGACGTCGTACCCGGGGTTCAGAACGTCGTACATCGGGATCGGGATCCACAGGTCGGGACCGAACCCCAAATCGACGCCTCTGAAATCGGCCGGCGCCACGCCGATGACGGTGAGAGACTGGCTATTCAGCCGAATCGTCTCCCCTACCACCCCGGCGTCCTGGCCATAACGCTCCCGCCAGAGGCGGTGGCTGAGCACCACAACCGGCTCGGGCCGTCCGGGCACCTCCTCGTCAGGCGCGAAGAATCGACCGGCGACGGGCGCGACGCCCAACACCTCGAAATAGTCGCCCGTCACGAAGAGGCCCAGGACCGACGCCGCCGGCCCCTCGCCGCTGAGCGAAACCGTGCCCGGTCCGTAGGCGGCGATCTCCACGGTCCCCGCGGCTCGCTCCCTGTACTCCTGAATCCCCGGATAGTAGTAGAGCGAACTCGACGAGGCGCCTTCGCGCATCTCCTCGAAGGTTACCAGGCTCCCGGGGTCTTCCACCCGGAGCGGCCGGAGCACGAGGGCATGCACCAGACTGAAGATGACCGTGGTCGCACCGATGCCGAGCGCGAGGGTCACGATCGCGGCCACCGAGAAGACAGGGCTCCGGCGAATCTGGCGGAGGGCGAAGCGGAGGTTCTGTAGGAGAGCGCTCATGGGGTCCCTGTCGAGCTGCAGGAGGGTGCCTGCACGGGTCCTTCGCCCGTATGGCGGAGGCCCGATAGATTGCCCAAATGGCCATGGAACCGCCCCACCCCCCCGATCATGATTTCAATTCGGCCGCGAACGGGAGCGGCGGAGAGGCGCCACATGGAGATGAACCCGTGCCCGCCACGCTGACTACTCGACGCTTCACCGTCGACGAATACGATCGGATGATCGAGGCCGGCATCCTTCACTCGGGCGAACGCGTCGAGCTGATCGAGGGGGAGATCGTCCGGATGGCGGCGATCGGAAGTCGACATGCGGCTTGCGTCACCCGACTCAACCACATCTTCGCCCGCGAACTCGGGGATCGCCTGGGCGTCCGCGTCCAGCTCCCCGTCCGACTGAGCGACGCGAGTGAGCCGGAACCCGACATTGCCATCGTTCGCGCACGGCCGGATTTCTACGCGGACGCCCATCCCCGTCCCGACGATGCTTTTCTCATCGTCGAAGTGTCGGAAACCACGGTGAGCTTCGACATGGGCGGGAAGTCCGCGCTCTACGCAGCCGCCGGGATCGCGGAATACTGGGTTGTCGACATTCTCGCGGACACGATCTTCGTACATCGGAATCCTGCGGGACGGTCGTATCTCGGCGTCGAGCGTCATGGCCGTGGCCAAATTCTCCGCCCGCTCGCCTTTCCCGACCTCCAAATGGCGGTGGACGCGGTGCTTCCCTGACAGCTGCGGACGCCCGTCGACGCGGGAGGCCGTTCCGCGCCCGCGCGCCCGAATGCCCATCAGATGTCAAACCCGCTCTGCTCCAGTTCCCGCGCCTTCCGCGCGTCCTCCTCATCCACGATCTGACCGTCGAAGATGTGGATCGTGCGCTCGGCCAGGTGGGCATATCTCGGGTCGTGCGTCACCATGCAGATCGTGGCCCCCTCGCTGTGAAGCTCCTTGAGGAGGTCCATGACGGCCCCGCCGTTCTTCGAGTCGAGATTTCCGGTGGGCTCGTCCGCCAGGAGGATGAGCGGCTTTCCGACGATGGCCCGCGCGACGGCTACTCTCTGCTGTTGACCGCCGGAGAGCTGCGATGGGTAGTGCTTGCTGCGGTGCCCCATCCCGACGCGCTCGAGTGCCTGCTGGACGCGTTCCTTCCGCTCGGAACCCGGCATCCCACGATAGGTCAGGGGGAGCTCGACGTTTTCGTAGACGTTCAGGTCGCCGATGAGATTGAAGGCCTGGAAGATGAAGCCGATCGCCTGATTGCGGATCCTGGCACGCTGGGAGCCGCTCAGGGTCTCCACCGGCTCGCCGTCGAGGACGTACTTCCCGGAAGTCGGGGAGTCGAGGAGCCCCAGAATCGAGAGGAGGGTCGTCTTCCCGCATCCGGAGGGTCCCGCGATGGAGACGAACTCCCCCGTCTGGATGTCCAGGTGGATGTCGCTCAGCGCGTGGGTCTCCACTTCCTCGGTGTAGAAGACCTTGCTCAGCGCGTACATGTGGATCAGGGGCTGGCCGCTGGTGGACATCTCGGTTTCTCCTCTTCAGGCAGTTCGGGTACCGCGCTTCGGTCTAACCCTTCAAACCTTCATTCGCTCTTCAACACCCTTACGGGATCCACGGACGTCGCTCTTCGCGCGGGAGCGAGGCATGCGGCGACGGAGACGAGCGTGAGGACGATCGCGACGCCGAGAAGCGTCACGGGATCCGTGGGCTCGATCTCGTACAGTTGGCTCGCCAGAACGCGCGACGACGCGAGCGTGACGGCCATGCCGACCGCGAGTCCGGCCAGCGCGAGTCGCAGTCCGTCCTTCAAGACCAGGGACAACACCGACTCGCGATCGGCGCCGAGCGCCATCCGAATGCCGATCTCCTTCTGGCGCCAACGGACCGATTGCGCGAGGGACCCATACAGCCCCATCGCTGCGAGAAAGACGGCCACGAAGGCGAATCCCCCGATCAACATCGCCTGAAAGCGTGGTGTGACGTGCGTAGCGGCGATCCGGTCGCTCATGGTCGCCAGGTCGCGGCCTGGCTGGGCTGAAACGCCCGCCAACGCGGCATCGAGCTCCGGCCGAAGCGACTCGAGGGAGCGAGTCGACCGGAGTGCGATGTTCCAGGCTATCAGCTGCGTCATGTCCGCCTGTCGGTAGGGAATGTAGATGGCGGGCCGAACGCCGTCGGCGGCCCGCCCCTGAACCACGTCTTCCACGACCCCGATCACCCGCATCGCAACGATCTCACCCGTCGTTCCGAGTCCCGTCGTCTCACGCCTCAGAACCATGTCCAGCGGGTCCCGACCGCCCAGCTGCGTCCGGACGAAGGCCTCGTTCACCACGACGACGAGCTCGTCGTCTGGCCCGTCCTGGGCCTCGATGCCGCGCCCGCGGCGCACTTCGGTCCCCATCGCGCCGAAGAAGCCCGACGTGACCGCGTAACCGGTGATTCCCTCGCGGATCGTCTCCGGATCATCATCAGGAAGGAAGACGCGGGGTGCCCAGGACGGTGCCTGGAAGGGAAGATTGGAGGCCGCCACGACGGATTCGACGCCGGGCAGGGCGGAGATTCGGTCCAGGACCGGATCCCACTGTTCCCAGATCGTCGTGCGAGACGCCTGTCCCGTACGGGTGATCTGGATCGGCCCCACCGACCCGCTCGTCGTGAACAGCTCCTCGGTCACGAATCCCGGATCGGCGTTCCGGACGCGCATGAAGGAACCGAAGAGGAGGGCCGCACCGGAAAGAAGGACCATGGCAAGCCCCAGCTGGCCACCGATCAACCCCGTCCTGAGGCGCGACCGCGACTCCGCGATGGATCGGGCTCCCCGCTGAAGGCGCTCCCATGGGGCCCTGGCCGTCACGCGAAGGGCGGGGAGGAGCCCCATGAGAAGTCCAGCCGCGACCGATATGCCCACGGCCGCCCCCAGCACCCGCAGGCTCACCGCGATCGTTCCGAGCCGCGGTACGTCGGGAGGCGCGAATCGCAGAAACGCCTCGATTCCCCCGTACGCCAGGACGATGCCGATCACGGCCCCGACGAAGGTGAGGAGTCCCGCCTCTCCGATCAGGAGCCGGACGATCCTTCCTTTGCCGGCGCCCAGCGCGGTGCGGACGCCGAGCTCCTGTCCCCGGTCCATCGTGCGCGCGAGAAGAAGCGTCGCCGCGTTGAGAATCGATAGGAGGAGAAGCAGCCCGGCCGCGCCCAGAAAGATCCAGAGGGACCGGGCAGCCCCGCCCACCGTCTGGTCGTGGAGGCCGTTCACGCCGATCGTGGGCGTGCTCGCGCCCTGGATCCGGAACGGAGCGGCGGCGGCTACCTCCGGGGAGAGGCGTTCAGCCTCGATCCGGGCGGCGGCCACGGTGGTTCCCGGCCTCAGGCGACCGATTCCGAATGCGCTCTGAGCCGTCACGCGAACCATCCCACCCTCCCGGACGACTGAGCCCGGAGGGAACGGCAGAATGACGTCGGGCTCGGAACCGGAGGGGAAGAACGATTCGGGAGCCACGAAGCCCCTTTCGATGACCCCCACGATAATGGAGCTCGCCCGGGCGTCCGCCACGGCCCCGGTCTCGAGGGGGCGTCCGATCACGTCGGGGTCACCGCCATACCGCGCCTGCCAATAGCCGTACGAGATCATCGCGACGCTCGCCCCGGGTCCGGTCGTCGGACCCGCGGGGGCATACTCCTCGGGAACGAACGTCCTCCCGAGCGCGGGTGAGAGGCCGAGGATCTGGAAGACCTCCTCGCTGAAGCGCGCGGCCGGAACCCGCTGCTCGAAGGCCGCACCCTCCTCCGAAACCACGAATTCGTCGAGCGCCTGGAGCGCCCCGAGCAGAGCGTACGAGCGAGCGCGCTCCCGCAGGGCTTGCAGATTGAGGGTGGAGCTCGCGTTCAGGCTCTGCAGCCCCGTCTCCGGGTCGACCGACTCGGCTCCTTCTCCCACCACCACCAACTGCCCCGGATCGTCGTACGGCAGCGGTTTCAGCACGACCCCGTCCACGATCCCGAAGATCGTCGTGGTGGCCCCAATCCCCAGTCCCATCGTGAGTACGACCCCGAGCGCGAGACTCTGGCGGTGGAGGAGGCTCCGGACCGCGATCCGGAGGTCGTGGAGCGTCTCGCTCATCTCAGCCTCACGCGATCGAATCCGTCCCACTGGGACATATCCGAGAGGATCACGATGTCCCCCGGGACGAGTCCCTCTCGCACTTCGATCTCATTCACCGAGCTCCGGCCCAGCAACACGGACACCCGCTCCGCATACGCTCCGTCCTCGACCAGCCGGAAGACCCCAACGCGCGACTCCGCCTGGCCGTAGGCCGGCCGCCCCATGTAATTCACGTCGTCCAGCTGTTCGATCACCACGGTCCCATCCACGCTCAGATCCGGGCGCGCGCTTCGGGGAAGCTCTTCCGGGAGGGCGACGTCGATCGTGACCGTCCCGTTCGTGACGGCCGGGTCAATCCGGCTCACATGTCCCTGAATCGTGTCGTTTCGGGTGTCAATGTAGGCGACCTGGCCGACCGCGATCTCCTGCGCCTGCGTCTGCGGGATCCGGATCTCGGCCTTGAGGCGCCCCGGCTGGACGATCCTTGCAAGCGTTCCGCCCGCCGTCACCCATTGTCCCGCTTCCACGGGGAGTTCGGCGAGGACTCCGGCGGCCCCGGCGACCACGTCCAGGGAAGCGACGCGGTCTTCATTGAACTCGACGATGGCACGCAGTCGTTCCACCTGAGTGCCCTGGGCCTGGATCTGCTCGTCAACCGATGCCTCGAGCACGGCCAGGCGTTCCTCCTGAACCTGGAGACGGATCGCCAGCTCCTCCGCTGACTCCCTCGTGCGCGCCAGCTCGGCCGCGGCCACCAGGTCGGGATTCCGCTCCGAGAGCGCCCGATTGATTTCGTATTGTCGCTTGGCCTCCGAGTACTGGGCCCGAACCTGGGCCAGAGCGCCCGACTGCGTGAGCCGATCGGTCTCGAGCGACGAGCGAAGCGTCACGAGCCGCGTCTCGGCATCGCTGAACGCCTGTCGGGCCCGGAGGAGTTCGACCTCCACGTCAGGATTGCTGAGACGGAGAAAGACTGTGTTCGCCTCTAGCTCCGTCCCGGGAAGGATGAGCACGTCCTCCACCCGTCCCGAGGTCACGGCCGTGATCCAGCGCCTCTGCTCCGGAACGAGCGTCCCGGGGCCCCGGATCATCCGAACCATCGTTCCCCGCTGCACCGTGTCGGTATATACGGTGGTTCGATCGACCGAGGGCGCCGCCGGTTGCAGCTGGCGGACCCCGATCGTCACCAGAACGAGGACGACGAGACCGGCGGCGGCCTGGATGATGCGCTTGCGCTTCTTCGGCGCGGGGTCGCGTATGATATCCATGATTTCAGCTCATTGGTTCGGTAGGGGAAGCACCCCGCGCGCTGTAACGCGTCACGGTTCGACCTCCGCCGGGCGAAGTCGCAACCCGGAGGCGCGTTCGAGCTCCACGAGGGCCCCATGGAAGTCGTAAACCGCATTCAGATAGTCGCGCTCGGCGGTCGCCGCCGAGCCCTGCGCATCCAGAAGCTCAAGCAAAGGCGCGGCCCCCAGCCGGTAGCGCTCCTGCGCGAAGTCCAGCTGCTCGACGGCCAGCTCCCGATTCCGGGCCTCGATCTCCACGACGTCGAATGCGGCGAGAAGGTTTCCGCTGGCGGCCGTGATCTCCGTTCGCAGGCCGAGCTCGCCGGCCCGGCGGGCGTGAATGGCCGCGCGCGCCTGCACGCCCGCCTCTTCGATCTGCCGTTGGCGGCTCAGTCCCTGGAAGATGGGCATCGTCAGCCGCATCGCGAGCGAGAACGGCTGCTTCTCGAAGTCGAAGGGGAATACTTCGTTCGACGCCAGGATTGTTTGTTCGGTCTCCGCGTCCAGCACGAATCCCGTGCAGTCACGCGGGTAACCGTCCAGGGGACCCGAGAGCCCCGCCGAGATCGAGTTCCAGAACTCGCAGTCCGCCCGCCGCCCCGCCGCCGAGTTTCGAGCCTGGGCCAGGAGGAAGTCGCTGTTCCCGATCTGGCGCGTAAACCCTGACCACCCCGCGCTGAAGCTGAGGGTGGGAAGATACGTGCTTTGCGCCTGCCGCACATTCGCGCCGCTCGCCCTTTCCGCCTCACGTAGCGCCCGGACTTCCGGATGAAGGCCGACCAGCTCCGGTGTGACGGCCCCGACCCTCTCCTCCGGATCGAAGACCTCGAAGGTGCTCACCAGGGACAGCGGCGCCTCGCTCACCACCCCCATGATTTCAAGGAGCCGGGCGCGTTCCACCCTCGCCGCACTTTCGGCCCGCACGAGCCCCACCGCCATGCGCCCCCGCTCGATCTCCGCCTGAAGTACATCGGTTCCCGGGACGGCGCCAGCCTCCGCTCGCGCCTGAGCCAGGGCGTAACTCTCCTCCGCGCGACGGACTTGCCGGACCGCGACCTCCGTGGCCTCGGTGGCGCGGAGCGCGGCCAGGTACTGTAGGACGACGCGGGATTCGAGATCATATTCTGCTGCCTCGACCCTCGCGCCCGCGGCTTCCCGACCGGCGCGGCTGCTCGCGATGCCATAAAACTGCCCAAGGCTCAAAGAGTAGTTCACGTTGAGCCCGTAGTTTGAGATGTAATAGTCCGTGCTCGCCGCTCCGAGGTCGTCCCCCGTGAAGCTCCCGATAAGCTGCTGCCCGCGCCCCGAGTACTGCATGGATCCCGTCGCGGAGGCAGTCGGCAGGAAAGCCGCGTAGGCTTCCCGGACCCGCCAGTCCGCGGATTCGGTCGCCTCCGAAATCTGCAGGTAGGCAGGACTATTCTGGCGGGCGATCGCCAGGGCCTCTTCGAGAGAGAGCTCCCACGCGGTGGCCCCGGTCCCGGGAAACGCCGGATTTCCTTCCTGTGCCTCGGCGCGGGCTCCTGAGAACATCAAGGCCGCCACGGCTGTGAGCAGGGCCCGGTTCGACCGCCACCGCGCAAGACCGCTGCGAGAACGTGTCGCGCCGGGGAAGGGACGGGGAATGGGTCGTTGGTGCATGGATCTATCGTCCTCTCGTTCGCATGTGCAGTACGGGGATGCCTCCGCTGGTGGGGCTCCAGAAGGAAGAACCATACCAGAGTCACCGATTGATGTAACATACTGCTGTAAATGATCTTACACTGACGCGTGACTTCGGGGGAAGGGGTGTGAGTTGACCGGCCCCGAACAGGGTGTCCGATTCCGGACACCACGCTCTGGGGTCGGCCCGGGTGCAGCCCGCCTCGTCGGCGCGCACGGCATCGTCCCGGTACCCGCGGGCCCGCAGAGGGCGGGAGGCACTTATGCGACTCCGCACCGTCCCCGATTCTTTCCCTGCAACGCGCCACCCGCATGACCCCTTCCCCCGCGCTCACTCCGGGGGGAGAACATCTCCCCGGGGCCAGGTGAGCATGTCGGGGCGCGACGGCTGACGAACCGCCGGCTCGGGACTTTGCCCGAGTCGGACTTCTTCATATGCCGTACGGGGAGTCATCGCATGCCCAACCCCCGCGTGAGCGCGGTCCGCCTCGGCGCAGTTCTCGCCTTTTTCCTCGTGGTGGGCGCCGCCATGGCGCTATTCGTCTGGCACACCCTGAGCGACTTCCTTGCGGGCCTCCCGGTCGAGGGCGGCCCGTTTCTCCTTGCCATCGCGATCGCGGGCGTCTTTGTCGGGTTCGCCTGGCTATTGGCCCGATATATCCAAGTCACCTTCGACTTTCCCGAGGAAGAGGAAGACCATGGATCCTGATCCGACGAAAGATCGGGGGAACGGGGACGAGCTTCCGCCGCCGGTCGGCACCCTCTTCCTGATGATGCTCTACATCATGGTGCTCGCCGGGATGTGGGCCGCCATCTACTTCCAGTTCCTGGGAATGTGATCTGATGACTCCGGCCAAGATTGAGAGAATCTTCCTGACGCTTTCTGCCTCGATGCTCCTCGTCTTTCTCGGGGCATTCTTTTATTCGGCCTTCGGAATGGGGATGCACCTCCCCGGATGGGGCGGGACGATCGATCCCGCCGCCGTGCGGGCGACCCCTCCCTTCGATCAGCCGGGTGTGAGGGAAGTCGCGCCCGGCCGGTACGAAGTCGTCATGCTGGGGATGGCGTGGGCTTATCAGCCGAGCGAGATCCGCGTCCCCGCCGGCTCCGAGGTCACCTTCATCGCCACGGCGACGGACGTCGTCCACGGGCTCCACATCGAGGGGACCCGCGTGAACTTCATGCTGATCCCCGGGCAGATCGCGCGCCTGACGTACACATTCGAGGAACCGGGCGAGCACCGCATCGTCTGCCACGAATATTGCGGCGTGGGGCACCATCTCATGCACGGAACAATCATCGTGGAGGGCGTCGAATGAGCACGCCGGTCGTCGCGAGTCCCGAAGGATTCGAGCTCCCCGAGGGCCAACGCCGCGTCATCCGCTGGATGATCTATCTGGCCTTCTTCGCCCTTTCGATCGGCATCCTGAACGGCCTCGGGCAGGCGCTCAACTACGCCAGAATCGACATTCTGCAGTATTTCCCGAGGATGCGGACCTACCATCAGGGGCTGACGGTGCATGGCGTCGTGAACGCCATCGTCTTCACCTTCGCTTTTTCGAACGGATTCCTCGCGCTGACGACCGCCCGGGCGCTCGCGCGGCCGCTCAACGGAGGGCTGCTCTGGGCCGCCTTCGGATCGATGGTCATGGGCTTCCTCCTCGCCGCCTTCGCGATGGCGACGGGCCGTGCCTCGGTCCTCTACACCTTCTATCCGCCCCTCATGGCGCACTGGAGCTATTACCTGGGGCTGGCGCTCCTGGTGGTGAGCACCTGGATCATCGCGGTCGCGCTCTTCGTCGCCCTCGCCGGCTGGAGAGGGGAGAATCCGCGACAACGAATCCCTCTTCTCGCCTTCATCTCGACCGCCACGTACGCGATGTGGTGCCTGGCATCGATCGGGATTGCGGTCGAGGTCGTGGCACTCCTCCTCCCCTGGTCTCTCGGGCTCGTCGAGAATGTGGATCCGCTTCTCAGTCGGACCCTCTTCTGGTATTCCGGCCACCCAATCGTCTACTTCTGGCTCCTTCCGGCCTACGTCTCCTGGTACGCGATGGTGCCGAAGCACGCCGGAGGCGAGCTCTTCAGCGACTCGCTCACCCGGGTCGTTTTTGTGCTCTTCCTCCTCCTCTCGATCCCGACTGGATTCCACCACCAGTACGCGGACCCAGGAATTGCCACGGGGATGAAAGCGGTGCACGCGACGCTCACTTTCGGCGTCTTTTTTTCCTCGCTCATCACGGCGTTTTCGATCATGTACGCCCTGGAGATCGGAGCGCGCCGGCGCGGAGAAAAGGGGCTGGTGAGCTGGTTTCTCAAGCTCGACTGGAAGAATCCGGCCCTCCTGGCCCAGATCCTGGCGATGCTCACCTTCACCCTCGGCGGCATCACGAGGCTCATCAACGCTTCGTACAATCTGAATCAGGTCATCCACAACACGGCGTGGATCCCCGGGCACTTCCACATGACCGTCGGCTCGGCGGTCACTCTTTCCTTCATGGGGATCGCATACTGGCTCGTCCCCTACCTGACTCGCCGGGAGCTCGTCGGGCGTGGGCTCGCCCGGGCGCAGGCTTGGCTCTACGCGCTCGGGGTCCTCATCATGGCGCGAGGTCTGATTTCGGGAGGGCTCAACGGCATGCCCCGCCGCACCCTGATCATGGAGGCACCTTATGACGACGCCACATGGCGCCTCGCGGGGATGCTCACCGGGCTCGGCGGAACCCTGATGTTCGTGGGTGGAATGCTCTTTTTCTTCGTCCTCGTGGGAACCGCCCTTTTTGGCAAGAAGATGATGGGCACCGTGGACATTCCGTTCACGGTCACGCACGAAGGGCCGGCGACGACCGGATGGGCGGTCAAACTCGACCGTTACCGATACTGGGTCCTCGCGACCATCATCCTGATCTTGATCGCCTACGGGCCCTTCCTGGTTTCGTACCTCCCCGGAAACTTCACCTCCCCGGGATATCAACTCTTCTAGGGATCGAGGAGGGAGGTGGAAACCCTACCGCTCGATCGACTGGTAGCCCCGAACAACTTGCGATCCGCCGTGGTAGCTCTCGACGATCGCCTGCTGGACCATGTTCGGGAAGTCGCGGCGGATGTTGAAGTGCGAGTAAGACGAAATCTGGATCATCATGATGCTGATCGTCCTCTCGGTGGGGTCGATCCAGAACACGGTACCCCAGGCGCCACCCCATCCGAAGGAGCCCGGCGTCAGGGTTTCGAAGGCCTTCGCCGGATCCGTGATCATGCTGAACCCGAGCCCGAAACCGTAGGCGTCCGCCCCGCGGATGTAGATCGGCAGGTTCCCGGTGTGATTCGAGATCATGAGGTTCACGGTGGTCGGGCTCAGGATCCGCACGCCGTCGAGCTCACCGCCGTTCAGAATCATCTGCGCGAAGCGGAAGTAGTCTGCCGCGGTGGATGAGAGTCCCGCGACGCCGCCGAAATACGAGGTCGGCGCGCGCGGCTCCGGCGCCCGGCTCAGCTCGATCGTGTTCCCGGGGCCGCTCGGACTGTAGACGGCGGCCACTCGGTCCACCTTTTCCGCGGGGACGTTGTAGTGCGTGTCCACCATCCCGAGCGGGTTGAAGATCCGTTCCTGGAGGAACCGCTCGAGGGGCTGCCCCGAGATTCGCTCCACCAGGAGAGCGACGTAGTCCGTCGAACTTCCGTAGTTCCACGCTTCTCCCGGTTGGAAGGCGAGGGGGAGCGGACCCTCGGAGGAGATCGTCTCCTCGAGCGTGGAACGGCGGCGCGAGGCCTCCCTCTCTTCTTCGGTGAGCGCGGAATTCGGCGGGTCCACGCCCGCCGTGTGTGTCAGGACGTGGCGGAAGGTGACTGGGCGCTCTGCGGGAACCCGGCTCCACCCTTCGTCCGACTCCACCAGCACCGTCTTGTTCTCGAACTCCGGCATGAACTTCGAGATCGGATCGTCGAGAAGGAAATGGCCTTCCTCGAAGAGCATCATGAGGGCAGTGCTCACGATCGGCTTGGTCATGGACATGATCACGAAGATCGCGTCGGTCGGCATCGGATCGTTCCCTTCCACGTAACGATGCCCCTGCGCTCCGTAGTGGACGACTTTTCCGTCCCTCGCCACGAGACTCACCGCACCCGCGATCATGTCCGTGTCAATGTAGCGCTGTAGCGTGGCCGTCAGGTTTTCGAGTCGCTCCGAGGACATGCCGACGCTTTCGGGCGAAGCCATCGGGATGGACTGACCCGCGGCTCCACGGGCGCCGACGGAGGCGGTTCCGAGGGCAGCGAGCATCGTGAGAGCAGCGCTCATGCGGAGGAAGCCAGATCGGTACATGGGAATCTTCCTGGGTCTGGAAGCCATTGGGCCGGGGGATGCGAGAGCGGCAGATTCACAGTATGGGCGGGCATGAAGCGCGGCAATCATCATGAAAACGGCGGTTCACCGGGAGTCAGGTTCCCGGTGGAAGCCCCAACGCTTCCCTGACCTCCGCCCCCGTCATCCCCGTCACCCAGACCGGGGTGCCGCGGTCGAAGTCCTTCGCGCGGGCGAGGGGCCCGACGACGACGGGGTCGAAGCCCGCGTCCCGCACGATCGCCGTGACGATCGCGACGGCGTCCGGGTCGTCCCCCGCGATCGGCACGCCGATGCGACCATCGGGGCGGACCGAGTTTCCGAGCATGTTCGCGCCCAACGTATTGAACGCCTTCACCATCCGGGCGCCTGGAAGGTATTGGGCCATCGCCATTCCGGTCCCCATCTCCAGCCACTCGTTGGTGATCGGGCCGTCCCGGTCCAGCCGCGGATTGGTGATGTCGATCACGACCTTTCCCACGAGGAGATGCCCGATGTCTTCGCCCAGCTGGGGAATAGCGCTCGGGGGAACCGCGAGAATCACGACATCCGCGAAGACCGCGGCCGCGTCCGGGAACGCCGCGGCCGCCCGGGGCGCGGCCGACTGCACGAGCTCGATGAGCTCCGCCGGATTTCGAGAGGAATAAACAACCTGGTGGCCGGCTGCCGCGAGGAGTTGCCCCAGAGGCCCCCCCATGTTCCCGGCCCCGATGAGTCCCACGGTGAGCGCCCGATTCTCGGCGATCGCGGGTGGGTCCTGGGCCTGAAGTTCCGACGCCGCGCAGGAGAGACCGAGCGCGCCGAACGCCGCCCACATGAGAAGTCGCCACCCTCGAGACCGGCCCTTCGCCGCGGTGTTTCTCATCTTCCCTCCAGAGTCCGGATGTGCTGAGTTCAGGGGCGCCACGAGGATCTACACTTCCCATCCTCGATCGGTCAACTCGCCCTGTCGCCGCCCCGAGGGCCCACCTAGCTTGGACTTCGGTATTTAATCGGCGACCCCTCCCGGGAACGCGAATCCCCATGCGGAGACCCTAGTCATGTCACGCAGGCGCGCGATGGTACTGGTGCGGTTCTGGCTTCTCGTTCTCCTGGCCGCTCCCTTCGCCGCCGGCCCCGCCGCCGCGCAGGGGGGCACCGGAGTCGCGACGACGCAGTGGCCGACCCTGGCCGACCAGGTCGGCAACTCGGACGACTTCACGGCCGAGGGACTCACCGCCCTCAACGCCCGCATGCGGGAAGCGGTGGAGAAGGGGGAGGTCGCCGGGCTCGCGCACATTCTCCTCAAGGACGGCGAAGTCGTGACCTTCGACATGTGGGGCGCCCAGAGCTTCGGGGGTCCGCCGATCACGGAGGAAACGATCTACCGCATTCGTTCGATGACCAAGCCCATCGTCGGCGTCGCGATGATGCAGCTTTACGAACAGGGGCTGTGGAGGCCCGAAGATCCGATTACGAAGTTTCTCCCGGAGATGGCGAATCTCCGGGTGGTCGTGGACCCGGCCGACCTTTCGAACACGGTTCCGGTGACCCGCGCTCCGAACATGAACGAGCTGATGACCCACACGGCGGGATTCGGATACGGACTCAGCGCGGCGAACGCGGTGGACCGCGCCTTTCAGGAGGATTCTCCGTCGTCCCGCCCCGACTTGGACGGGGTGGTAAGCCGGACCGCCGAGATCCCGCTCCTCTTTCAGCCGGGTGAACGTTGGTCCTATTCGATCGCCGTGGATCTCCAGGGCGCGATCGTCGAACGGCTTACGGGACAGTCCCTCGGCGAGTACCTCGAGGAACACATCTTCGGGCCGCTCGGGATGGAGGACACCGGATTCGCGGTGCCGGAGGCGGACCGGGGCCACTTCGCGACGGTCTCCCAGCGAAACAGCCAGACTGCCGAACACGCGGTCTATCCCGATGCGTACAGCTTTTTCGAGCGGACCACGGCCGAATCGGGCGGCGGTGGGCTCGTTTCCACCACACACGACTACGCCCGCTTCGCGCAGATGCTCCTGAACGAAGGCGAGCTCGATGGGGCGCGCATCCTGGATCCTGCGAGCATTGCGCTGATGATGACCAATCACATCGGCGACCTGCGGGGCGTTTTTGGCGGAGGCGGATTCGGATACGGGGGACGCGTGGTGACAGCGGCTCCGGAAAACGGAATCGGCGAGCCCGTTGGGTCCTTCTCCTGGTTCGGAATCGACGGGACCTGGATGTGGATCGATCCGGTGAACGACCTCGCCTATATCGGGATGATTCAGCGGCGGGGCGGCGGCGGACAGGGGGCGGTGAACTTCCGCGGAGAGTCGCCCGTCCTGGTGTACGGGGCACTCCGGCGGTAGCGGGCGGGGACGCCCCCAAAAAAGAGGCGGCGCGGGAACCCCATTCGCCGGGAGTCCCGCGTCGCTTGGATCGAGCGCCCCTCGACTACCTCGGTTCCGCCTCGCCCTGAGTCGCGAGCCGCTCCTCGTACCGCGCCCCACTGAGGATGTTGGAAAGGGCGTAGTTCCCCTCGTGACACGCGTATTCATACACGAGCCCGTCGAGGCGCTGCATCGGAACCTGGCCACCCCAGATCTCCGCATAGGTGGTCGGATCGTCGATCGTGAATTCGTAGAGGATCGTCTCGTCGTCCGAGCGAGTGAATCGCTCGATCACCCGGAGGTTGTCCGACGGCATCCCCCGGAACTGCTGGAGGGGGTGGAAGTTCGTCGTCTCGACGACGAGCGTGTCGCCTTCCCAGCGCCCCCACGAGTCTCCGAGCCAGGGTCGCACATCCGGGGGTAGGCGCGGGCCGTCCCCAATCCTGATGACCCGGGCATCGTGCACCATCTCCGTCATGATCATGACGTGATCGGGAGTCTGCACGATCGTGTAGTTGTTGTTGTACCAGCCATTCGGAAGCATCGGCGGGCCCGCATTGCTCCCGAAGGAAAGGAGGCACCGCTCGGCGATCGGCCGGATCTCCGGATGATCGTACTGCCCGAATCCCGCGGTGCGCGCCCTCGCCGCGGCCGCCCGCTCACGCGCCTCGGGAACGACAGTGGGAACCCGCCCGTCCTCCGGGAAGGTGATGAGCGAGCTGCGAAGCTCGCCATTCACCATCGCCACCCGCTCCCCCGGGTCCCGATAGACCTCGTTGTAGCAAGAGGTCGCGGAATCGATGCAGACGGGATTCGTCCCCCCCGCCTCGGGTGGAGGGCGATACGGATCGCTCGCCGCAGTCCCCTCTTCGAGCGCCCGTTCCTGGCGTGCCTCGACTCCGTTCGCCTCCTCGCGGGTGAAAACGGGAGCCTGTCCCGCGGGGCGCGAGAGGGGCGTCAACGTGGCGTTGGTCCAATTCCCCTGGAGGTCCGGGCGTCCGTCCGCGGTTCGCGGCATGACCCAGTCGCCGGCATCGCGGAGCTGTACCTGCCCCGCGGCGGGCGACATGCCGGCAAAAAGGGCGGCAACGGCGGCAACAGACGCAAAAAGGCGAGTTCGGCGAACGGTCATGGAGCCTCCTCCTGGCGGTCGAGCGCGGCCATGGCCCATCAGGTGGGCCCGGGCCGACCTCCGACTCGCAATATGCGAAGGAACCGGCGGGGAAGCCACACTCCCGGACGGGGCCCCCGGGGCGGCCTAACGCACCACCAGCCACCCGATGTAACCGACGTAGCCGGCGAGGATCAGAGCCCCCTCGGCGCGGCTCAGTCGGTTCTGGGTCAGCACGAGGGGAACGAGAAGAAGAGAAAACGCCGTCATCACGATCAGATCCACCATCCCACCCGCAGGAACCGGGCTGGGCGCGATCGTCACCGAAATCCCCCAAATGAAGAGCATGTTGTAGATGTTCGATCCCACGATGTTGCCCACCGCGACATCGCTTTGGCCCCGGTACGCCGCGAGCGCGGAGGTCGCGAACTCCGGGAGGCTCGTGCCCACCGCAACGATGGTGAGCCCGATGACGGCCTCCGCCACGCCGATCCCCCGCGCGAACCCCGTCGCACCTCGCACCGCGAACTCCCCGCCCGCGATCAGCAAGGCCAGTCCTCCGGTCATGAGAAGAACCATGGTCGCGATGGCCCGCACGGGAGGTGCCAGGGGACCAGGACCCTCCTGCGGCGCCACCGCGTCGAGAAAGGCGTCGTGCCGCTGCCGCAGGGCATCCGCGAAGGTGTAATAGAGGAAGACCGAGAAGAGCAGAAGAAGGATCACGCCGTCCGAGCGCCCGAACCCCGCACCGCTCGCCCCTCCAGGGCCCTGCCATCCGAGGGTGATCGCCACTCCGCAGGCGAGGAGCATCATCGGGATCTCACGCACCACGAGGGTGCGATGGATCGCGAGCGGTGTGATCAGCGCGGAAACGCCCAGAATCAGACCGATGTTGGCCACGTTCGATCCCACCACGTTTCCAAATCCGATCTCCGTGCTCCCCCGGAGCGCCGCGGCCACGTTCACCACGAGCTCCGGCGTCGAGGTCCCGAAGGCTACGACGGTGAGACCCACGATCACGGGAGCCACCCCCATCCGCCTCGCGAGGTCGGAGGCCCCACGCACGAGCGCGTCCCCGCCCAATACGAGCAGGGTGAGGCCGGCGGCCAGAATCAGGAGATCAAGCCACACGTCGTACCATCCTGAGCGCCATGACGGCTGCGTTCACCTGGGTGTGCCTCCTTTTTTTCCTTTCGGAAGGTCGTCCTCTTCCGAAGAAGGACGTCGCAGCACGACCCAGGTTCCATAGAGGAACAACGCGGCACCGATAAAAAAGAGGATCGCGATGGGGTCGAACGCACCCCTCTCCGCGAACTGGAGAAGCGTCGAGGACAACATGTATGGACTCCCTTGGCGCGGACCACCTCTCGCGGGGAGCGAAGGCCCACGCGGAGACGGTCCAAAGGTGACCGAGCCCGGGCGGACGAGAGCTCCTCCCGGGAGGACGCTAGAGAAGGAGTCCTGCGGGAGGCGGGGTTCCGGTGGTCCAGCCGGAGCGCGTCGCGCCGACCGGAGATCCCGAAAAGGGGATCCCGGATCTCGCGGCTTCGGCGTTTCGGAGGAGGCGCCCGAGCGGAAGTCGCGGGGGGGTCGGACGAAATGCATCCTTCGCGCCCGTGGTCGTGGAGGCACGACGCACTCGCGCGCCCACCGAGCCCGATCCGAAGGGAGACTCAACCGTCGGAGCGACCGTACCGGGCGAATGGCCCGTGAGGTCGCCGACGGCTCGGGCTCCGTACGAGCCGGACTCGACTGGTGTGTTTCGATCGGCGTGGAGGTGCGGCTGCGTCGCCAGGGCGAGAATGCCCAGGACGAGAGCGACCGGCGAGGCGTGGATCCGAAGTGGCATGGAGGGAGCCGAAGTCATCTCGCGGGTGTGTGTCGAAGTGGCCTCCCCGCGAGTGCTGGAATGTAAGCACGCGCCAAGGCGCCGTACATCGGTGCTCTACAGGACCATCCCAGCTTTCACCCGAGAGCGGCGAGAAGCTCGCTCCGCACCCAATCGTCGCCCTCGTGGGCGAGGTGAGCGCCGAGGGCCACACGGGCGGAGGGGGATCCCACTTGCCCGAGCGCCCACGCGGCGTGGCCCCGGACGAGGGGGTGCGGGTCGGCGAGGGCGTCGGTCAGAGGGGGAACAACGTCCTCCGCCCCCCAGTTTCCCAACGCGACGGCGATGTTTCGCCGGAACCCGGCGTATCCGGCGCGGCGGATCGCCGAACCGCGGGTGAACGCATCCCAGGCGGCTTCGTCCATCCGCATGAGCTCGACGAGGCCGGGCGCCTTCGTCCCGGGATGGAGGGGACGTTTCGCGTCCCCCTGAGACCTGCCCCCCACGCCGACCGGCTCCACCCCCGCCGGGGGTTCGCCGGGCTCCCTCGCCGCGTATCCCGGATCCCCCGGCTCCTCCCCGAATCGGAGATTGAAGGGACAAGCCTCCTGGCAGATGTCGCATCCGTAGATGCGATTCCCCAGGGCGGGGCGAAGCTCCCGTGGGATCGGGCCATGGTGTTCGATCGTGAGGTAGGAGATGCAGGCCCGTGCGTCCATCAGCGGAGCGCCGGTTTCGTCCCGCCCGAGGAGAGCCCCCGTCGGGCAGGCGTCCAGGCAGGCCCGGCAGCTTCCGCAGTGATCCCGGTCGAAGGACGAATCCGGCTCCAGCTCCGTCCCGAGCAGAAGCGCCCCCAGAAAAAAATAGGAGCCCTTACGGGGGTGAATGAGCATCGTGTTTCGCCCGAACCATCCGAGTCCGGCCCGAAGACCGAGCTCCCGCTCGAGGATCGGGCCGGTGTCCACGTAAACGCGAGCGGGAATGGTCTCGCCCACCCCGGCTTCGAATCGGCGGTGGAGGCGCCGGAGGCGCCCCTTCAGGACGCGGTGGTAGTCCCGACCTACGGCGTACCGGGCGATCACGCCGCGTGACGGATCGTCCACGGGGCTTGCGGCGTTTCCGTCCCCGTAAGGGTGTGCGACTACGAGCACGCTCCGGACCTCCGGAAACGCCAGCGCGAGATCCCGGCGGCGCGCGACCGTTTCGGGGCGCGCCATGTAGTCCATTTCTCCCTGCCTTCCTTCCGCGAGCCACCGATCTAGGAATGCGGCGTGTGCGGAGGGATCCGGGCGGCAGACTCCCGCCAGGGAAAATCCCGCCTCCAAGGCGATGGATCTGAGGAGCGCGGCCCGATCGCGAGCTTCGTGTCTCGTCCCGGCGGGCGGTTCGTCCCGGCCGCGCGCGGCCGCGTCAGCTGCCGCGGTCATTCCTCCGCCTCTGCCTGCGCAGCTTCGCCGCGCGCGTACCGCCGTCCCTTCCATTCGACCTTCCGTTCGCCCCTCAGCCAGCTCCGCACGACGATCCAGGCCCCGATCGAAGCGCCCAGGGGGAAGAGGAGAGCGTAGAGGCGCGAGACGCCGAAGCGGTGGTAGACGAGGATCCAGAAAAACAGCCCCAGAGCGGTTGCCCCTGCCGCCCAGGCCAGAAGGGCCGAGGAGGGACTCCCTCCTAACGCAGCCTCTGCGAGCAACCCGAGGAGGGCGACCGGAGGCGCGACCCAGAAGGCGAGAAGGAAGGTCAGAATCCCTGGAAGGGCAAGGGGTGCCCACCCTCCCAGGGATTGCCGCGCCCCGACCGCGAGGTTCTTGGTCCATCCGTCCACGACCTCGCGGAGCGAGTGGTACATGCGCGTCGAAAAGCCGTCCTCGGCCCCCCGGAGAGTCAGGCGGAATCCGGCGTCGGTAAGAACCTGGGCAATGCGAAGGTCTTCCACGACCTCGCCTCTCACCGCGCCGTGCCCCCCGACCTGCTCGTACGCCCGCCGCTCCAAGAGGATGTATTGCCCATTCGCGATCGCGTCGCGGGATCGCTCGCGGGCGATCGGCCGGTCCAATCGCCGGTATCGGATCCCGAGAAGGGCAAAAATCTGGGGTTGGACGAGGCGCTCGCCAATACTTTCCAGCACCTGCCATCCTTTGAGCGAAAGCGCCTCGGCCTGATCCTCGCCGGCTCCCGCCACCGCTCGCCGGAGGAGGGAAGGCGTGTGAAACGTGTCGGCGTCGGTGAAGAGGATGAAATCGGTCTCGGAGGCGCGCGCGCCCTGATGGCAGGCCCACGGCTTACCGAACCAGCCCGATGGCAGGGGCTCGCCGTCCAGGACCCGGATCTCGCGGGCATTCCCAGGAGGGATGGCGCGCGCACGGACGCCCGTTCCGTCCGTGGACCGATCGTCCACGACTAGGATCGAAAAATCGGGATACTCCTGCGCGGCCAGGGATTCGAGGCACGCCGCGATATTTCGCGCTTCGTTGCGCGCCGGAACGACGATGGTGACGGAGGGGAGAGAAAGGACCGGCGGGTCGCCCGAGGCAGGCGCCGGCAAAAGAGGCCTCGGTTCCCGAAATCCGAGCACAAAAGTCAGGAGGATGAGAATCCAGGGGAGAACGCCTACGATCGCCAACCACTCCATTACTAGTGTCCCGTCCCAGAAGTTCGTAGAGCACCGAGGGTGCCGATGCGCCGCGCCGGCAAGGCGCGACGACGAGGAGTAACAGGGCACCTTCGAGGAGGAGCAACGCTGCCGGGGCGGATGCAGCGGCGCACGAGCCGAGCGACCACATGCGTTGGCACGACGTGAACGGGTCTCCGCGAGACGACGGCACACAGTGCCGTCAATGCCAACGAAATTCTGGGACGGGACACTAGCGCTCCTGCACTCGCACTCCGTCCGCCACGCGATCGCCTGGATACACAATGATGCGGGCCCCTTCATCCAGCCCCGAGAGGATCTCCACCTCGGCCGGACTTCGTCGCCCGACCTCGACGGGGGTCTCCACCGCCCTTCCACCTTCCTCGCGGAAGACTGCCCACCCCTCCCCCCTCCGGAGGAGTGCGCCGGTCGGCACACGGAGCACGTCCTCGGCCCGGTCGATCAGGATTCTCGCTTCCACGCGGAATCCATCGCCTAGCCGACTCCACCGCTCCTCGTCCCCGACGAGATCCAGGATCACGTTTACTCGCTGCTCCTCGATGCCGAGGGCGGAAACGCGCGTGAAGCCCGCCGGCTCCACCCGGCGCACACGCGCCGCGAGCTCTCCCTCTCCACCCCACTGCCCGATCGTCGCCTCCGCGCCCCGCGGCACGCGGACCGCATCGGCGGAGAGAAGATCCACGACCACCTCGAGCGCGGACGGGTCTCCGACCTCCAGAATCAGCTCCCCGGGAGCGACGGCCCCTCCGCTCTCGCGCTGGACACGGAGGACAGTTCCGTCCACGGGAGACCGGAGCTCGATCGGCGCCCCACCTCCGCTGGACGGACGCTCGAGCGCCGCCCGGATGTCCGCCACCTCCCCTTCGGCGGCGCGCACGGCAAATCCCGCCGACCTGGCTTCCGCCTCCCGCACATCCACCAGGGCCCGTGCGCGCTCCAGCGCGGACTCGGTCCCTCCCCCGACGGAGAGGAGGACCTCCTGGCGGCGGAGATCCTCGGCGCCATCCACGAGCGCCGCGGAGGCCGCGTCCTCGAGGGCGCGCGCGCGTGCGACGCTCGCCTCCGCCGCGCCGAGCCGGATGCGGAGCTGCTCCTGGGTTCGGGCGTCGGGGACGGCGGATTCCGGGCCATCCACCCTCGCCAGGACCATCCCCGCTTCGACATGATCGCCGGCGTGCAGCTCCACCCGGCGAAGCATCCCGGCCACCGGAGCGCTCACCAAGTAGCGATCCCGGATTTTGGCCTGGCCATCCTCCTCGACGGTGACTTCCACGAGGCCCACGTCCGCGACGGCGAAGTCCACCGGAACGGGCTGGGGAAGGAACGCGAAGACGAGCGCCCCCACGACCGCGACGACGACGATCATGAGTCCGCCGGCCCTCAGCCAACGAGGAGCCTCCCAGCGGCGCCCATCCTCTCTTCGATCGTTCATCAGCTCTCCCGCGATCCCATGGTTCGCGGCCCGGGGGATCCCGGCCGATGGGGCGGCGTCATTCCCTGGACTTCAGGACACCGATGAGGTCGAGGCGATCCAACCGCCGGCGCACGACGAGGGCGCTCGCGGCGGTAGCCAGGAGCACGACCGCGACGGCGAAGCCGTAGGTACGCGACGTCAGAACAACCGGAAGCCGATACTGTTCCGGATCCACCGAACCCGCGATCCCCAGGCAGAGCTGGAATCCCACCCAGAGCCCCACCGGGATCGCGAGCAAGACCTGCACTCCCATCTCCCCCAGGAGGACGGTGGAAATTTCGCCGCGCGTGAACCCCAGTACGCGGAGGGAGGCGAGGTCCCGCGCCCGCTCCGCCACGGCCACGCGCGCGTTGTTGTAAACGACACCGGCCGCAATCACCGAGGCGAACGCGGTCATGATGAGCATCATGACCGTGAGGTACTGCGCGCTCTGCTCGCGAAATCCCCGAATCAGCGCCGCACGGCTTCCGACACCGGCGATGGCGGGGATCTCCGCGAGCTTCGCCTCGAGCTCGGCGAACCGCGTGCCGTCCACCAGTAGGAGCGCCTGGGTGACGGTGGGCCCCTCGCCGAGGAGAGCGTTCAACTCCTCGATCCGCATGTGGCCGATGAGGCCGAACATCTCGTCCACGAGCCCGGTCACGACCAGCGGCGCCTCTCTCGTGCGGCCCTCGCGAAAGGCCGCGCGAACGGTGTCGCCGATGCCGGCATCGAGGACCTCCCCGAGCTTTGCGGTCAGGACCACACCTCCCTGGGGAAGGGGAAGCACCACTCCCTCCGCATCCACGAGCTCTCGAAGAGTCGCTCCGTCGGGATAGCCTTGGAGGGCGACGTCTCGCCAGCGATGCCCGGCATGCATGCGCGCCGCCGTCGTCCGCAGGCCTTCTGCCCGCACGACGCCGGGGAAAGGAAGGAGCTCGCGCACCGCACGCTCGGGCCGAGGACCCACGAAAGTGACGGTCACGTCTTCCTTCCACGCTCGGTAGAACTGGTGGTCGATGAGGAAGTCGAGAGCGTCCGAGGTGAATCGCGCGACGACGAGTAGTCCCACCGCCATCGCGATTCCGAGTGCAGAAAGCGCCGTGCGCACCCTTCGCCGCCCAATCTCCCGGAGGACCATCCGCCCGCTCGGACCGACGAGGGCGCCGACGCCGAGGCGCTCCAGAAAGGAAGGCTGGTATCGTGCGGGCGGCTCCGGATTCATGGCCTCGGCCGGCGAAAGCCGGAGGATCCGGCGGAGGGCCCCGAAGGCTCCGAGACCGCCGGCGACCAGGGCGCTGGCCACGCCCACGAGGGGCGGGCCCCACCCCAGCCGGAATTCGAGGAGGGGGAAGCCGAAGAAGGTCGCATACAGCCCGGTCATCGCCGATCCCAACCACCACCCGAGCAAGATTCCCAGGAAGCTCCCCGCCAGCACCACTCCGGACATCAGCTTCAGGTAGTGGACGCCGATCTCGCGATCCCGGTATCCGAGCGCCTTCAGCGCCGCGACTTGCGTCCGCTGGAGGTTCAGGAGGCGGGAGAGAACCACGTTCAACAAAAATGCCGCGACGCCGAGAAAGATGAGTGGGATCACGCCGGCGAACTGCCGGAGCTGCGACAGCTCCCCCTCGAGAATCGAATGCGAAGGCTGATCCGCCCGTCCGACCGCACCCGACCCACCGTAGGGATCGAGGATGGCGTCCACCGCCGCGAGGACCTCCTGCTCGGAGGTGCCTCGCTGGAGGCGGAAGACCACGTTGTTGAACGCGCCCTCCATCTGAAAGATCGGGGCCACGCCTCCACGATCCATCCAGAGGACCGCGAAGCGGTCTTCTTCGGGTATCGCGGCCCCGCCGGTGGGAATCGGAAAGACGAACTCCGGGGAGGTCGCGAGCCCAGTGATCCGGACGTGGCGGAGTGTACCGTTCATCACCACGCGAAGGGTATCTCCAGGCTGCACATCCCACCCCTCGGCGAAGGCATCGAGGAGGAGCGCCTCGTCCGCCCGCCCCGGTTCCGGGAGCCCCCCCTCGCGGAGGAAGATTCCGTTCAACGGCGGAACGCCGTCGGGCGGGAGCGAGATGACCTGGCCAATGGGGGGCTGCACGGCGCCCTCCATCGCGATCCGCACCGGCTCCGCGATGCGGGGATAGGCGAGCGCGACCCCGAGGATTTCTTCGAGCCGGGAGGAGAGAGATTGCGGGGCCCGCTCGACGGAAACGAACACGTCCCCGAAGCGGTAGCGTTCGTAGTAGGCGTCCCGTGAATTCACGAGAGACCCATAGGTGGACCGCATCGTGAGGAATCCCGCGATCCCCGCGGCCACGACGAGGGCGATCGTGACCCCCTGGCCGAACATCCCGCGGAGGTCGCGCACGAGCTTCCGGTCCAGGGCGGACAACCGCTGAAAAAGCCTCTCGAGGAAACCGGTCACCACCGGATCTCCCTCGCGGGCTTCCGCACCGGGTTGACGAGCTCCTCCTTCACGAGCCCGTCGTGGAGGGTGACGACGCGATTCGCGATGGCCGCGATCGGGGCGTTGTGCGTGATCACCGCCGTCGCCGTCCCCAGCTCGCGGTTTACCCGCTCGATCACTTCGAGCACCACGACTCCCGAACGGTAGTCGAGGGCGCCGGTCGGCTCGTCGCAGAGGAGAACTTCGGGACGTTTGGCCACGGCGCGGGCTACGGCCACCCTCTGCTGTTCGCCCCCGGAAAGCTGGGAAGGAAAGTGATCCATCCGCTCCGAGAGCCCCACGAGCCCGAGCGCCTCGCGGGCGGACATGGGGTCCGCGGCGATCTCGGTGACGAGCTCCACGTTTTCACGGGCGGTGAGGGATGGCATCAGGTTGTAGAACTGAAAGACGAATCCCACATGCCGCCGTCGGTACTCCGTGAGCGCACGGTCCGAGGCGTCGGAGAGGTCGCCGTCACGGAAACGGACCGTCCCGGAGGTCGGCCGGTCCAATCCGCCGAGGATGTTGAGGAGGGTGGACTTGCCCGATCCGGAGGCTCCGACGAGCGCCAGGAACTCCCCCTCGTGGAGGGTGAAGTCCACCCCGCGCAGCGCATGCACGTCCACCTCGCCCATTCGGTACACGCGCGTGAGCTCCCGCGCATCGAGAACGGGAGTGCTCACCCTCCCTTCTTCTTCCACCGGTCGGAGTCGCGCCCGCGGACCTTCTCGAACACGGCCTCGAGCGCACCGTCCAGGTCAACTCCCTGCTCGTTCGCGAGAGCGATCAGGACGAAAAGGACGTCGGCCATCTCGAGGGCGAGGTCCCGGTCGGGTTCGTCGGAGCGCTTCACCTTCGATCCGTACCGGTGATTCAGCTCGCGGGAAAGCTCGCCCACTTCTTCCACGAGACGGGCGAGGTTGACGAGGGGGGGCCAGTAACCTTCATCGAACTGCGAGATCCATTCGTCCACGCGGCGCTGGGCTTCCCTGAGATCCATCGCTCAGACCCGAATCACGACTTTTCCGAACACCTCGCCGGCCTCGAGAGCCCGATGCGCTTCCCCGAGCTCTTCCAGCCGAAGAATGCGGTCGATGACCGGAATCAAACTCCCTTCGAAAACAAGATGCATGACTTCGACAAACTCGGCGGGACTGGCCATCGTCGTCCCGAGAATGGAGAGCCGTTTCCAGAAGACATGCCGGAGGTCGGTGACGGCTTCCGGACCCGCGGTCGAGCCGTAACAAACGAGCCGGCCGCCGGGACGGAGGCAGCGAATCAGCGATGCCCACATCGGTTGTCCCACGGAGTCGAACACCACGTCCACGCCGCGAGACCCCGTCGCGTCCTTGAGCTGGGCGCCGAGCGGGCCGGAAAGCCGGTCGAGCACGATGTCGGCTCCGAGCTCCCGGACGCGCTTCACGTTCTCTGGGCCGGACGTGATCGCGACCACGCTCGCCCCCGCCCGCCGCGCGACCTGGATCGCCGCGGTCGAGACGCCTCCCGACCCACCGGTCACGAGGACGCGTTCACCCGGACGGAGGGATGCCCGTCCCATCAGTCCCCCCCAGGCGGTGGCGAAGATCATCCCCGCCGCCGCCGCCGTGTCATAGGTCACGTCGGCGGGGATCTGGAGGAGATTCGCCGCGGGCACGACGGCGAGCTCGGCGAATCCTCCCTGGAGGTGTTCCCCGATCACCCGGTAGCCCGGATCGGGGAGGTCCTTCCCCCGCCGGACCCCCTCGTACCATTCCCAGTTCGTCGAGGGATCCACGACGACACGAGTCCCGATGGGAACGTGCTCGGCGCCGGGTCCGACGCGCTCGACCTCGCCCGCAATGTCCGACCCGCCGATGTGCGGCATGGAAATGGGGAAGGGGAGCCCCCGCCGCGCCCAGAGGTCGAGATGATTCAGGGAAGCGGCGCGGACTCGGAGCCGCACTTCGCCCGGTCCCGGTTCCGGATCGGCCACTTCCTCGACGCGGATGACCTCGGGACCGCCAAACTCGGAGAAGATCGCCGCTCGCATCGCCCTCGCGCCCGCATGGGAGTGGTGGGTGGCGACGGACGACCGGCCCGCCGCGCCTTCAAGGGTAGGGGGTCACGGCCGGAAGGGGCAACGGGATGCGGCAGGCGGTGAATGGCGGTGGCGCCGGCGTTTCCGCGACGGGGGCGAGACAGGGCCCCCCGTCAGGGGGCGTGCCGGATCCGCGGTGCGTTCGCTTCGAAGCTTTCGCGAGGGACTTCGCGCAGCTCGACGTTCAGGAGGCGAAGCCACCGAGGTGCGCGCATCTCGAGGACGAGGAACGAGATCGCATTCTCCGACACGTTCACTTCGGCCGCCCATGGAATCTCCACCCGGCCGCCGGGACCCAGCTCCACCTGGACCTCTCCGACAAAGGGTTCGCCCCCCACCTCGAGCCCGTCCTCGACATCCGCCTCCACTTTGCTGAAGACGACGCGTTCGCCGGTATAAGGACCGGCGGGAACGGTCTTTCGGGACACAACGGTCGAAGCGCTCCCATCGAGCGGGAGTTGGAGCTCCTGGACTCCGTCGGTCAGCTCGACTTCCCGCGCCCCTCTCCGCGCGAAGATCTGCACGCCCACGGTGAGCGTTCCGGCAATCGGGGACATCGCCGCCGCGACGGCGACCGTGTCCGCGGTGATCTCGATCTCGACTTCGCCGGCGCCTCCGGACGTGAGTTCTCCGCATCCTGAGAGCAGAAGCACGCTCCCGGTCGAAAGGAGGAGCCACACGCGACCACCCGCCGGGATTCTCATCGCTCCTCCTCCACGCCGGTCGCGGACCCTTCGCCTCGATCTCCCGGAGCGGGGCCGATTGCCCACACCCGCGCGACCAACCGACCTGCTTCGTCATCCGTCCCCACTTGGCGAAAGATGCGAAGGGCGGCATCCAGCTCGGCCATTCCACGGGCCCGCTCCCCTTCGGCGATTCGAAGCTCCCCATAAGCCTCTCGCGTGAGAGCCTCCTCGAAGGGGGGAAGTCCCCCGTCGCGGATGAGATCCAACGCCTCTTCAAGGAAGACGAAGGCCTCTCCCTCTCCGCGGGCACGTGCCACGCCGGCGAGCAGTCGGTAGGTTTCCGGAAGTTTTCCTGTCACCCCGCCGGCGATCGCGTGCGCCTCCGCTTCGCGCGCGGCTTCCCCCGCCTCCAGGGCTTTCCCTTGAGCGAGGAGCGACTCACCCAGATTTACACCGATAGTGACACGAGAAAGGGGCGTGGTGGCCTTGCCGAGGGCCTCGCGGAAGTGAAGTTCGGCTCCACGGGGGTCTCCCTCTGCGAGACGGAGTTTTCCCCACCCATTCCCCACCTCGACCTCGGCGTCCGCGTCGGCGAGTTCCTCCCCCTCCCGTTGCGCCCGCTCGAGAAGCCGGCGGGCGTCGTCCAGCTCCCCCGAGCGGCGCGCGACGATCGCGAGATTCTGGAAGAGCTGCCACCTCTGACGGCGGGGTTCGCCGCTTTCGCCGATGCGCGCCAGGGCCCGCCCATACCACTCACGGGCCTCCGCCCAGCGCCCCCGGTCCACGGCGACATTCCCCCGACCGATCGCGGCAATCACCTGGTCCTCCTCCGTTCCGAGGTCTTCGGCATCCCTCCACGCGCTCTCGTATCGCTGGGCCGCCTCCTCGAGCCGCCCCAGGGTCCGGGCAACCCTCGCGGCGAGGCGGAGCGCCCGCGGGGCGCGCGCCCCGTCCCGATCCCGAGCGGCCCTGAACGCGGCGAGGTACCAAGCCTCGGCTTCCCGCGTCCGTCCGGCCTCCTCCTCCGCTCCCCCCTGTTCGAGAAGCGCGGTCACAGCCTCCCCCCCATCGCCCCGGGAAAGGGCACTGACGACCCGCGCGACTCCGGCCCAGAGCCCTTCGGCGCGTCCCGCCTCGACCTCGCCGATCCCGCGGGCACTCCGCGAGAGCGCCGGGGCTTCCACGATGCGGCCTCCCACCGTTCCCAGCTCTCCCGACCCGGTCCATCGCCGCCCCGCGTCCGGGCGGGACCCGGAGACCAGGAGGCCGAGAAGGGGAGCGAGCTCCGGGAGCCTCGGAAAGAGCTCGAAGAGCTCGGCGACCCGAAGCGTGTCCCCCGGGTCCGATCCGGTGGAAACGTTCATGGCGAGGCCTTACGGGTGCATGAGCCGTGCCGCGAATTCGGCCATGGTTCAGCCGAGGGCACTGGGACGCGCCGGATACCCCCGTTCATGCGCCCTCCGCGATCGCGCGCACGTCTATGCCATGATCCCGCACCTTCATCGTCATCGTGTTCCGATGAATCCCGAGGATCTCCGCGGCTTCCCCCATGTGCCCGCGCGTTCGCTCGAGCACAGCCCGGATGTGACGCCCCTCGACGTCTCGGAGGGAAAGGGTCGCCGCGTATCCCGGATCCGGCGCGTCGGAACGGGGGGAAGTGCGGGGCGCGTGCGCTCCCACCTTGAGATCTCCCGACCGAATCACTCCGCCCCGCGCGAGGAGGACCGCGCGGTCCATCACGTTTCTGAGCTCGCGGACGTTTCCCGGCCACGGATAGTTGCGCGCCCGCGCGGCCGCTTCCCGGCTAAGCGACGTCATGGGTCGCCCATGGCTCCGCGCGAAGCGGGAGGTGAAATGAAGGGCGAGGGGGAGGATGTCTTCCCTCCTCTCGCGAAGCGGCGGAAGCTCCACGAGCACGACGGCGAGGCGGAATAGGAGGTCCTCCCGGAACCGGCCGGCCGCCACCTGCCCGGCCAAATCGCGATTCGTCGCGGCTACGACGCGAGTGTCCACGCGCACGGTCCCGTCGCTCCCCAACCGTTCCACCTCGCCAGACTCGAGGACTCGAAGGAGTTTGGCCTGAAGGGAGAGGCTCATCTCCCCGATTTCGTCGAGGAAAAGCGTCCCTCCGTGGGCGCGGCCGAAGCGCCCTTCGCTCTTCGTCACGGCGCCGGTGAAGGCCCCCTTTTCGTGCCCGAAGAGCTCGGCTTCGAGAAGGGTGTCCGGAATCGCCGCGCAGTTCACCGCGACGAACGCCCGCTTGGCCCGGTCGCTCTGCGTGTGGAGTGAGCGGGCGACGATCTCCTTCCCCGTCCCGGATTCGCCCGTGATGAGGACGGTCGCGGCGGTGGGCGCGACCCTCGCGACCACGCGGAAGACCTCCATCAGAGCGGGGCTCGACCCCACGACGAGCCCGTCGTCCTCCTCCGCCGCCACGGGGACCGGAACCTCGCCCGGCTCCTGGAGAATGGGGAGGAGCTCTTCACGGATCCGCTCCGCTTCCGTGGGGTGGGGGAGAAGCGCGACCGCACCCGCCCGCTCCGCGGCGAGGACTCGCTCCACGGAGGTCTCGCGTGAGGCGAGGAAAAGCGGAGTGGAGGGCGCCGCCTCGGCGACCCTTCGCACGACCGCGGTCTCCACTCCCTCGTCGCCGAGCAGGAGGAGGATCGCAGCCCAGTGGCGCTCGGTCAGGGCCGCGAGAAAGTCGCCGGCCGTTTCGCACCAACGCGGATTCGATCCGAGCCCACCTTCCACCGCCTCCCGATCGGCGCCGGGAAGGAAGGCGAGCACTCCAGAACCCCCCGACAACCCCGATCTCGACATCTCTCTCCTCATCAAAGTATCACAATAAATATGCAGAATGGGGCACCGCGTGCAATAATTATAGGAAATTACCCCGCCCTGTCTCCCTTGCCGGGCTCCCCCTTACCTTTCGGGCTCGCTGCAGCCCCGGAAGCGTGTGGATCCTCTCCGAAACGCGGCGTTTCCAGCGGAGGGCCATGTCTACAGGCGAAAACGGCGGTCGAGTGGCCCACGACGACCATCATGACGAGGATGGGCCCCGTCCCGTTCACGGCGGCCCGGACACCACGCTCGGCGGGTACTTCCTCGAGCACCGCCGCCCCCCCGGTTTCGAAGGGGTGGATGGGGAGCCTTACACGGTCGCCCTCGAGGTGGAGAAAACGCCGAACCTGGCGTCACCATTCGAGGGTTATCTCGTGTTCCCCCGCTGGGCGGCGACGGGGCTCGGTGTGGTCGGCCACGTGGAGACACCCACCCTCGCGTCGGGGAGGTCGCGCGAGGGTGTGCTGGAGGAACTCGGCCAAATTCCGCTCGGCCGGGTGAAGGCCCTTCTCGACGAGGCGATCGGGAGACAGGGCCCTCGCGGCACGGGATCCGGCGATCCAAAACTGCACACCGGTGGAGTGGACGGCGTCGAGGAGAAGGAGGAGGAGAAAGGTGACGAGAGCTCGAGCTGAAACGCTTCCCTCGAGGGCGGGAAAGGAACCCGCGCGCCCCTTCCTTCGCGTCACGGAGATCTTCCACTCGATCCAGGGTGAGTCCACCTGGGTGGGCGTCCCCTGCACTTTCGTGCGCCTGACAGGGTGCCCCCTTCGCTGCGTCTGGTGCGACACCGCGTACGCCTTCCACGGCGGCACGAAGATGGAGCTCGACCAGATCGTCGAGCGCGTGAAGGAGATCGGGTGCCCGGTGGTCGAGCTCACGGGCGGGGAGCCGCTCGCCCATCGGAATGCGGTTCAACTCGCGCACCGCCTCCTGGACGAGGGCTTCACCGTCCTCATCGAGACGTCGGGATCCGAGGATGTCTCTCCCCTCCGCTCCGAAGTCCACCTGATCATGGACCTCAAGTGCCCCGGCTCCGGCGAATCCGGACGGAACCGGTGGGAGAACCTCGACCACCTCGATGCCCGCGACGAGGTGAAGTTCGTCGTGAAGGACCGCGAGGATTACGAGTGGGCGAGCCGGGTCATCGTCGAGAGGAAGCTGGACGAACGCGTGCGGAACGGCTCGCTCCGAGCCCTCCTGATCTCCCCGGTGTGGGGCGAAGGCGGTCCGGTCCTCGAAGAGCTGGCGGCGTGGATCCTCGCGGATGGACTCCCGGTCCGCTTCCAGCTCCAGGTCCACAAGCTCATCTGGGATCCGCTCGCGCGGGGAGTCTGAGCGCGATGTCCCTGTCCGGCGAGCTGAAAGGGTTGGCCCCCCGGCTCCTCGGTTACGGGGGCCCGGAAGACGATCCCGAGATTCCCGCGGGGTCTTTCGCGGCGTCGGTCGCGGTGATCCTTCGACCGGCTCAACGCACCCACGAAATTCTTCTCATACGCCGGGGGGAGTCGGCGCGCGATCCCTGGTCGGGGCACATGGCATTTCCGGGAGGACGGCGTGAGGTCACGGACCTCTCCCTCCTCGACACCGCACGCCGCGAGACCATGGAGGAAACGGGAATTCTTCTCGCGGAGCGCGGCGACGTCCTCGGACGGTTGCCGGAGGTGACTCCGCTCTCGAAGCGGCTCCCCCCCCTCGCGATCGTTCCCTTTGTCTTCAGCGTCCCGTCGGAAACGCCGGCGTGGGCCGCCACGGTCGAAGTGGCAGACACGCACTGGGTTCCGATCGGGCACTTCCTCGACCCCGCATCCCACACCTATCACCACTACGACGCGGGCGAAACCGTCCTGACCTTCCCCGCCTTCTCCCTCGAGGGGAGGACGGTGTGGGGGCTCACGCACCGGATCCTGGAAGAGCTCATCCGGCGATACCGGTGACGGCTCACCCCCCGAAAAGGTCCGGCTGACCGGCCCCTTTTCCGCGTCCGGACGATCTTGCCGGGGTCGACGTCCCCTCGGGCGCCTCCTCCACCTCGGACTCCTCTTCGTCACTGTCCTCCCGAACCGACGGGGATCCGCCTCCCTCTTCCTTCCGCGACCCCACGCTCCGGGTGACTTCGGAGACGTGGTCCCCAGCCGCGATCTCGACCACGCGCCCCCCGCGCGTCCGGCGCCCCTGTTCGGGAACACTCTCCGCCGCGAGAGGGATCGCTTCGCCCCCCGCCGTGACGACGGTGACCTCGTCGCCCGGGACGACCTCGAGCGCGGCGACGAGGCGCCCCCCCTTTCCTCCGGAGGGAATCGCCAGGGTCCCGAGCCCACCCCGCTTCTGGAGGGGAAACTCGGAGAGGGGCGTTCGTTTCCCCCACCCCTCTTCACTCATCGAAAGGACCGAGGCATCCCGCCGCACGAGAACGACCCCCACCACCTCGTCGTCGTCTCGGAGCCCGATCCCCTTTACCCCCTGCGCGGTCCGCCCCTGCATCGGAATCTCGTTTTCGGGGAAGCGGATCGCTCGCCCTTCCTTCGTGAGGAGGATCACGTCGGCACGGTCGTCCGAGAGCACGACTTCGAGGATGCGGTCTCCCTCGCGCACCCCGGCGGCGATGATCCCCCCTGCGCGCGGATTTGAGAACTCGGAGAGGGGGGTCCGCTTCGCGAGTCCGCCGCGGGTCACGAAGAGCAGGACGCGCCCTTCGGAATCCAGCTCCTCCACCGGAAGGATTGTGACGATCCGGTCGGCACGGTCCGCCTCCGTGAGGGCGTAGATGGACTGTCCCCGGGAGGCCCGTGCCGATTCGGGAACGTCCCCCACCGAAAGGGTGTGGAGGCGTCCCCCCTCCGTGCAGGCCAGGAGCCATCCCCCCGTCCGGGCCGTGAAGACGCGCTCCAGCCAGTCGTTCGGGTAGTTCTCCATTCCGGCGAGCGAGCGCCCGCTGCCGATCCTCCGGCGGTAAAGATGCACGGGAATGCGCTTCACGAATCCCTCGTGGCTCACCGTCACGACGACGTCCTCGTCGGCGAAGGCCTCCGCGACCGAGATTTCATCGTCCTCCGCCTCGTCCACAATCTCCGTCCGCCGGGCGTCCCCCCAGCTCTCGGTCACCGCGTCCAGTTCCTGCACCACGACGCGAAGCTGTTCGTCCTCGCTCGCCAGGAGCGCCCGGAGGTTGGTGATCCGGCGCTCCAGGTCGGCGAGCCGGGCCTTGAGCTCCTTCCGCTCGAGAGCGGTCAGCCTCCCGAGCCGCATGTTCAGGATCGCGTCCGCCTGCACCTCGGAGAGCCCGAAGCGCTTCTGCAGGCGATCGGACGCCTGGGGGCGGTCCTTCGACCCCCGAATGATCTTCACGACTTCGTCGAGGTGGTCCAGCGCGAGGAGGAGCCCCTCGACGACGTGACGCTCCGCTTCCGCCTTCTCGAGCTCGAAGCGGGATCTCCGCACCACGACTTCCAGACGGTGATCGCGGTAGCGCTCGAGGAGCTGCTTGAGGTTGAACTCTTTCGGCTCTCCCCGGTCGAGGGCGAGGAGGATCGCGCCGAAGGTCGACTGGAGGTTGGTCTTGGCGTAGAGGGTGTCGAGCGTGGAGGCGGCGTTCCCTCCTCGCTTGAGCTGCACGACGAGGCGCATTCCATCCCGGTCGGACTCGTCGCGCACGTCGGAGACGTCGTCGAGTTTTCCCTTCCGCGAGAGATCCACGATCTGCTCGATGATCCGCACCTTGGAGATCCCGTACGGAATCTCCGAGACGACGAGCTGCTCCTTTCCGCCGCGCAGCGACTCGCGGACTACCCGGGCGCGCATGATGATCCGCCCCCGCCCCGTCTCGTACATGTCTTTGATCCCGTCCCGGCCCACGATGAAGGCGCCCGTCGGAAAGTCGGGGCCCGGGAGGTCCTTCATGAGCTCCTTCACCATGCACTCGGGTTTCCGGACGAGGCGCCTGAAGGCCTTCGCCACTTCGCGCAGGTTGTGCGGGGGCATGTTGGTGGACATCCCCACCGCGATCCCCGAGGAGCCGTTCACCAGGAGGTTTGGGAGGCGCCCCGGGAGGACGGAAGGCTCACGCAGGCGGTCGTCGAAGTTCGGGAGCCAATCCACGGTCTCCTTCTCGAGGTCCTCGAGGAGATCCATGGAGACGGGAGCAAGGCGGACTTCCGTATAGCGATACGCGGCGGCCGAGTCGCCGTCGATGGAGCCGAAGTTCCCCTGTCCGTCCACCAGGGGATACCGGAGGGAAAAATCCTGCACCATGCGGACGAGGGTGTCGTACACGGCGACGTCCCCGTGCGGGTGGTATTTCCCGAGCACCTCACCGACCACGGTCGCGCTTTTTTTGTGGGGCCGGTCCGGGAGGAGCCCCAGTTCGCTCATCGCAAAAAGGATTCGCCGGTGCACCGGCTTGAGGCCGTCGCGCACGTCCGGGAGCGCGCGCTGGACGATCACGCTCATGGAATAGTCGAGGAACGCCTCGCGCATCTCTTCCTCGATGAGACGGGGAAGAATCCGCTCCCGTTTCTGGGCGATGCTCATCCTGACTCCTACGGATTCGGGGAATTCCGGGGGCATTGGGACGGGGTGATCGAAGGCGCGCGCGCATCCGGTCTCGGCCGGCCCGCACGAAGATGGCCCCGGGCTCCCGGCGGCGGAAGCCGGAGGCCGAGGGCACTGCAAGCGGTAGGAGGAAAACGAGCGAAGAGCGGAGCTTCGTTAGGGGAGGCGGAATTCCTCGAGAAAGTCCCAGGCCTCCTCGGGTGCGGAGAGGAGGGTCGTCGAGCCCCCCACCAGCTCCTCGCGGGCAGGAGAGAGGATCCGTCCGGGCCATCCGTGCCCCGCGCCGGTCATGCGCCAGTGGATCACGGGGGCGCCGCTCGTGCAGGTCGCCCAAACCAGCTTTGCGGCCGTGTGCCCCTCGTTCACCGTTCCGAACTCACCCTCGAGCTCGGCGACGACCTGCGGATTCGCCGGGCACCCGTTCCGATCGAGCCAGCTCTCGATTCCTTCCATCACCGGCTGGTGGAAGACCTGCCCACCCCCGAGAGGGAAAGGAGGACCCAGGCCGCCCTCGTAGAGCGCCCTCGGGTCGTCCACACTGTGGATGTGCAGGACAGGAACCGGACGGGAGGGTGCGAAGGTCGCGAGCTGCATCGCCCCGGCGACCGGCACGATCGCGGCGACCCGGTTCGCGGCCTCGGCAGCCAGCCGATAGGCCATCATGGCGCCGTTCGAATGTCCGGCCGCGTAAACTCGATCCACTTCCACAGGGGTCCGGGCAGCGAGGTGGTCCAGGACGGCGAGAAGGAATTCGACGTCGTTTATCCCCTGGGTCAACGCGGTACCACAGCAGTCGATGCCCGCATTCCAGGTGAGGAGCGTGCGGGGCGTGAGCACCGTCCCGTTCCCCGCCGGATACGCGACGATGAACCCTTCGCGGTCGGCGACGGGGTCGAAGTCGGAGTCTTCCTTGAACTGTTCGGGATTGCCGCCCCCGCCATGGAGGGCGAGGACCACGGGAAGGGGAGCGCCGGAGATCGCGGCCGGTGGAATCCGGACGATGTAGAAACGGGAACGACCCGCCACGGTAAGCCCGAACTCGTGATCACCGACCGGTAGGGGATCCGGCCCATTCGGAGTCCCGTCGGTCGGACCGCTCGCACAGCCTTCCGTAGCGAGCGCAACGAGGAGGACCGAAAGTGAGCGCGCCGTCACTTCCGTTCGAGTCCCTTTTCCTTGAGCGCCTCCATCACCCCCGCCTCGACTTCCGCGGGAAGCTGCTCGCGCCGGCAGGCGCGGTCGAGGGCGTCGCGGAAGGAGCGCTCGAATCTCACCAGCGGATAACATCGGGCGCACAGCTCCAGGTGTTCGCCGATCCGCCGGGCCGATTCGGGATCGAGCTCACCGTCCAACCACTCGAAGACGCGCTCGAGCGCCTCGCCGCAGGTGGCCGGGTGCTCCGCCGGTCCCGCCGCGGACCCACGCGCCCGCCGCAGGAGGCGGCTCAGGTCGTCCATCCAGGTCATCGCCCTTCCTCTCCCATGCGCGGGATCGCGGACGGGCCCTGCTTGGGACGGACGATCCCCGTGGAGACGGCGTGATCATACAGCTTTTCCTGGAGAATCCGGCGGCCGCGGAAAAGTCGGCTCTTCACGGTGCCCACGGGCACCCCCAGGATCCCGGCGACCTCCGCATGCCGAAGCCCCCCGACGTCAGAGAGGACAACCGCCTCGCGGAACTCCGGGGGAAGGGCATCAATCTCCTTGAGGATTTCTCCGTCTACCACCTGGCCCCAGAAGGCCCCTTCCGGATCCCGGTCCGCGACGGCCATGAAGACGGTAGCTTCACGAGAGATGTTGCGCGGGTCTTCGTCGGTCAGGTCCCGGACGATCTCTCCGTGGCGCCGCCCGCGGTCCTCTCCCCGGAGGAAGAGGTTGCGGCATATGGTGAACAACCAGCTCGTCACCCTGGTTCCCGGGACGTACTTGTCCCAGTTCTCGTAGGCCCTGAGAAAGGTGTCCTGGGTGAGGTCGCGGGCGCGGTCGGAATCGCGCGTGAGGCGAAGAGCGAAGCGGTAAACGGCTTCCATCTCGGCAAGCGCTTCGTCCTGAAAGGACCGGTCGCGACGGGCGGCGTCCAAGGACCCCAGGGCCGGCACGGCGGGAGCGGCGTCCGTCAATCGGGGAATACGAACTCGCGGACGGACCGCTCGTTCGCAGGGCCGCCGGTCATGAGTTCCACGAGGGCGGACATCTCTTCACCCAGGTCCATGACGCGGCCGAGGACCGAAAGCGCATGGGCGAAATCGAAGTAGGCCGAAACTGCCTCTTCATTCGCGGCGTGGGTCGCGAGGACACAGGTGTCCAGCTCTTCGCGCAGGCGCTCCACGATGGCGCGGAGCCCTTGCTCGAGCTCTCGCTGTTCGACGAGCGTCCGGATGGAAAACCCGCCGTCGAGCCCGGCGAGGAGCGACTCCACCGCGCCGCGCGTCGCGCTCGGCGCCGCGACGGCCGAAGGGGCAACCGGCCGCTCGTGAAGGACCGATCTCGCCCCGTGCGAGAGGGCGGAGACTTCTTCGAAGCTGCAGCTCAGGATCATCGTACGCTCCCGCGCCGGCGAGCCGTCTCTTCGGCTCGGCCTCCTAGACCATTCTCCCCCGGATCGGGTCCGGGCCACTACACTAGATCATCCTGCACATACCATACCGATTCGCGTCAGGAAAGGTTTCTGGGTTCCAGCCACGTCGTGTTTCGTTACGCCTGGGCACTCCGGCGGGGCCCGAAAGCGAAGGGGGGAGGGAGTCCACCCCCCGAGGCTCGGGGCGAAGCCTGGGCCGTCGGTACCACCTCGAGGCGGAGCGGAATGGAGAGCAGGCTCCTTCCGTCGCACGCGATGTCGAAGAAGTAAGTTCCCGCTTCGGGGAAGGTGATCCCATCCAGATTCAGCACATGGGGAACCTTGATCCCCTCTTCGGCCTCCCGCGACCCCCCTGAGAGGTCGAGCCGGCCGTCCAGGCGGAGGACCTCCTCCCCCGACGGCCCGCGCAGACGAATGTCGACCTGATGGGCCCCCACCTCCGCGAGTCCGGCCGAAAATCGCAGGACGAGTGAGATCCGCCCGTGTCGCGCGGGAAATTCCCTCGCCTGGATCCGGTCGAAGACGCCGAGCACGTTGAGCTTTCCCGAGCCGTCCACCGTCGCGGCGTCGGCAAGGAGCCCGAAGTCGAGTTCCATGACCGGACCTTATCCGGCGGGGGGGCGGGGATCAAGGGGAGGAGGCTCGGAGGTGGGCCGCACCTGTGGGCCGTGGCTATCCTCTCCTTCGCCGATGCGACGGATCAGAACCGGGCCCAGGACGAGCCCCGCCAGGAGGTCCACGATTGCGTGTGCAGCCATCGCCGGCAAAAGGCTTCCCGAGAGGAGCACACCGATCGCGAAGACGAATCCGACGACGGCCGTCCGTGCGACCCCGAGCGGGCCCTGGTACGCGTGCAAGAGGCCAAAAGCGAGGGACGACACCACGGCCGCCGCCCACGGGCCGATGGGGAGAAGCTGAAGCGCGGCGAGGGCATAACCGCGGTAGGCGAGCTCCTCCCCCACACCGGCGGCGAGCGAGAGGAACGCAAAGAGGCCGCGTTCCGGGCCCGTCCGAGGAAGGAGCTGCACGAGAAAACGTTCACGTTCGCCGGATCCCCCCCGATCCGTGAGGAGGGAGAGTCCCGTCACAGCGATCCCTGCGGCGGAGAGCCCCCCCGTCCAGGCGAAAAACGTCCAGGCGTCGGCCGCACCGAACCCGAAGGCAGTTCTCACTCCCAGCCGGGCCGCGAGCCCCCCACCGACAATCCCGACTCCGATGATCGTGACGATGGATCCGACATAAATCGCCCGCCGGTCGATGCGCTGATGCCGCATGAGCGGAAGCTGCGCCACGGCTAACGCCGGGAGGAGGAGGAGGAAGATCGGTATCCCCAGGGCGTCCCAAATTTCAAGTCGCGAGACGAGGGAAAGGACGACCACGGCGATGACCGCAACCAGGAGGCCGCGGCGGAGAAGGAGATCGGCGAAGGCCGCGGCTTCCGGCGGAACCGCGTCTCCCGGCTCCCCTTCGTGGGGAACCGACCTTTCAACCTCCGGATTCACGGCGTTGACGCCCTCCTCCCCGCACCTTTAAGGTTCGCGGCCATGACTGGAGCAAGCGAAATCGAGGACACGGAGCTCGAAGTGCTGGACGCCTTCGAACACCCCCACGGCGGCCGCATCCTTCGGGTCCGCTCCGCGGGCGGGCGGCCCCTATCCCTGAAGGATCTGCGCGGAGCTCGAATCGCGGCCGTTTCCCCCGAAGGGACCGTAGGCCGGGCCCGGATCGTCTCCTTCCCCCTCACCGGAGGACGGCCGAGCGAGAAGCGGTTTCGAGATACGGGGCGCCTCGACCTGCTGGTGGCGGAGGAGGACGGGCCGCCGATCTCTCTGGGGTGGCGGCTCCGCCTTCGAGATCGTTGATGCAGACGGGGCCCGGCTCGAACCGGCCACGGGGCTCAAACCGGATTAGCGGAGCTCGGGGTGGAGCTTTCCACGGTGGACCCCGGAAGGAACCCGGGCCCCTCCCGCTCGAAGGTCCGTTGAAACCAGTCCTGGAAAGTCTCTTCCCGAGTTGTGTTGTTCGCCTCGTACGCGGCCATCGCCTCGGGGAAGCGCTCGCCCTGCGTGGCGACCATGAAGTCCTCCAGGTACCCGGATGCGTGGGCCCAGAGAAGCTCGTCGAGCGGGCCGTAGGGCTGCGTGTCATAGACCGTGCGGCCCAAGAGCCAGACGTCCGAAACCCTCTCCAGGATGACGCGCTCGGCCTCGAACCCCGTGAGCCCTTCCGCCTCGGGAGCCCAAAGCGGGAGCTCTCCTCGCTCCTGGACGAGGCGCAGGTGCGCGTAAATCTGGTACGGAGTCTCCGCATCGGACGCGCCCGCCTGAAGCCGAATGTCGGCCGTGTCGGCGATGAGGTCCAGTGTGTCCCAGGGGTATCGGGCCACGTCCTCGAAGGCCATGCGGATGAGAAAGGAGGGATCGAACTCGATCTCCTCGAGCTCGGCGAGAACCCACTTGTCAACTTCGGCCATCCGCTCCGGATCGGCGCGGAGCCGTTCCCCGGAATAGAGAACGATCGGTCGCGTGGTGGGAATCGGAACCTGGCCTCCGCAGCCGGCAAGGAGGAATCCGAGTACGGGCCAGACGAAGGTGCCGGGGCGCGGGCGCTTCATGAGCCGATGCCTTTCATCTTGGAGGGGACTCCCCACCGGCCAGGCCTCTCCTGGGCGCGGTCGCGGGAAGGCTTGCCCCGGGAAGCGTTCGGTGGAGTATTAAGGTCCCGAACCCCAGTCAGAGTTCCCCGAAGGTATACCCCATGGACCACTTCCTGGATCTCGATACGATTCGAGCCGAGATGACGGGCCCCCACCCTTCGGGGCGGATGACCCCCGAAGAGCTCGGGGACAACGTGGCGCGGCTCGTCTGGGAAAGCTTTTCCGATTTCCTCGTGGATCCTCAGCTCCTCGCGTCGCTGCGCGGGATGGGAATCCCGATCGAAGAGGGGGTCCCACAGGAGAGGGCCGCCGAAGAGCTCCTCATCTTTCACATGTGGACCCATTCCCGTGCGATCGAGCTCTCCTTCCACCGCCGCGTCCCGCCGGAAGCGATCCGGAGGGCCCTCGATCACCTGCACCGGGCAATCTTCGAGGACATGGTGACGAACGGCACACCGCGTCCGCAAATCCCCGTCTTCGAGCAGAGAGTGAGCGCTCGGTACGCGGAGTACCGGGCGGCGGCCGAAGAAACCGACGCTCGCGTGGGCGAGGTCGCCGTAGAGCATCTCGGGGGAAGCGGAGAGAGCCCCGCCGCGGCAAGGCGCCTCACCGACCGGGCCGTGGAGATGGCGAATCCCCTCCGCGACTATCTCGAGGGCGTGGATCTCGTCGCCGACTAGCGGGACCCCACTAGTGTCCCGTCCCAGAAGGTCGTTGGCATTGACGGCACTGTGTGCCGTCGTCTCGCGGAAACCCGTTCACGTCGTGCCAACGCCTGTGGTCGCTCGGCTCGTGCGCTGCTGCATCCGCCCCGGCAGCGTTGCACTAGAGTCCGAGCGAAGAGCGGATCAGCGGGCTGATCCGCTCGCGGGTCCAGGGCGGGTCGAAGGTGAGCTGGACCTTCGTGGTCTCCACCCCCTCGACGCCCTGGATCGCTTTTTCGGCCATCTCGACGATCTGTTCGGCGACGGGACACATCGGCGTGGTCAGGGAGATGCGAGCGTGGACGTGCGATCCTTCGATCTCCACCCCGTAGACGAGGCCGAGCACCACGAGGTTCAAATTGAGCTCCGGATCCTTCACCGTCTTGAGGGCATCCAGAACTTGCTTCTCGGTTACAGCCATCTTTCTCTCCTCGGCGGTCTCCCGCCTGATTTCCCCGAACCTTGCTAACCGACGGGCGCCCGTCCGTTCCCGCTTCGTCGCACTCCCCTCGACCCCGCCCCCCGGGTTCCTTTACATTCGAACGGTCTTCGACTCCCGCCTTCGATCGGGCTGCCCTCACCCGATCCGCCCGAGCTTCTCATGACGAGCGCCCGACCCTTTCGACTCGCCGTCAACACCGGTGGGGGTGATGCGCCCGGACTGAACGCGGTCATCCGCGCCATCGTCCTTTCGGCAATCAACGAAGGCTGGGAGGTCGTCGGAATCCGAAGGGGTTATGAGGGGCTCCTCTCCGGGGACGGCCTCGTCGCCCTGGACGGCAGTTCGGTGCAGGGAATCACGAATCTGGGTGGGACGATTCTCGGGACGACGAATCGGGGCAGCCCGCTAGCCTGGCCCCGTACCCTCCCCGACGGGTCGGTCCAAATCGTGGACCGCTCCGAGGAGCTCCTGGCCGCCTTCCGGGCCCATAAGCTCGACGCCCTGATCGCCATCGGGGGGGACGGGTCGCTCCACATCGCTTCGGCGCTCTCCGAGCGAGGGCTCCCGGTCGTCGGGGTCCCCAAGACCATCGACAACGACCTCGCCGCGACGCAGGTGACTTTTGGTTTCCACACCGCGGTCCAGACGGCCACGGATGCCATAGACAAGCTCCACTCGACCGCCCAGTCGCACGAGCGGATCATGGTCGTGGAGCTGATGGGGCGCCACACCGGTTGGATCGCTCTCTTCGCGGGGATCAGCGGCTCCGCGGACGTGATCCTGATTCCCGAGATCCCCTTCCAGGTCGAGAGGGTCGCGGAACACATTCGCGCGAAATACGGGCGGGGTCCGCGGTATGCCGTCGTGGTGGTCGCCGAAGGGGCGCGTCCCGCGGGGGGAGCCGTTTCCCTGCTGAGCGCCGGGAAGCCGGGGGAAAACCCCCGTTACGGGGGCATGGGAGAGCAGATCACGGAAGAGCTCACCGCGCTGACGGGGTTCGAGGCGCGCTCCCTCGTCCTCGGCCACCTCCAGCGGGGAGGCCAGCCCACGGCGTACGACCGGCTCCTCGCCATGCGCTTCGGCGCGGCCGCCGTGGATCTCGTGGCGCGGGGTCAGTTCGGATGCATGGTCGCGCTCGACCCGCCCGAAGTCCTGGCCGTCCCCCTTCGCGAAGCGATCGCCGCGATCAAGACCGTCCCCCGCGAAGGTGATGTCGTGGGAACCGCCCGACGCCTGGGAATCTCCTTCGGAGATTGACGCCCGCTCGGTCCCGCGCCGCGCTTACCGGGACCCCTCAGAACCAGAAGGCGCGACGCAGCCGCTCTCCGAGCGTTTCTTCGACCGCGCCCCCGCACCCCGCGGGATCCGACGTCATGTCGTACTCCGGCGCGTTTTCCGCCACCGTCGAGAATCGCTCGGCCAGCAGCGTCGCTGGAGTCTCCGGTCCGAAGGAGATGAGAAGTCGGTCCCCCGGGCGGATGACCCGGTCGTGGACCGGGGGCACGACGAGTCCGTTCAGGACGAAGTTGAGCTGGGCTCCTTCTCCTTCGCGCAGGATCGTCCGGTCGCGCGTCACGATCCACCCGTACCCGATTCCCCACCCGAGATTCTGGAGGAGGTGCGCCCAGGTCGCCCCACCGTGATGCACGTGGATCACGTCCGGGTTGTTCTCGTGCATGTGGACACGTGCTTCTCCCGTCATCTGGGACGCGTCCACCGCGCAGGCGGTCACCGCTTCCATGTATTCGTTCCCGGAGAGATCCACCCGCGACCCGTCGATCCAGAGCGCCCAGTTCGCGTGGTAGTGGAACTGGTCCGGGGGCGGGAGCGCGGCGAATCGAACTGCCCCGAAAGCCGCCGCACCGAGGACCACACCCGCGGCGAACGCCCCCGTCCGCCTCCTTCCATCCATGTCTTGCCGCCTCCCTTCGCTCAGACGACTCCGACGGCGTGAAGGAAGACGAAGCCGATCGCCACCGGCACGACGAATTTCAGGAGGAGGAGCCATCCCTTGTAAAAGACGGCCAGCTTCGATCCCGTGAGGAATTCCCGGTGGCGGATCGCATCGTCGAGACGCCACGCGGTAAATAGCGCGATCCCCAGCCCCCCGAGCGGAAGGAGCCAGTTCGACACCAGATAGTCGAAGGAGTCGAACCAGTTTCGCCCCCCGATGTATCCTCTCCCGAAGAGCGCGGTGCTCCCGCTCAACGCGGAGGGAATTCCCATGATCGCGATCGCGATCCCCGACACGAGGGTGGCCTTCGTCCGGCTCCACTGGTGCTCGTCGATAAAATACGAGGTCGTGACTTCCAGGATGGAGATCGCGCTGGTGAGGGCCGCGAAGACGAGGAGGCCGAAGAAGATCACAGCCAGCGTGGCCCCCGCGGGGAGCTGGCTCAGGGCCACCGGAACCGTGATGAAGACGAGCCCCGGTCCACTTCCGGGCTCCATCCCGAAGGTGAAGATGATCGGGAAGATGATCATCGCCGCGGAGAGCGAAATCACCGTGTCGAGCGTCGCGACGGAAATGGAGGCGGCGGCGATGTCGTCGTGGGGATTCAGGTAGCTCCCGTAGGTGAGGATCGTTCCCATTCCCAGGCTCAGCGTGAAGAAGGCGTGCCCGAGCGCCTCGAGCACACCGGCCGCCGTCAGGTCCTCGGTGTGGAAACCGAAGACGAATCTGAGCCCCTCGCCGAATCCCTCGACGGTGAAGGAGTTCACCAACATCACGGCAATCATGACGAAGAGGAGCGGCATGAGGATGCGGGACCAGCGCTCCACGCCATTCCGGACCCCTCCCAGCACCACGGCAATCGTGAGCACCATGAAGATGAGGTGCCAGCGGAGGTTCAGCGGGGTCGAAGCGAAGAGCTCGCCAAAAAGCGGCTCCATCCCGTCCGGCCCGCGTTCCATGAGACCGCCAGTCACCGCCAGGGACGTGTAGTGCAGGGCCCACCCGGCCACGACGCTGTAATACGAGAGGAGGATGAAGGCCGCGACAACTCCCATCCAGCCGATCCCCTTCCAAGGGGTTTTCTCCCCCGCCAGCGCCTTGAAGGCCGAGACCGGCGATCGCTGGGCGGCCCTACCCAGGAGGATCTCCGCCGTGAGGACCGGGAGCCCGATGAAGGCGATGCATGCGAGATAGATGAGGACGAATGCCCCACCCCCGTTCTCGCCCGTGATGTAGGGGAACTTCCAGATGTTCCCGAGACCGATCGCCGACCCCGCGGCCGCCAGGACGAAGCCCACCTTCGAGCCCCAATGCCCTCTGTCTTGCACGATCGTGTCCTCCTCTGGTCGTGGGAGATGGCGGCAAAGAGGCACGGCGCCGATGAGCCGCGCGGAGACTCGAATCCGCAAGAACCCCGGACCTGCTTGGCAGCCCGGGAAAGGGAATAGACAGGGGGGCTCGGGGAGCGTCAAGCCGTTTCGACACGGGTGGGTGACCCGCGAGCCGGCGGCTGGACCGGCATCGCTCTTCCCCCTACTCTCCACGCCATGACGTCCCCGAACCGGCCCGACCGACCCCCTCGCGTGCCCGACTGGCTCGCCGTCGGGGCCGGGGGGGTCATGGGGACGTTCCTTCGCGCCTGGTCCACCCTCATCGCGGCGCCTGTCGTGGGATGGGAGGCCTGGGCCACCGTCGGCGGCAATCTTGTCGGAGCCTTCATCCTCGGATATGTGGCCGGGGCCTTTCTGCGCCACTCCCCGGAGGGGTCTCCCTGGCATCTCTTCCTCTCCACAGGCGTCCTTGGCTCGTTCACAACGTTTTCGGCGCTCGCCGTGGACCTCCTGCACTTCGCCGATGGCGACTCTGCAGCCGCCGGTGGCCTCTACTTGCTCCTTTCGATCCCCGGGGGAATCGTTGCCGCCCTGCTCGGGCTGGCCCTGGGGGGAGTCTGGGGCGGGGGGCGGCCCGCGTGAACCTCGCACTCCTTCCCCTGGTGGCACTCGTCGGTGGGATCGGGGCGATCGCGCGCTACGCGGTGATCCGCGTGGTGGTCCGGGCCGCGAGGCGCCGAAGCGGTTCGACGGGAGCGGCGGTCACCGCCCCCGAGCTCGGTCGCGCACTCGGGACGGCTTCCGTGAATCTCCTGGGTGCGGCCGCGGCTGGCGCTCTCTTCGGGATTATGGGACCGGCGGCCGCTTCGGTCTGGGGAGCCGTCCTCGGAGTCGGCTTCCTCGGCGCGTTCACGACCTTCTCCGCGTGGATGCTCGAAGTAGTCGGGCTTTGGCTGTCCCATCGGCGCACGGCAGCGATCCTCCACCTCTTCGGCACGCTCGTCACCGGAGTCGTCCTCGCCGCCACTGCGTACGGGCTCGTCGCCAGCGGCTGAGGCGAGCCGGAACTACAAGCGGAACGACAAGAGGGGGGCCCCCCCCCGCGCATCGCCGGGGCCCCTCTCTACTCGCGAAAAAAACGGGTCGATGCCGGCGTTCCTCCGGTCAGTTCATCCCTCTCCAGACGTACCGCTGGAGCTTCCGAGGTCCAACCTCGGCCCCGTAGATCACCCCGTTCCGATCCACTGCCACCCCTTCCGCGGCGCAGGTCCCGCCGCAATTCGGGAAGGGATCCGGAATAAGGTACAAGACCTCACCGGTGATCGCGCTTCCGATCCGAATCCCTCGCTCCCATGCGTGCGCCGGATTCACCGATCCGGACTCGGAGTCCGCCGAGTAGAGCATGTCGTTGTTGTCAATGTCCAGCCCACTGGCGCGGCTGAACTGATACCACATGTCGATGAAGGTCCCATCCTGATCGAAGATCTGGACCCGGTTGTTGCTCCGGTCGCCGACGAAGAGCCGCCCCCGCGAATCCATTGCGAGCGCGTGCGGCTGCATGAACTGACCGGGTCCCGTCCCCATCTCACCCCAGGCCATCAGGAACTCGCCTTCGCTGTTGAACTTGAGGATCCGGGCCGGCGCGGTCTCCGCATTGTTCCCATGCCCCTCCGCGACGAAGATGTCGCCGTTCGGGGCCACGAGGACATCGTTCGGCTGCCAAAAGAAGTCCTGCCCTTCTCCCGCGGCCTCCCTCTCCGCAAGGGACACCCCCCCCCGCCGCCCCAGCGACATCAGGAGCTCCCCCTCCGGGCTGAACTTGTGAACCTGCATCCCGTAGATCTGGTCGGGCGGCGTATCCGCGGCGGCCTGTCCAGCCACGCTCTGTTGGCCATCCGTCACCCAGACATTGCCCTCATGATCCACATGAATTCCGTGCGGCCAGACGACGATCCCCGCGCCGAAACTCGTCACCAGGTTCCCATCGGGATCGAACTTCAGGACCGGATCGAGCTCGGGGAGCCCGCGGCAGGTGTTCTGGCCACACCGCTCTCCGACCCAGACGCTCACTCCGTCGACGTCAATGTCCACCGCGCTGGTGGATCCCCAGGGACGACCGGGCGGTTCGTCCGCCCACCCCTCGATCGTCCGGAAGGGGTTGGGAAGGAGGTTGGTCCTGAGGTGGTCCAACTGCGCGGATCCCATCGCCGGTACCGCGAGGAGCACGGCCGCCGCGAAAACGAGTGCCCCACGCGAACCCACGTAGCTGTTCTCTTGCACCGCCGTGCCTCCTGTCATGGATGAATGGGAACTCACCGGCGCACGTACCGCTGCAGCCGGCCGGGAGAGGGCCCGACCTCGGCCCCGTAAATATTCCCGTTACGGTCCGCGACGACACCCTCGGCCGTGCAGGTTCCCGAGCAGTCCGGATTCGGATCGGGAATGAAGGCGGTAATCTCGCCCGTGCGGGCGCTTCCGACGCGGATTCCGCGCAGCCATGCGCCATGCGCTGCGTTCACGGAGCCCGACTCGGAGTCGGCGCCGTAAAGGACGTCGTTCGCGTCAATGTAGATCCCGCTCAGGCGGCTGAACTGGTACCACTGGTCGATGAAGTTCCCGTCCTGATCGAAGATTTGGATCCGGTTGTTCCCACGATCCGCCACGAAGAGCCGTCCCTGCGAGTCCATGGCCAGCGAGTGCGGCTGGTTGAACTGGCCGGGGTCCGTGCCCCGCCCACCCCACGTCATGAGGAGGTTCCCCTGCGGATCGAACTTGTAGATCAGGTCCGTGGGGGTGCCGTGGCCTTCCGCGACGAAGATGTTCCCGTTCGGCGCTACGAAGACATCGTTGGGTTGCCAGAAGAAGCTTTCGCTCGCGGCGGCGCCTTCGCGCTGGGCGACGGGAACCCCGCCCTCCTGTCCCAACGTCATCAGAAGCTCGCCCGTGGGGCTGAACTTGAGGACCTGCTGGCCGTAGATCCGGTCCGGCATCGGGCCGGGATCACCACCGCCGCGCGGTGCTTGGGGCCGGTTGTCCTGCCCGTCCACGACCCAGACGTTCCCCTGGAAGTCCACATGGATCCCGTGCGGCCAGACGATCAGTCCGGCCCCAAAGCTCTCCACGAGGTTTCCGTTCTGATCGAACTTGAGGACCGGATCGAGCGTGTTGTTGACGAGACAACCACGCTGATTGGTGGAGCAGCGCTCCGCGACCCAGATGCTGACGCCATCCGCGTCCACATCCACAGCGCTCGTCGAGCCCCAGGCGCGGCCGGCGGGCATCTTCGCCCACCCCTCGACCGTCTGGTAGGGGTTCGGAAGGTTGTTCGTGGGCTGCATGTCCGCCTGCGCATGGAGCGAAGCGGGGACGACGAGAAGCGCGGCGGTCCAGACGAGACCGGAGCGCGCACGGTGTGACGGAGACATCGAGTTGGACCCTTTCAGCGAGGTGAACGGGACGGGCGGGGGCACGGCCCCGCCGCGGAAATTTCCGGGCAGGCAAGGTAGGACCGGGTCCCCCCATTGCCAAGTGCCACTCGGCCCGGGGAGAGCCGATCCCACACTCCCCGGGGAGGGGAATGGTCGCTGCTGGACTCGAACCAGCGACCCCTACGATGTGAACGTAGTGCTCTACCAGCTGAGCTAAGCGACCTATACCCCCACGGGGAATCGAACCCCGGTTTCCTGGCTGAGAACCAGGTGTCCTAGGCCACTAGACGATGGGGGCCGAGTGCGGGCTCGGGCGGCCCGCGGGACCCTCGGTTTCGAGGGACCGCAAGTATATGAACCCCCCATCGGGCGATCAAGGCCCGGGGCCTGGCGCGCCGCCTCTTCGTCCCCCTACCAGGCGGGTTCCGTTTTTAGCGGAATGGATTCGTCCGGCGTGGAGGGGTTCTCGCTCCCGTGGAGGAGGAAGGCCAGCACCTCATCGAGCGTCCGCCTGTCGCTGAGAAGCCCGTGATGCGAAGGACAGCAGACCTCGACGTTTCGTGCGCCGGGGAGCATCGCCGAAGAGCTCGGGATCACGTTGAGATCCACCGGCGTGCGAATCGCCAGGATCTCGATGGGGAGGCCGACCGTCTCTCCGTTGAGCCGATCGAGGAATGCGCTTCCCGGCACCATCTCGCGTCCGCCGTCCCCCCAGGCGAGCGCGGCGGTCACCGTGCCCCGGTGAGGGGTCCCGAGGAATACCGCGCGCCGGATTCTCCGTTCGCCCCCCTGCGACCGCATGTATTCACGCACGGCGAGGCCCCCCATGGAGTGCGCCACGATATCCACCTGCGTGGCACCCGTCCGCATCCGGATCGCGTCCACGGCGCGGGCGATCTGGAAGGCGTTTAATTCGTTGCTCCCGATCGGGTCCTGAAAGGTGACGCCCGACACGAGCTCGGAAGGCCACCCCTCCTCGAGAAGGCGGGCCCGGATCGGCGCGAGCTCGGAGGCCCGGTCCCTCCAGCCAGGAACGAGGAGGACAGGAAAGGTCTCGGCTCGTGCCGAAAGGGCCGCCTCCTGGGCGTTCGCTCCCATCGGAGCGAAGCACGCCAGAGAGACCGCCAGCACCAGCGCCCTTCGATGGTTTCCGATGATTCTCATCCGACCATCCTCTCGAGATCCATTTCCTTATCGATTTCCTTCCCGGCCGACCCACCGCCTCGCGCGTCGGCCGGGCGGTTCCGCGATGCCCGGCCCCCCTCTATCTTCCCCCGAGATCCTCCAGGGCTCCGATCCGGGATACCCCGCGGGGACCGATTAGGATCGGCCGCTTCCCTTCGCGTCCCTCAAAGGAATGGATGGCATGGCTCCCGACGCCGGAACCCAACGATGGGCCCTGGTCCTCGGCGCGTCCAGCGGATTCGGTGAAGCGTGCGCCCGGGCCTTCGCTGGGGCCGGTTATCACATCTTCGGGGTCCACCTCGACCGGCGGCCCGGGCTGGAGAAGGTGGAGGCGCTCAAAGCGGATCTCGTCGCAGTCGGGAGGAAGGCGGTCTTCTTCAACATCAACGCGGCGGATCCCGAGAAGATGGAGGCCGCCGTCGAGGAGATGGCCTCGCACCTCTCTCCTGGCGACGACATCGGCGTCCTCATGCACTCCCTCGCCTTCGGGACCCTCCGCCCCTTCGTGGGGGACGAGGCGGTGACGCCCGCCCAGATGGACATGACCGTGCGCGTGATGGCTCACTCCCTCGTGGACTGGACGCGGGCCATCGTAAACCGGGGGCTCATGGGGCGGGGGGGACGGATCTTCGCGATGACCTCCTCGGGTTCGACGCGAGCGATTCCCTCATACGGCCCGGTCTCCGCCGCGAAGGCCGCGCTCGAATCGCACTGCCGGCAGCTCGCCTACGAGCTCGCCCCGAGAGGGATCACGGCCAACGCGCTTCGCGGCGGCGTCACCGACACACCCGCCCTCCGGAAGATTCCCGGGAGCGACGTCCTCCTCGAACACGCTCTCGCGCGAAACCCCTCGCGTCGCCTCACGACTCCCGAGGATGTCGCGGCTGCGGCGGTCGCCCTCTCCTCTCCATTGACTCATTGGGTCACCGGGAACGTGATCAACGTGGACGGGGGTGAGGAGATCACGGGGTAGGCGGCCGCCGCGGGTGCGCGGCGCACGCAAACTTCCACCATCCGCCCATCCGCCGCGCTCGCGTGGCGCGAGCCCGTCTCAGCGGGTCCGCATGCGCGCCACGAGCTCCTCGAGTGTGGCGGCGGCCCAATCGAGCTGCGTTCTGCTGATGGTCAGGGGAGGCGTAATCTCCACGACTTCCCCCCGGTCACCCGCGGCGAGCACGAGCAGCCCCCGTCGCAACGCCTCTTTCGCGAGCCGGGCTCCGCCCCCTTCCCAGGGATCGGGTCTCCGATCCGATCCGGGCTCCGGAGGACGGACGAGCTCGATCCCGATAAAGAGCCCCCTTCCGCGCACGGCCCCAACGTGGGGAAGGTCTCCGAGCGACTCCCGCAGCCGCACCAGAAGTCGTTCCCCCTCGGCGCGTGACCGCGCCACGAGCCCTTCGTCCTCCAGGACATCGAGAAAGGCGAGGGATGCGGCGCACGCGAGGGGGTGTCCAAGGAAGGTCGAGGTGTGGAGCGCCTCTCCCTTGGACGGGGGCCAGGCATCCATCACCTCGCGCGGCCCCAAGCAAGCGCTGAGTGGGAGCCCGCCCCCGAGCGACTTCCCCAGGCAAAGAATGTCGGGGACGATCCCCTCCTCCTGAAACGCGAAGAGGGAGCCGGTCCGCCCGAACCCGGTGAAGACCTCGTCCACGATCAGCGCGACCCGCGCTTCCCGCGCACGGTCCGCGAGAGCTGCGAGAAAACCGGGCGGCGCGAGGCGAATTCCCCCCCGCCCCTGGATCGGTTCGACGATGACGCATCCGGGCGGCTCGCCGCGGTCCGCCCCTTCGATCAGCGCTTCGTTGAACGCTTCGAGAGCCCGCACCGCCCCGGAGTGGCCGTCGCGCCCGGCATCCGGGAAGGGAATGTGAAACACGCTTTTGGGAATCCGCGAGCGAAAGGGAGCTCGAAAGGCCTGGCGCGCCGTGACGGAAAGAGCTCCGAGGGTCAGGCCGTGGTATCCCCCCTGGAAGGCGACGACGCCCCCCTTCCCGGTGAGGAGCTGCGCGGTCTTGAGCGCGATCTCGACCGCCTCCGACCCCGTGGACGCGAGGACGGCGCGCGGTTCCTCGAAGGGGGTCAACGCCCCGAGGCGCTCGAGGAGGGCGACTTTCGCGGCGGGGGGATGGACGTCTCCCATCCCATGCGCGAGCAGGGCCGCCTGCCGAACCACCGCCTCCACGATGCGCGGGTGCTGGTGTCCCGCGGCGGCGACCCCGAATGCCCCGGTGAGATCGAGGAAGACGTTGCCGTCGGCGTCGCGCACGTTGGATCCGCGCGCCGCGCGCCAGAAGACGGGCCACTCGTCGTCGGTGTAAGTGACGTTGCGTGATTCGACTGCCGCCAGCCGCTCCCCGAGCGCACGCGAAGCCGGCCCGGGAATGGGCCCGGTGACGGCCGGAAGGAGCGATCCGAGCTCGGGCACCGCCCTCCCCGCCTCACCCTGGGTGTGATTTTCCGTCATCCCGCCGGAAGTGTTGGGATCCGGGCGGCGGCGGCGCTGATTGCGCCCTCGCGCACGAGATCCACCCTGTTGCCCCGCATTCTCCATATCTTAGTGGAGCGCCTGCCCGACGAGCCAACGAGAGGACGGACGAATGACCGCGATCTGGGGCGGATACGATGGAGAGGTGAAGAAGAAGAAATCTGTCGCGCTTCAACCGGACCCGGCCTCGGACCTGGTCGGAGAGTCGCAGGAGTTCCTCAACGCCCTCTCGACCGTGCGCCGCCTCATCGGCGAGGGATCGCCGATCATCGTCCTCCAGGGTGAGTCGGGAACCGGAAAGACGGTCTTCGCCCGGAGCATCCACTACCGCGGGGCGAGCCCGGCCGACCCCTTCCTGACGGTGCAGTGCTCCCTCCTCCCCACCGAGCTGATCGAGCCCGAGCTTTTCGGGGCTCCCGCCGGATCCCTTCCGGGACAGACCGAGCGGAAGCCTGGAATTCTCGAGCTCGCCGGGAGAGGAACCGTCTTCCTGGACGACGTGCAGGTCCTCCCCCCCACCCTGCAAAGCCGGCTCCTCGATCTCCTTCGGGAGGAGCCGGGAAGCCCAGCGCTCCACTGCCGGGTTCTCGCGGCCTCACGCAATTGGCCTCCACCGGAAGGGAGCCAGGAGCCGGTCCAGCCCGACTTTCACATCCTCCTCATGCGGCACGCCGTCGAGCTCCCGCCGCTCCGCAAGCGTGGCCGCGACCTCGAGATCCTCGTCCGCCACTTCCTGGACCGGTGGGGCGCGGAGCGCGGGGTGCCGGCCCCCGACTGCGAGCCCGAGGCGATCGCCGCTCTCTACGCGCACCCCTGGCCCGGAAACGTCCGGGAGCTCCGTAACACCGTCGAGCGCGCGGCCCGGCTCGCTTCCGGAGGACGGATTCGTATCGGGCACCTCCAGATCCAGACGCGCGAGCATCGCGCCCTCGCCGGCCAGGGCGAATTCGCCCCGGATATGATCGTCATCCCGGCCACCGGAAAGCCACTCGAACAGATCGAGCGGGAGGCTCTCGCGGCCTCTCTCGGCCTGGCGGGGGGAAACCGCGACGCGGCAGCCGGCCTCCTCAAGATCGATCGCTCCACCCTCGACGAAAAGCTGGCCAAGCACGGCATCGGCTGAGCCTCGCCGTCCCCCGGCGCGCGGATTCGCCTGAGAATTACGCGAAGACCGCGCGTGCGTAAAGGATCCACACCCAGGCGGCGACGTAGAGGAGGAGGAGGAGGACACCCTCCCATCGCGCAATCCGACCCTCCGACCTGGCCATCGGGAGGATGATCAGGGAAAGGAGCAGGACGGCGGGATACTCGACGCGGAGGAGGAGGGGGTTCACCGAGATCGGCGCGAGGAGAGCGGTCCCCCCCAGGACGAAAGTCAGGTTGAAGATGTTCGAACCCACGATATTCCCGACGGCGAGATCCGATTCGCCGCGGAGCGCCGCGATCACGGTCGTGGCCAGTTCGGGAAGGGAGGTGCCCACCGCGACCACCGAGAGTCCCAGGAGCACCTCCGGGACGCCGAGAAGCCGCGCGACCTCCGTCGCCCCGATCACGATCCCCCTCCCTCCCACGACCAGCCCGGCGACCCCGACGATCACGAGCGCGATGGAAGGGAGGTGGGCCCTCAACCCGGAGGCCCTTCCCCAGGGTCTCGGGTGGGCGCCCTCCGACCCCCTCGCGGCCCCCGGGCTCCCTCCCACATTCATCTCCTCCATCTGTTCGAGCGCCGCCTCAGCTCCCGCCGTCTCGCTTCCGGGAAGACGCGAGGGGGGGAGCGACGCCGCTTCCCGCCGCGCCAGCCGAATCAGGAAAACAAGGTAGACGAAGAGGAGAGCAGCGAGAATGAAACCTTCCACCCGCCCCATCCGGAGGTTGAGCATGAGGGGGTAAGTGATCAGGGTGACAGCGAGCATCCAGGGGACTTCGCGGCGCACCGCCTGCGCGGCCACCGTGAGAGGCTTCATCAGGGCGGCGAGCCCCAGGATGAGCCCGATGTTCGCGAGGTTCGATCCGAAGACGTTCCCGGCGGCGAGGTCCGGGCTCCCGCGGAGCGCGGCCAGGGCGCTCACCACGAGCTCGGGCGCGGACGTTCCCATCGAGACGACGGTGAGCCCGATCACGATCGAGGGAATTCCCGCCGCGCGTCCGAGCGAGGCGGCACCGTGGATGAGCCACTCGGCCGCGACCCAGAGGAGCCCGATCCCCCCGACGAGGAAAAGAGTCGGAATCAGCATCGTCCATCCCCGGCTCCCCTCACGTTGAATTCCCGCGCGAATTCGATTCCCCTCGGGAGAGCCACCGTCTCAGTTCCTCGAGGGGTTTCGCGTTTAGGACGTCCCGCGGCTCCAGCCATCCCCGCTGCGCCTGGAGGAGGGCGGGTTCGATCTGACCCAACGTGTCCGTCCGGTGCGCGTCCGTCCCGACACTCACGAGAAGCCCCAACTCCCGCGCCCGAAAGAGGTGCCTGTCGTGCAGGTCGAGACGCCTCGGATTCGCGTTCAACTCCACCGCGACGTCATGCTCCCGCGCGCCTTCCAGCACCGCCTCGACATCCATTCCATAGGGCTCGCGGCGGCCCAGGAGTCGCCCGGTAGGATGCACCAGGACGTCCACCGCTGGATGGGCGAGCGCCTTCAGAACGCGCTCGGCCTGCGCGGCGGGATCGAGGTGGAAGTGAGAGTGGACGGCCACGAGGACGATGTCGAGCAGGTCGAGCGACTCGTCGGGAAGGTCGAGCGATCCGTCTTTCAGGATGTCCACCTCGCACCCGTGGAATACGACGATTCCCTCGACCGCCTCCCGGACCACCGCCACCTCCGCCGCTTGCTCCCGCAGCCGTTCGGGGGTCAGCCCGTTCGCGACAGTCACCGCCTGGGAATGGTCGGTGATCGCCATGTATTGGTAGCCGCGCTCGCGGCAAGCGCGCAGCATCGCCTCGATGGAGTCCCGTCCGTCGCTCCAGGTCGAATGCATGTGGAGGTCCCCGCGGATGTCGGAGAGTTGGACGAGCTGGGGAAGGCGTCCCTCCCGGGCGGCCTCGATCTCCCCGCGGCCTTCGCGGAGCACTGGAGGAATCCAGGGGAGTCCCACGGCCTCGAAGACCTCTTCCTCGGTCGCCCCGCAGATCCGTTCTCCCTCCGGAGCCCGGGCTTCGTCCTCCACGCCCTTCGACTCCCTTTTCGCGGCGCCTTTCCCGTCTCTGGACTCGAGACGAAAGACCCCGTATTCCGAGACGCGGAGCCCGCGTTCCCGAGCGATGGTGCGGATCTGGACGTTGTGCTCCTTGGACCCGGTGAAGTGATGGAGTGCCGCACCGTGATTCTCTTCGGAGAGGACACGGAGATCCACGGGAAGACCCGAACGAAGCACGACCCGTCCTCTCGTCTCGCCGGACGCCTCCACGCGCTCCACGCCGGCGTACCCCGTGAAGTGATCCATCACCCAGCGCGCGGCGCCCGCATTTTCGTGCGCTTGCAGGACGGCGAGAAGATCGATGTCCCCCACGGTCTCGACCCCCCGCCGGAAGCTCCCGGCCACGTCGAGGCGGGTGACGCCCTTCGCCTTCTCCATGTGGTCGAGGAGAGGGCGCAGCACTTCCCCCGCCTCTCCCCGCAGGAAACGTCCCTGGTGTTTCCGGAACCCCTCGATCGCCTGAAGAATCTTTTCGGCGCTCTTTTTTCCGAACCCTTCGAGCTCCGCGACCCGCCCGTCCCGCACCGCCGCCTCGAGGCGATCCACGGAGGTGACGCCGAGCTCCTTCCAGAGCTTCTTCGCCTTTTTCGGACCGACTCCCTCGATCTTGGTGAGGACCGCGAGCTCCCGGGGGACCTCCTTCGCGACCTCTTCGAGCAGCTCCATCCCGCCCGTGTCGAGCAGCTCGTGGATCTGCCCCGAGAGGTCCTCGCCGATCCCGGGGAGTTCTTCGAGATCCTCCCCGTTCGCGACCATCTCGGCGAGCGGCCGGGTCAGGCCCCGGATGAGACGGATCGCATTCCGATAGGCCCGGATGCGAAAGGGGTTCGAACCCTTGATTTCCAGGAGGTCGGCGAGCTCCTCCAGCCGTGTCGCGATCTCGATGTTTTCCATGCGGTGCTCCCCTCTCCTCACGGCTCGATTCCGGCGTCGCGAAGGAGAGCGAAGAAGCCCTCTTCGTCTAGCACCGCGACCCCGAGCTCCCTCGCCTTTTCGAGCTTGGAGCCGGAAGCCTCACCCGCCACGACGAAGTCCGTGTCCACGCTCACAGCCGAAGTGGCCTGCCCTCCAGCCTCTTCCACCAGCCGCTTCGCCCTCGAGCGAGGCATCGCGTCGAGCCCCCCCGTGAAGACAAATTTTTTCCCCTGGAAGGGCCCCTCACCCGCACCGGCGGCGGGAACGGCGAGAGACTCCATCTTCCCGCGCACCGCGGCAATGGCCGCGGCATTTCGCGCCTCGGCGAAGAAGCCGAGGATCTGCTCCGCCATCTTCGGTCCGACCCCGGGCACTCCTTGCAGCTCATCCGCGTCCGCCTCCCCGAAGCGCTCGAAGTCGCGAAAGTGGAGGGCGAGGTCCCGGGCCACCGCGACCCCCACTTCGGGGATCCCAAGGCCGTAGAGGAACCGCCGAAGCTCGGTGTGCCGCCGTGCCTGGATCGCGGCGACCAGCTTCTCCGCCGATTTCGCCGCGAAGCCCGGAAGGGGGAAGAGCATCTCCGTCGTGAGGTCGAAGAGGTCCGAGAGGTCGCGCACCAGCTCCCTCTCGACCAGGAGGGCGGCCGTTTCCCCTCCGAGCCCTTCGATGTCGAGCCCGTCCCGGGAGGCGAAGTGGGTGATCCGGGCCTTCAGCTGCACCGAACAGCCGAAGCGGTTGGGACAATACGTGCGCGGCCCCTCGATCCGCACCGGCGTCCCGCAATTCGGACAGGCTTCGGGCATCCGGAAGGGTTCGGCCCTGACGCGTCCTTTTTCGGGAATGACCTCCACGACCTGCGGGATCACGTCCCCCGCCCGCTGCACCCGGACGAGATCCCCCTCGCGAATGTCCTTCCGCTCGAGTTCCTCCCGATTGTGGAGCGTCGCCCGGGACACGGTGACGCCACCGACCTCGACGGGGCGAAGGAGAGCGACCGGGGTGAGAACGCCGGTGCGCCCGACCTGCACCGCGATCCGATCGATCCGCGTGACCTCCTTCCGGGGCTCGAATTTGAGTGCGAACGCCCACCGCGGGTGCCGCGACGTGCTCCCCAAGTCGGCCCGCGCGTCGAGCTCGTTCACCTTCACGACGATTCCGTCGATCTCGTAGTCGAGCTTGTCGCGGTCCCGTTCGTACCGGGCGTGGTAATCGAGTATTTCGTCGGCGTCGCGCGCCACCTCCACGCGCTCCGGGACCCGGAACCCCCACGCCTCCAGCGCCTCGAGCCCGTCGCTGTCGGTTCGAAAGTTCGCCCCGCGCACATCGAGGATGTCGTAGGCGAGGCAGTCGAGCGGGCGGCGCGCGGTGATTGTAGAGTCGAGCTGGCGGAGCGCGCCGGCCGTAGAATTCCGCGGGTTGGCGAAGGGCTCTTTCCCCTCTTCGAGGAGGGATTCGTTCAGCGCCTCGAAGGCCGGGAGCGATGTGAGCACCTCTCCCCTGACCGAAAGGAACTCGGGAACGGGGCGCTTCTCATCGCGAAGGCGGAGGGGTACGGAAGCGATCGTCCGCACGTTTTCGGTGACCCCTTCCCCCTCCCGCCCGTTCCCCCGCGTCACCCCCCGCGACAGCACTCCACGCTCGTAGACCAGTTCGATCGAGACGCCGTCCAGCTTCGGCTCGAGGAGGTATTCGACGGCTCCCCCCTCCACCCCCTTTCGCACCCTCTCGTCGAAGCGGCGGAGCTCGGCCGGATCGTTCGTCGAGTCGAGAGAGAGCATCGGGACGACATGTTCTATGGCCGGGAGATCGTCCCGCGGCTCGCCTCCCACGCGCAGCGTCGGGGAATCTGGAGTGACGAGGTCGGGAAACGCCGCCTCGACCTCCTTGAGGCGCTGGAAGAGGCGGTCAAACAAGGAATCCGAAATCTCGGGGGCGTCTTCCACGTGGTAGAGGCGATCGTGCCGGCGGATCTCGGCGCGGAGCGCCTCGGCCTCCGAGGAAGCCTTTCCCCGGCCGAGTTCGGCCACGGGGACTTCGAGATCGTAGGTGGGCTGCGCCATAACCCCTATCTTCGGTGCCATGCCGCGGCCGCGGTAGGGGAGGCGGTCGAAGGATTTTGATGGCCGGTACGTAATCAGCATCAGTGTGACCCTCGTGTGGTGCTTCTCCAGAAAAGAAGGAGAGTCATTGCAGCCAGAAGTAGAACGCGAGTTGGTGCACAGATGCCGGGCGGGAGACACCCGATTCTACGAACCCCTGGTCCGGGCCTATGAACCTCAGGGACTCCGGCTCGCCCTCGGGATGATGGGAAACGCGGACGATGCGCGCGACGCACTCCAGGAAGCCTTCGTGAAAACGTATCAATCCCTCGACCGCTTCGATTCGGGGCGGGCATTCGGCCCCTGGTTTTTCCAGATTCTCCGGAACCAGTGCCGCGACATGCTCCGGAGCCGGCGCGCCCGGTTCCGGATGGAGGTCGTGGAGGACGGGCTTCTCGAGTTTCGGCCGGATACGGGGCCCGGAAGCGCCGCTCGGCACCAGGCGCGCTCCGATGCGCGGCGCGTCCTCTGGACGGCGCTCGAACAGCTTCCGGAGGATCAGCGGGAAGTCCTCGTATTGAAGGAGCTCCAGGGACTCCGCTATCAGGAGATCGCGTCGGTCCTCGAGGTCCCCGAAGGCACGGTGGCGAGCCGGCTCTTTCACGCGCGCAAAGCGCTGAAGGAAACCTTAGACGAGATGGGGGTGAGGTACCCGTGACTCATGAACCGATCGGCACCGGAGCGGTGCCGGAAAACGGAACGACGGACACGGATGTCCCGCACGAAACGCTCATGCGTTACCTCGACGGGGAGCTCCCTCCGGAAGAGCGGAAAAACGTGGACGCGGCGCTCGCCGCTTCGACGGAGCTCCGGCGGGAGCTCGCCCTCTACCACACTCTCCACGAAGACCTTTCGGGAATCTCATTCGACCGGAGGGAGCTCCGCGATTCGATCTGGTCGCGGGTCAACCGCCGGCTCGCGCGGCCGATTGGGTGGATCCTGCTCGGGGCGGGCGCTCTCGCATGGGCCGTTCACGTCGTTTACGTCTATTTTACCTCCACCGTTTCCTCCCTGGAGAAAGTCGCTACGAGCGCCGTGGTCATTGGCGTCCTCACCCTTCTCGCGACCGTGATCCACGATCGTTACCGCGAGTACCTGACGGATCCCTACCGGCACGTGGAGCGCTGAGCCCCGATGATCCTGACGACGACGAGCGAGATCCCCGGCCTCAAGGTCGTGCGCACCTATGGAATGGTGCGAGGAAGCACGATCCGCGCCCGGCACCTGGGGAAGGACATCCTCGCGGTCCTCCGAAACCTCGTGGGGGGCGAGATCCACGAGTACACGAGCATGCTTGCCGAAGCCCGCGAGCAGGCCGTCGACCGGATGATCGAAGACGCCAAGATGCTCGGCGCCAATGCGGTGATCTGCGTCCGCTTCCAGACTTCGCAGGTCGTCTCCGGGGCCGCCGAGCTCCTCTGCTATGGGACCGCCGTGACGTTGGAGCCCCACGAGGACTAGGCGTGTCGAATTCCCGAACCGCCCGACTTCGCTTGCGGATCCGGGACCTCATCCCGGGCGCGGCGCTTCTGGCTCTCGCGGGGTGCGGTGCCGCGGGGAGCGGCTCCGGCCTCGCCCCGGAACCGGCCGGACCTCCCTCCCTCGCCGAGCGGGTGGACGCTCTGCTGGCCGAACCTCCTTTCAACGGGATGCATTGGGGAATCCTCGTCGGGGATGCGGCCTCCGGCGCGACGCTCTACGCCAGGAATCCGGGAGTGCACTTCATTCCCGCTTCGAACATGAAGCTTCCGGCGACGGCCGCCGCGCTCGGGCTCCTCGGGCCGGACTACCGTTGGGACACGGCCTTCTACGCCACCGATGCCACCGAGGAGGGGGTGCTCGGGGGCGATCTCGTCCTCGTCGGGTCGGGCGATCCGACTCTTGGTGCGCCCTTTTACGACCCTCCGGAAGCAGCGCTCACCGCCCTCGTGGATTCCCTCCGCGCCGCCGGGGTCCTCCGGATCGAGGGAGGGCTCGTGCTCGACGCCTCGGCCTGGGACTCCGCCACCGCACCCGGCACCTGGATGCTCGAGGATGTCGCCGGGATGGCCGGCGCGACGGGCGGGGTCTTCGCGGTGCGGCAAGGGGCCCTCGAGATCTGGATTCGCGGGGCCTCCATCGTCGGAGAACCCGCGACCCTCTCGTGGCAGCCGTGGGGAGGCCGGGCTTTCGTCGAGGGTCGGATCGAGACGACGCCGCCGGGAACCTTTCCCTCCGTGGACAGAGCGTTCCTTCCGGAGTCCCGGCGGTGGGTCGTGACGGGGTCCGTTCCCACCGGCGACTCGCTCCGCGTGTTGGTGCCCCAGAGGGACCCGGTGCGCCTCGCCTGGGACGCGCTCCAGCGCGCCCTGGAAGAGGGGGGTGTGGAGGTCGGAGGGGAGTCGCGGATCGTTTGGGAGGCGGGCGCCCTCCTGGAGGCCGGGTGCCGGTCGGCGACGATTCCGTCCTGTCCAGCGGCGCGCCGGGTCGCGGGAATCCGGTCTCCCCCTCTGCGCGAGGTGGCGAGGCTCATCCTTTCCGAGAGCCACAACTGGTCGGCCGAACAGCTTCTCCGCACGCTCGGCGCGGAGCACGGGGGTGAGGGGAGCTGGCGGGCCGGGCTCGAGGCGGCGGTCGCCTACCTGGAAGAGGAGGTCGGGGTCTCGCCGCTCGACCTCGACGTGCGGGACGGATCCGGGCTCACGGCGAACGGCCTCCTCACCCCCCGCGCGGTCGTTCGAATCCTCGACTTCGCTCGGGAGCAAAGTTGGGGGGCCCAATTCCGCGCCTCGCTGGCTCAGCCGGACGTCGAGGACTCCACGCTGGAGTCGCGCCTTCCGGGGATGGAGGGAAGGGTCTTCGCGAAGACGGGGACCATCCGCCATGTGAATTCCCTCTCCGGATACGTCGTAACGGCGGGGGGGCGTGAGCTGGTCTTCAGCATCCTCACGAACGGCTCGAATCTTCCGTCCAGCGAGGTCAGGGGCCGGATCGACCGCCTTGTGCGGGAGATCGCGGAGCCCTGACTTGGCACGACCGAACGGTCAGCTCGCCCCGGCCGGGGACTCCCGTCCGGCCTCTCCGACCGCCTCGAGCCCGGCCACCCGCCCCAGCTCGAGGAATTCGCCCACCCGCTCGAAATCGAAGCCCCCGTACCCGTCCAGCTTCGGGCGGATGTAGAGGAGGGGAGGCCCTTCCCAGCCCGCGACACCCTCGCGCCGCCGCCGGCCCGCCATCAGCGAAAAGACGCGCTCGTGTACGGCGATCATCCCTCCGCCGACGACCTTCTCGGAGTCCACCCGCTCACCCGCGCCGACATCCACGGCCACGATCCCCGTGGCGCCGAGCTCCGCCGCCCGCGTGATGGGGAGCGCATCCGCCACGCCGCCGTCCAGATACACCCCGCCCACCAGGCGAACGGGAGGGTAAAAGACGGGAAGCGCCGTCGAGGCATAGACGGCGTCGAGGAGGGAGACGTCGGTTCGGGCGCCGATCCCGAACCACTCCATCCGGCCGGTGCCGAGCTCGACGGCGTTCGTCTGAAATCGCGTGACAAGCGACTTCCACCCCCCCCGCGGGAGGACCTTCGCCAGGTAGTCGCGCAGTGGTTCACCGTGGTAGAGGGACGATGCGCGGATCCCGTTCAGCCAGAGCGCGCGCCGTTGGAGGCGCGCAATGTCCCCACGCTCGAGCGACCGGGCTTCGACCTCCATCTCTTTGAGGGGCCTCCCGGCGGCAATATTCGCCCCCACGAGCGCGCCAATGCTCGTGCCGAGAATTCCTTCGGGAACGAAGCCGCGCTCCTGGAGAGCGCGCCAGACGCCCAGGTGTGCGAGCCCCTTGAGCCCCCCGCCTCCCAACACCAGCCAGGGCCTTTCGCCGAGGTGCACCCCCCCGATCTCGAGCCCCGTTTCCCGGTTCCCCCGTCCAAATCGCCAGAATCCCAACGTCCGGAGCCACCCCTTTCGAAACCCGTGAAAGCCTGCGATTCTTCATAATCTAGGCCCAAAATCGCCTTGACGCCTCTGGGACTTGCGCCTAGCTTTCGATAATCAGAATCATTCTCGATAAGCTTCCCTTCGACGCCTTCCACGCAGGCGAATGGATGACCGACCCCTCCACTCTCACGATCCGCGACCTCCGCGCCAAAGTCGCCGACGAGGACTTCGAGATCCTTCACGGTGTGGACCTCGAGCTCGGAGAGGGCGAGATCCACGCGATCATGGGCCCGAACGGCTCGGGGAAAAGCACGCTCGCGAAGGTCCTTGCAGGCCATCCCGGGTATGAGGTCACGGGCGGCGAGGTCCGCTTCCGGGGCGAGGACCTTCTCGAGCTCGAGCCGGATGCGCGCTCCCGCAAAGGGATCTTCCTCGCCTTTCAGTATCCGGTCGAGATCCCCGGGGTTTCGATCGCGAACTTTCTCAGGACCGCGCTTCAGGCGCATCTGGCGGAAGGGGAAGAGGTGGACCTCTTCGAGTTCCAGGACGAGCTCCTGGCTCGGATGGAGCTTCTCGAGATGCCCCCCTCCTTCGCGGAGCGGGCGGTCAACGACGGCTTCTCCGGAGGAGAAAAAAAGAGGAACGAGATCCTTCAGATGGCGATGCTTCGCCCCGTTCTCGCCCTCATGGACGAGACCGACTCGGGACTCGATATCGACGCCTTGCAGATCGTCGCGAAGGGGGTGCGGAAGCTGCACGAGGAGAGTCCGGAGATGACGGTTCTGATCATCACGCACTACCAGAGGCTCCTCGATTACATCCGGCCGGACCATGTGCACGTGATGGTCGGGGGCCGGATCGTGCGCTCGGGCGGGCCGGAGCTGGCCGAGGAACTGGAAGCGAAGGGGTACGAGGAGTTCCGGGCGCCCGCGACGGCCTGAGGGGCCGCGCGCTCGAAAAAGGGGAGGCATCCATGCCACAGAACGAAATCGTCCAGGACTTGGGGCTCGATCAGTACAAGTACCATTTCATCACCGAAGACGAGCCCGTCTTCCGGTCCGGGCGTGGGCTGAACGAAAAAGTCGTCCGCGAGATCTCCGCCCAGAAGGGGGAGCCGGAGTGGATGCTCAGCTTCCGCCTGAAGGCGCTCGAGATCTACAACGCGAAGCCGATGCCGACCTGGGGCGGCGACCTCTCGAACCTCGAGGCGGTCCTCGATCAGATCTACTTCTACGTGCGTCCCCAGGAGAAGATGGAGCGCTCCTGGGACGACGTGCCGGCGAACATCAAGGAGACCTTCGAGAAGCTCGGGATCCCCGAGGCGGAGCAGAAGATCCTCGCCGGGGTCGGCGCCCAGTACGAATCCGAGATGATCTATCACTCCCTCAAGGAGGAGTGGAACGCCAAGGGAGTCATTTTCGACTCGATCGAGGACGGGCTCAGGAACCACCCCGAGCTCTTCCGCGAGCACTTCGGCACGGTGATCCCCTCGGCGGACAACAAGTTCGCCGCGATGAACTCGGCGGTTTGGTCGGGAGGCTCCTTCGTGTACATCCCGAAGGGAGTCGAGCTCGACACCCCGCTACAGGCTTACTTCCGGGTGAACCAGGAGCAGATGGGGCAGTTCGAGCGGACCCTCATCATCGCGGACGAGGGATCGAAAGCACACTACATCGAGGGGTGCACGGCGCCGGTTTATTCCACGGAGTCGTTCCACTCCGGGGTGATCGAAATCATCGTGAAGGCCGGAGCGCACTTCCGGTATACGACGATCCAGAACTGGTCGAACAACATGTACAACCTCGTGACCCAGCGGGCGGTGGTGAAAGAGCACGCGACCATGGAGTGGCTGGACGGGAACCTCGGCTCGAAGCTCACGATGAAGTACCCCTCCTGCTATCTCGTCGGGGAGGGGGCGCACGGGTCCATTCTCTCGATCGCCTACGCCGGCAACGGACAGCACCAGGACACGGGTGGAAAGGTCGTCCATGCGGCTCCGCACACGACCTCTCAGATCATGTCCAAGTCCATCTCGAAGGGGACGGGGCGCTCCACATACCGCGGGCTCCTCAAGGTGCATGAGGGCTCGGTGAACGCGCGCTCGAACGTGGAGTGCGATGCCCTTCTCATCAACGACACCTCGCGGACCGACACCTATCCGTACATCGAGATCGAGGAACACAGCGCAAACGTCGGCCACGAGGCCTCGGTGTCGAAGGTCGGAGATGAGCAGCTCTTTTACCTGATGAGCCGGGGAATGTCCGAGGAAGAGGCCATGGCGCTCATCGTGCGCGGGTTCATCGAGCCGATCGCGAAGCTCCTCCCCCTCGAATACGCGGTCGAGTTGAACCGGCTCATCGAGCTCGAGATGGAGGGATCCGTTGGCTGAATCGGCAACAACGAGCCTGGCCGCGGCCACGCCGGCCCCGGAAGGGGTGACCGAGCGGATCAACCGCGCGGCGGTGGAGGCGCTCGCGGCCGGGGAGCCGAAATGGCTCCGCGAGCGGAGGCTGGAGGCATGGGCCACCTACGAGCGGACCCCGATGCCGACGACCCGGCTCGAGGAGTGGCGGTACACGAATCTCGCGCGGATGCTGCGCCTCGGCCGCCTCGCGCCCGTGGCGCGCGCTCCGCGGACCGTGGGGCCGGCCGGAGCCGCCAGGGCGGCAACGAATGGCGCGGCCATTCCTCCCGCGCTCGCGCGCGCGGTGGAGGGGGACCGCGCCGCCTCCGGCCACCTCCTCGAGATCGAAGGTTCGGTCGCGCGTGTGGATCTCCTCGACGAGCTCGCCGCGAAAGGCGTCGTCCTGGCTTCGCTTCGCGACGCGGTGGAGTCGCACGGAGAGCTCCTCGAGCGGATTCTCGCCGTGGAAGCCCTCCCCGCCACCGCCGGGAAGTTCCAGGCGCTCAACGCCGCCCTCTGGACGGACGGGATTCTCCTCGTCGTTCCGAAGGGGGTCCGGATGGAGCTCCCCGTTCGCGCGACGCGTTGGTACTCGAATCCCGGCCTGGCCCACTTCTCGCGGACGCTTGTCGTGGCGGAGCCGGGGAGTCGCGTTTCCTTCGTGGACGAATCCCTGTCGGCGGACTTCCCCGAGCAGGCCCTCGTCTCCTCGGCGGTGGAGGTCTTCGCCCGTGACGGCGCGCAGATCCAGTACGTGTCGCTCCAGCGCCTGGGGAAAGGCGCATTCCACCTCGCGCAGCAACGGACACTCGCGGGTCGGGACGCGACGCTCGACACGCTGAATCTGAGCTTCGGCGCCTCGGTGAGCCGGGTGGACCTGACCGCCGAGCTCCGCGGACCGGGCGCCAACTCGGATATGCTGGGCCTCTACTTCGGCGATGGGAACCAGCACTTCGATCACAACACGCGCCAGGACCACATCGCGCCGAACACGAAGAGCGACCTCCTCTACAAAGGCGCGCTCGACGGGCATGCGCGCGCGGTTTTCCGCGGGATCATTCGCGTCCACAAAGGCGCCCAGCAAACCGACGCCTACCAGACGAACCGGAACCTTCTCCTCTCGGAGCACGCGCGCGCGGACTCGCTCCCGAACCTCGAGATCGAGGCGGACGACGTGAAGTGCTCCCACGGCGCGACCGTCGGGGAGCTGGACCCTGAGCACCTCTTCTACCTGATGAGCCGCGGGCTCCCACGCGCTCAGGCGGAGCGGCTCGTGGTGATGGGATTCCTCGGTGAGGTCCTCTCCCGCCTTCCGTTGGGCGGAGTCGTGGAAAAGGTGACGGGGATCATCGAGTCGCGGCTGCATGGCTGAGTGGGTTCGGGCGGCGGCCCTGGCGGACTGTCCGGCGGAAGGGTGCTTGCGGGGGATCGAGGTGGCCGACGAACCGATCGTTCTCATCCGCTGGGAGGGCGAGCTCTTCGCGCTCGAGGACCGTTGCTCGCACCAGGACTTCCCCCTCTCCGACGGAGAGGTCGAAAACGGGCGGATCGAATGCGTCTTTCATGGCGCGAAGTTCGACGTCCGGACGGGGAAGGCGGTGCAGCTCCCCGCGATCAAGCCGGTGAAGAGCTTTCCCGTAGAGATTCGAGGGGACGAGGTATTCGTCCAGATGGATGCATGAAGGCACCCACGACGACAGATCCCGCTCCGAGCGCTCCGGCGCTCGACGTGGCCGCGGTCCGCGCCGACTTCCCGGCCCTCGCCCAGGAAGTGCATGGCCGCCCCCTCGCCTATCTGGACAACGCGGCGACCTCCCAGAAGCCGCGCGCCGTTCTCCAGGCGCTCCTGCATTATTACGAGAGGGACAACGCCAACGTGCACCGCGGGCTCCACGAGCTCTCCCGGCGCGCGACGGAAGGCTACGAGGGATCTCGTGCGCGGCTCGCCGCCTGGCTCGGAGCGGCCTCCCCTTCCGAGGTGATCTGGACTCGCGGGACGACCGAGTCCATCAACCTCGTGGCGGCGAGCTGGGGAGGGGCGAACCTCCGCGACGGGGACGAGGTCCTCCTCACCGAGATGGAGCACCACTCGAACATCGTCCCCTGGCAGCTCGTCGCGGAGCGGACCGGAGCCCGGCTCCGCTACGTCGGCCTCGACGACCAGGGGCGCCTGATCCTGGACCAGATCCAGGAGATCCTTGCCGGCGGGCGGGTCAAGATCGCGGCGGTGGGCCACGTCTCGAACGCGCTCGGGACTATCAATCCCGTCGCCGAGATCGCCGCGCTCGTTCACGACGCCGGCGCTCTCCTCCTCGTGGACGGAGCGCAGGGGGCGGCCCACCACGGCGTGGACGTGCGAGCGCTGTGCTGCGACTTCTACGCTCTTTCGGGCCACAAGATGTGCGGACCCACCGGGATCGGGGCCCTCTGGGCCCGCGCGGAGCTCCTGGAGGCGATGCCGCCGTACCAGGGGGGTGGCGAGATGATCGATCTCGTCGAGAAGGAGCGCTCCACCTGGGCGGCCCTCCCCCACAAGTTCGAGGCGGGAACGCCGAACATCGCGGGAGCGATCGCGATGGAGGCCGCCGTGAACTACCTGGCCGGCGCCGGCCACGACGCCATCCTCCGGCACGAGCAGGCACTGGTGACGTACGCCCTCGAGCGCCTTCGCGAGATCCCCGGAATTCGGCTCTTCGGCCCGGAGGATCCGGACGAACGCGCCGGCGTCGTCTCCTTTACGCTTCCGGAGGCGCACCCCCACGACATCTCCACCGTCCTGGACAGCGAAGGGGTGGCGATCCGGGCCGGGCACCACTGCGCCCAGCTCGTGATGCGCCGCTTCCGCGTCTCCGCGACGGCGCGTGCTTCCTTCTACCTCTATAACACGACCGAAGAGGTGGACCGGCTGGTCGAGGGCCTCCATTCCGTGCAGTCCCTCTTCGGCGGAGCCTGACGGGCCTCCGAGAATCGCGATGGCGCACCCCGAGCCGCAGATCACCTCGCTTTACCAGGCGCTCATCCTCGACCACTACAAGCGGCCGAGGAATCGAGGCGAGATGGAGACGCCTACGGTCGAAGTGCACATGCGGAACCCTTCCTGCGGAGACGAGGTGAAGCTCCAGCTCCGGGTGGAAGACGGAGTCATCCAGGATCTCAAGTTCCTCGGTGAGGGATGCTCGATCTCCCAAGCCTCGATCTCGATGATGACGAACCTGCTCAAGGGGCGGCACCTGGACGAGGCGATGGCCTTGGCGAAGCGCTTCACCGAGATGATGCACGGGGACCCGGAAGCCGCGAAGGATCGCACCCTCAAGGATCTGAGGGCCCTCGAGGGGGTCGCGAAGTTTCCGGTGCGCGTGAAGTGCGCGCTTCTCGGCTTCGACGCACTCCAGGAGGCGGTGAAGCGGACGCGGGAGAGCTAGTGTCCCGAGTCAGAGATTCGTTGGCATTCGTGAGCCGCTGCATCCACCGACCCCGCGTTGCTCTTCCTCGCAATAGCGTTGCTATTCCTCGTCATCGCGCCTTGGCTCAGCGGCGCTTCGGCTCCCTCGGTGCTGCAACGAATCTCTGACTCGGGACACTAGGCCAACTCTCCGTTCGGGGTCAGAACGACCTTCACCGCGCCGCTCCTCCGGCGATTCGCGGCAGCGGAGAGGGCCGCTCGAAACTGACCGAGCGGAAAGTGGTGGGTCACCATCCGCTCCACGGGGTTCCCGCTCTCGACGAGAAGCCGCTCCGTCACCTCGAAGGTGTGGCGCTCCTCGCCCCTCCACCGCTCCCGCCCGTACCCGACGAAACCACGCGCCTCGATCTCCCGTGCCCAGAGGAGAGTGAGGTCGAGCCGCTTCACCTGGGCCGCGCATCCCAGGACGATGACACGACCACGGGGCGAAGCGTAGCGAAGGGCCTGCGCGAGCGACTCCGCGCTTCCGACGCAGTCGAGGAGATAGGGAAAACCGCCCCCGGAGAACACCTCCTCCCCGACGATTGGCTGGTACGCCTTCGCGCCGGTCTCCACGAGCGCTTCCCGCGCTTCCTCTCCCGGCTTCACGACCTCGGTCGCGCCCAGCGCCCGCGCGAGCTGGGCCTCCGGATCCCGCTTGGTCTGCGCGACGATCGTCCCCGTGAATCCAAGTGCCCGGAGCGCCCAGATCGCCGAAAAGGCGATCGGGCCGCTCCCGATGACGAGGACCTCCTCTCCCTTTCTGGGAGGCGCGTTCAGGATCGCGTGAACGGGAATGGAGAGGGGCTCCATCAGGACGGCGGCCCTGTTCGAAATCGTGGGATCGACCGGGAAGACCTGGGTTTCGTGCGCGATCATCCGCTCTCCCCATCCCCCGGGAAGATCGGCATGGTACCCGATGGTGAGGCCTCGCCGCAGGGGAGCGCTATTCACCTCGAGCGTCCCCTCCTCGCCCGCCATCTCGCAAGTGGAGTGGCGTCCGGCCCGGCAGGATGGACAGGTCGCCTCGAGCGGGTGTCCCCGCACCGCGCACGAGATCATCGGGTCCACGGCAACCCGGTCCCCCGGGCTCACCCGGCGGACCCGGGCACCGACCGCCTCCACCTCGGCGAGGATCTCGTGGCCGGGAACGGCCGGAAAAGAGCCGAAGGGCTCGAGGATCGGGCTCGCGGCGAAGGTCAGGTTTCCCAGGTCGGTCCCGCAGATCCCGCAGGCGAGGACCTTGAGCCGGACCCACTCCGGACCGGGAAGCTCGGGGTCGGCCCGCTCCCTGAGGCTCAAACCGCTCAGTCCTCCGAAAATGGCCGCCTCGCTGATTCGTCCCAGAGAACGCGCGAGGAGAAAACCCGGGATCGTCACCCTGAACTCGACGGCGCGCATCTCCCCCCCCCGAATCAGAAGACGTCGAGGAGGCGGAAGTCCCGGAGCCCCAGGACCGGTCGCCAATTCGCGAGCCGGTCCGCCTGACCCGGAAGGGTCCCGTTCACGAAGCTCTCGGTGAGGGCCCGGACCTCGGCCGCCGCTCCGTTCGTCCCAGCCGCCTCTCCCTCGAAGGCCGCCCGGACGCGCGCGCCGAGCGCATCGTTCCGGGAGAGACCGGCTTCCTCGAGGACGCGCGCAGGGTCCAGGATCCGGACCATCGGCCCCCGGAGGAGAAAAGCAGAAGGGAACCAGAGCCCCCGTGCCGAAGGGCTCCCGAGAGAGCGCGGGTGGGCCAGGAGCTGGTGGAACCGCTCTCCCGGAAGCGCGTCGTATCGGAGCTGGGGCCACTGGTCCCGCTGGACGGAAAGCCACCCGAGAAGCGCCCGGTACGCCTCCTCGTCCGCCGCGAGCAACTCCTCCACAAGGAGGGTGGAGCGGTCCGGGCTCCGTGCCCGGCGCCCTCCCGCGATAAGGTATCCGCGAAGCTTTCCCCTCTCACCGAAGAGTCCCTGGACCATCTCCGCGCCCTCGAGCCGCTCCCTCCACATCGGAGCGGTTCGTTCCACGAGGCCGTGCGTCCGGGGAAGAAGGCTCCCGTAGAAGTCGCAGAGAGGGGCGGCGCGCTCCTCCCCGCGAAGGGCCGAAACCCGGTCGTGCCCAGGAAAGGCGGGAAGCTCCTTGGCGGAGAAGCGATAGCGGTGAAGCTCGCCCACGAGGACGAAGCCGAGCCGCCCGTAGAAGTCGGAACGGAAGGGGAAGAGGGCGCTGAAGGCGGCCCCGCTCTCCCGTCCCACCCGGAGCGCCTCCCGGCACATCCTTTGACCCACCCCCTGGCGGCGCAGCTCGGGCGCGACCGCCACGGAAGCGAGCCCCTGCACGGGGAATCGGTTCCCCCAGAGGTGCATGTGGAGCGGATACTGGCGAAACCCACCGAAGAGGCGACTCCCCGACTCCGCCACCCAACAGCTCTCCAGGCCCCCATAGGGCCCGGTTCCCTCCTTGAGCGACCGGAGCCGGACCTCGACCCGCGGCTCCCCCGGAAAGGCGCCCGCCCAGAGCTCGGCGAGGCGCCGCGCATCCCGCCCTTCGGCGGGACGGACTCGGAAGGTGTTGGCCGGACCGGTCATGCGGGGAACGCTACCAGTGTGGGGAAGGATGAACCAGTGGCCCTCCCCCGGGGGTACCTCGCCCCATGAAGACCGCCCTCGTCGCCGGATGCCGGACGCCTTTCGCCAAGGCCGGGACCGTCCTGAAAGGGCTGAGCGCGATCGAGCTGGGAAAAATCGCGGTCCGCGAGGTCCTCGCTCGCGCCGAGATCCCGCCGGAAGCCGTGGACCATCTCGTCTTCGGGACGGTCGTTCACGACCCGCAGGCCCCGAACATCGCGCGGGAGGTCGGGCTCGCGGTCCTTCCGAAGACCGTTCCCGCTTTCACCGTATCGCGCGCCTGCGCTTCGGCGAATCAGGCGATCGCGGACGGGACGAATCTGATCGAGCTCGGCCAAGCCGACATCGTCATCGCCGGCGGCGCGGAGTCGCTCTCGCACATCCCGATCACCGTCTCGGAACGACTGGGCCAGCTTCTGGTCGAGGCCTCGAAGGCGCGGTCCCTCAAGGCCAGGCTCGCGGCAGTCTCAAAGATCCGGCCCCGGGACCTGATCCCCGTCCAGCCCCGAATCGAGGAGCCGACGACGGGTGAGTCCATGGGCGAGTCGGCCGAGCGGATGGCGAAGGAAAACGGGATCTCCAGGGCGGCGCAGGACGAGTGGGCCCTCCGCTCGCACCGCCTCGCCCACGCGGGACAGGCGGACGGGCGCCTCGCCGAGGAGATCGTTCCAGTTTACCCGCCCCCCGATTTCGAGCCCCCGATCCTCCGCGACAACGGGATCCGCGCCGATTCGACCCTCGAAGCGCTCGCGAAGCTCGCTCCGGTCTTCGACCGGAAGCATGGATCCGTCACGGCCGGGAACGCTTCTCCCCTCACCGACGGGGGCGCGGCCGTCGTCCTCATGTCGGAGCGCGCCCTCGCGGCGCATGGGGTCCGCCCCCTCGCCTGGATCCGGAGTTACGCCACGACGGCGCTCGATCCCGGCGCGCAGCTCCTCCAGGGCCCGGCGTACGCGGCTCCGATCGCTCTCGAGCGGGCCGGGATCAGCATGAAGGAGGTGGACGTCATGGAGATGCACGAGGCCTTCGCGTCGCAGGTACTCTCGAACCTCCAAGCACTCTCCTCCGGCGATTTCGCGCGCAGGGAGCTCGGGCGCGACCGCGCGGTGGGCCATCCGGACCTCGAGCGGATCAACCGGATGGGCGGCTCGATCGCGATCGGCCACCCCTTCGGCGCCACCGGCGCCCGGGTGACCACCACGCTCGCGAACGAGCTCCAGCGGACCGACGGGCACTTCGGCCTCCTCACCGTGTGCGCGGCGGGAGGGATGGGCTTCGCGATGGTGCTCGAGCGGGGCTGACGGGAAGGAAGGCGTCGGCCGGTCCCGTCCAGGGGAGCCGCTCCGGGTGCAGGAGGTGCGCCAGGAGCTCGGTCCCTTCGACGACCCGGGGACCCGGTCGCGCGAAGTACGCCTGGCCATCCACCGCGTAGACCCTACCCTCGCGCACAGCCGCGATTTCCGGCGCCCCCTCACGGTCGAGCAGGAGGGGGGCTTGGGATAGGGCCGGGCCGGCCGGAAAGCCGCAGGGCATCAGGAAGATCACCTCCGGATCGAAAGCCAGAAGCGACCCGAAGTCCCGCTCACGCGACTTCGCCCGAGCCCGGCCCCATCCCTCCTCCCCCCCAGCGATCTCGACCTGCTCGGGAATCCAGTGCCCAGAGGCGAAGAGTGGGTCGAGCCACTCGAGGCAGGCGACCCTCGGCCGAGGAGCCCCCGCGACTGCCTTCCGCACGCGCTCCAGTCGTGCGTTCGCAGCCTCGATCCACGCGGCGGCCGCGGCCGGCCGTCCCGCCACCTCTCCCAAAGCCCGCACGTTCTCGAAGATCCCTTCGATGGAATCGGGGGAGAAGTAGAGCACCTGCGGAGGCCGTTCCAGCCCCCGCAGGAGGGCGGAGACCTCGTTCCCGGACGGAGCGCAGACCTGGCAAAGCTCCTGGGTGAGGAGGAGGTCGGGGGCGAGTGCCCCGAAAAGCACCTCGTCCACCAGATACAGGGAGCGCCCCGTGGCGAACCGCTCCTTCACCAGCCGATCGATGGTCCCCGGATCTTCGTCCGGGTAGGCCACCGCGCTCCGCGCCACGACCGGCTTCTCTTGGACCCCGAAGGGGTGGTCGCACTCGTGCGTGATGCCGACCAAGGCGTCTTCGAGCCCGAGCGTGTATACGATCTCCGTCGCCGCGGGTAAGAAAGAGACGATCCTCATGCCAGTCCGCACCCCGTCAGTCCTTCGACTCTCCGAGCTCCTTCGCCAAGGCGGTCCGCACCTCTCGACGGCGTTTCCCTTCCCGGAAGCTTTGCTCGTCTTCCGGAGTGTCGAGGCGGAGGGGGGGAACGGGAACGGGTGCTCCCGCTTCGTCGATCGCGACGAAGGTGAGATAACAAAGATTCGCGAACCGCTTCGATCCCTTGAGCGGATCCTCGGCATCCACCCGAACCTCGACCTCCATGGATGTGCGCCCCACGAAAGTCACCCGCGCGGTGCAGGTCACGAACTCCCCGGAATAGATCGGCTCGCGGAAGTCCACGCGGTCTATGGACACGGTGACGCAGGAGCGCCCCGAGTGCCTCATGGAGGCCACCGCCGCCGCGCGGTCCGCCATGGAGAGGATCACCCCTCCGAAGACGTGCCCGAGGTTGTTCACGTGTTGAGGCATGAGCAACTCCGAAACGACGGAGACCGAGCCGGAAGGGGACCGGGGTGTGATCGGGGAATCGGGCATTTCTGAGGCTAGACTCGTGAGCGGGCGATCGCAATGCCGCGTCCGGGCGCTCCGTCGCGCCAAAGGTGGGAGCCCAGGCGGGAACCCCACCAGGGTTGCCCGGTCCCGAGGTCAGGCCTAACCTAACCGTCCGATCCTCGCCCCTTCCCCCTTCCCGGCACGCGATCGCCCCGCCGCTGGTGACTCGAGGCGCCCCTTCGTGAATCCCTCCCCCAGCCAGGGCCGGCGGGTGTGGCCGGTCGGCCGCCCACCCCTTTTGCTCCTGGCGCTGGCCGCGCTTCTCCTTCCTGCCCCCGGGGCCGCCCAGCTCCTCCCCGGCGAGGACCTGGGATTTCCGATGCGGGGCGGATTCGGCTGGGCCGGGACCCTCCCGGATGCCCTTCTGGGCGCGGCGGGTTTTTACATGTTTCAGGGAAACCGGTGGGGCATCTATGTGGACGCGAAGATTCCACACGACTCACCCAAGCGGAACCCCAACTTCCAGGACAACCTCACCATTGCCCAGGTGGAGAGCGAATTCCCCGCCGACCGCCGGATCCCGATTTTCGTGGTGGAGGAGTGGCGCCTCTTCAACGTGGCATTCATTCGGCCCGTGACGGAGGAGTCCGCGATCGTCCTCGGGGGAGGAGTGGCCCACTTTTCTGCAGTTCAGGAGTACGGTGACGAGGGGGAGATGCCGTTGACCCGTTCCGGATTCTACTTCGTGGAGGATGAGCTCCGCTCGGGCTGGGAACCGAACCTTTTGGTCTCCGCGATGTTCCGTGGAGGGACTTCGGTTGCGTTCAACGCCGGGTTCGAGTGGGCTCCGAAGTCCTTCACCTTCGCGCTGCTCTACATTTTTCAATGACGGAGCCTTTGCTCCGCGGCGAGCCGCTCCTTCGCCAGCCGCCCCATGGTCCCCGGGTCTTCGTCCGGGTAGGCCACCGCGCTCCGCACAACGACCGGGTTCTGCCGGGCTCCGGAGGGGTGGTCTCACTCATGCGTGATGCCGACCAGGGCGTCTTCGCGCCCGAGCGTGTAGGCGATCGCCGTCGGGGCTGGCGGGAAGGAGACGATCCTCATGCCAGGCCCCACCGCTTCAGCCCTTGGCCCCCCGGGGCTCTTTCGCCAAAGCGGTTCGCACCTCCCGACGGCACTTCCCTTTCCGGAAGCTTTGCTCTTCCCAAATCGGCTGGCGGAGTTTGGAGCGGGTCGCTCGCCAGGCAGGAGGAGTGCAGGGCCCGGCGCATGCCCCTGCAACGACTACGTGGCGCCCGCGGAGCTTGCCCGAACCGAGGAGAGGGGGGTACTCTCCACCCTCTATCGTCCGCCCCTCTTCATGCCGCTCGCGGAGCCCCCGCAGGGCGGGGGTCGATCGCACGATCAGGATGACCCTCTATGGCCCCTGCGAGGCCGCCGCATGGCTGGACGCGAGCGTGGTGCGCGCTCGCGGTCGTCTTCGCTGTCGCGGCCCCGTCGCCGGGGGCCGCCCAGCTCCTGCCACCGGAGAACCTGGAGTTCTCGATGAGGGGCGGCCTCGGTTGGGCCGGCACGGTTCCGGACGCCCTACTCGGAGCGGCCTTCTTTTACATGCTTCCCGGAAGGCGTATAGGGCTCTACGCCGACGCGAAGATCCCGCACGATTCGGCAAAGCGGAGCCCGCTCTTCCAGGACGACCTCACGGTCGCCGAGATCTTGGAGGAATTTCCGATCGAGCGGCGGCTGCCCGTCAGTCGCCAGGATGAGTGGCGGATCTTCCATCTCGGATTGGTGCGCCCGATTTCTGAAGTCGCGGCCCTCGTCGTCGGCGGAGGCATCGCCCACCGCGCTGTGATTCAGGAGTACGGGGACGATGGTGACCCGCCCCTCACCCCGTCCGGCTACTACTTTGTCGAGGATGAGGCAGTCTCGGGGTGGGAGGGAACCATCACGGTCGCTGCGATCTTCGCGGGGGGGGAGTCAATCGCGTTCAGCGCCGGCTTCGAGCTGGCGCCCCGCTCGTTTTCGCTCGGAGTCTTCTACCTGCTCAGGTAAGCGAAGGCCGACTGCGACCACAGAAAATCCTTGCGATTTTCTGACGGGCATCCCATCCTGGAGTTGCATGCCGTAGCAATTGACTCCCGTTGCCGGCTCGGCGCCGTTGCGTCGGTGTCGGCATTTTTCGGTTCATCCTTTTGAGAAGGGAGGGAAGCGACGCGGACTTCATTTGTTTGCTGCAGTTTCGCTAGGCGTACAAGCCAGGCCTCTCGTGTCACCCCTAGTAGCGTGTCACCCCTAGTAAGAGGAGTCTGAAATGCTAGGACCAATCGTTAGACGAACTTTGCGGATCTCGGTTGCCGCGATGTTCGCGGCGGCGATTCCGATGGCCGCCCAAGCCCAAGTGGGTCAGATCGTGGGTACGGTCACGCACGGTGACACGGGCGAGCCCGTGTCCTCGGTGCAGATTTCCGTTCAGGGCACCGGTCTGGGCGTAGTGACCCCCGCCAATGGATCGTACACGATTCAAAACGTGCCGGCGGGGATCTATATCGTACAGGCGCAGCGCCTCGGCTTCCAGGTCATCCGTCAGGAGGAAGTGACGGTGACGAGCGGCCAGGCCACGACGTTGAACCTCGTGATGCGACCGACCGTCCTCGCCCTCCAGGAGATCGTGGCGACCGGACTGGTGGACCCCGTCGAGGGCGTCCGCTCGCCCATTTCCGTCGCGCGCGTGACCCGCGAAATGATGCCGGTCTCCGCGGCCGGCAACGCGGTACAGAACCTTCAAGGTCGGATCGCCGGTGTGACTATGAACCGGAACAGTGGACAGCCTGGCTCCGGCGTCACGATGATGCTCCGTACTCCGACCAGCATCCGCCAGTCGGGCTTCCCGATGATCGTGATCGACGGCGTCATCATGGGCGGTGTGACCGACGACCCCAATAGCACCGCGATCGACGGGATGGACATCGAGAGCATCGAGGTGATTCGCGGCGCGGCCGCGGCCTCGCTGTACGGCTCGCGCGCGGCGGCAGGGGTGATCGCGATCACGACGGCGCGCGGACAGGGGCTCGAGCAGGGTCAGACGCGTTTCTCGGCCCGGTCGGAGTATGGCGTCACGCAGGCGGGGGATGCCGACGACCTCGCCAGTCATCACTGGTTCCTCGTAGACGATCCGATCAATCCGACCATGTACGTGGACGCGCAGGGAAATGAAGTCAGCCGCAACGATCGGGTCGCGCCCCCGGACCACCTGAAGTTCCAGGACAAGCCCTACCCCGGGCCGATCTTCGACAACGTCGGCACCCTTTGGCAGTCCGGCGCCTACCAGCAGCACAACTTCTCGGTCTCACAGAACGCCGCCACGACGAACTTCGCGGTCAGCCTGAACCGGACGGTCGAGGAGGGCTCGGTCGAGGGAAATGACGGGTACTCCCGAAACGCCATCCGGGTGAATCTCGACCACCGCTTCGCGAATGCGCTCAGCCTCGGCGTTTCGATGTATCACGCCCGTGACGCACGCGAGAACATCGTCGGCGCCTTCTTCGGACCTTCGCTCGAGGCTCCGCGCGACATCGACCTCTCCCGTATCGATCCGGAAACGGGTCAATACGCGCAGCAGCCAGACCCCACGGGGCTGAGCGACTTCCAGAACCCGCTCTGGACGCAGGCCACGCGCGAGAACGATACCAAGGGCACGCGCACCATGGCCAGCACGAACCTCCGGTGGGATCCCCTTTCCTGGCTCTCGGCGAGCGGGGTCGTCAGCTACGACCGCCGCGATTCGGAAACGCGGTCCTATGTTCCGAAAGGAACGCCCCCGGATCTCGACGACGAGGGCGGGACACCCGATGAGGGTTCCATCTCGTTCAACTCGTTCTACACCGACACCTGGAACGCCGAGGCGCAGGTCTCGCTCCGTCGGGACTTCGGTGCGCTGAACGTCCGCACGACCTTCCGTGCTCTCATGGAGCGCGACCAGACGACCACGAGCAGCACTTCGGGCCAGGACTTCATCGTCGCGGGCATCCCTTCCATCGACAACACGCCCGACTCGACGCAGCGCGGCGGGAGCGCCTCGCGGGAGATCCGCTCGCTCGGATACCTGGTGGATGTCGCCTTCGACTACGACGCAAAATACATCCTGACCGTCCTCGGCCGCCGCGACGGCAGCTCGCTCTTCGGGCCGGACAACCGCTGGCACGAGTATTACCGCGTCGCGGGCGCCTGGCGTCTCGCCGAGGAGGACTGGTTCAACATCCCGAACGTCGACGAGTTCAAGCTGAGCTACGCGCGCGGCACGGCGGGCGGGCGTCCTTCCTGGGCCTATCAGTACGAGACATTCAATATAAGCAGCTCGACCGGCGCGCTGACTCGCGCGACCTTGGGGAACGTGAATCTCCGTCCCGAACACACGACGGAGAACGAAGCCTCCCTGGACATGATTCTTTACAACCGGTTTGGGGTGAAGCTCACGCACGCCTGGCAGGAGACCAGGGAGCAGCTCACGCAAGCACCCCTTCCGGGATTCATCGGCTTCCCGGCCCAGTGGATCAATCAGGGAGCGGTCGCCGGTCATACGACGGAGCTGTCGGTGGACGGCTCCATTTATGAGAGCCAGAACTTCGGGTGGCAGACACAGTTCATAGCGGACAAGTCCTATGCGGAGATCACGGAGTGGGACATCCCCTGCCAGACGCAGAACTGGCGGCTATACTGCACGGAGGACGCGGAAGGAAATTCGGTGCCGGTGTACAGCCTCCACGGGAACCGCCTCCTGACCTCTCTCAGCCAGCTGGACACGCACGCGAACGGCGTGCTCGCCCCCTTCAAGGACCAGTTCCAGGTCAATGACGAGGGGTACGTCGTGTGGGTCGGAGACGTCGACTACACGGACGGAATGGTGAATGGCGTCGTGACGGACGGCACGTGGGGAACGACGATGCCCGGCACAGGCGCCCTCGAGGTTCAGGTCGGAGATGTCTTCTGGGGCGTTCCGTTCTTCCTGCGTGACGCGGGCGGAACGGTGATGCGGACCAGCATGGGCGAGACGAATCCCCTGAACCTCGGGTGGCTCAACAATCTGCGGTGGGGGAACTTCAACGTCCACACGCACCTCCATGCATCCATCGGTGGCGACGCCAACAATCGTTGGTTCCAGACGATGACGCAGGGCGCCAACCTCAATACCCCGTACCAGGATCAATCGGGGAAGCCGGATGGCCTCAAGAAGCCGTTCCAGTATTACTTCCTCGCGGTGGGATCGGGCGGTAGCAACTATGTGGTCGAGGATGCGACGTACTTCAAGCTCCGCACCCTTTCGGTGAACTACCGCTTCAGTCAACCGCAGCTGCAACAGTTTGGTCTCGGCGCGATCGGGATCCAGAGCCTGCAGCTCGGGTTGATCGGAAGGAACATCTTCACGATCACGAACTTCAGCGGGTTTGATCCGGAGCAGTCGCTCGACCTGAACGACCGCCAGAACGTCGGTGGTGCCGGTTATCCGGCCACCCGCACGTTCACGGCCGAGGTCTCCGTCACCTTCTGATCACGACTCTCACCTGAGGAAACGAACTCATGCGTTATATCATACAACGCGGGCGGACCGGTCGTGCTCTAGTGGTGCTGAGCGCGCTCCTGTTCGCGGCGTCGGGGTGCCAGGAACTTCAAGTGGACAACCTGGTGGACCCCGACCGCGGCAACATTTTTGCGAACCCCGAGGACGTTCAGACTCTCATCGGGGGTGCGTTCCTGCCGAATCTCTGGGGGGCGATGACGGAGTCCACCGTTGGGGGATTCGCACTCGCCGGACTCTATGGCATCTTTCCCGGACAAGCGTCCGAGCTCTCATCCACTCTCGCCTCGGGGCTCAGCGCTCAGTGGTATCTCGACATGGTCGAGCCACGGCAGCCGCACCAGAACGCCTCGGTCATCGCGGGAACCATCGGGCCCTGGGGACCCCGCACGTTCTGGGCGCACCTGGGTGCGGCGGGAGCCACTCCGTACGACGGCCTCTTCCTCCTCGAAAACGGTATCGTGATCGAGGAAGACGGAGTGGACGTCACCGCCCGCGCGCGAGCATTCGCCAAGTTGGTTCAGGGGTGGGCCTGGGGCTACGGCGCGCTGATGTTCGACCGGATCAACATCGTGCCGGAGACGATTGACCTCGCATCGCTCTCGTTCGAAGAATTGAGCGCCCTTCCGATCGCGAGCCTCAAGCCGTACGACGAGGCGATTCTGGACGCGCTCGCCGCGATCGATGAAGCCATCGCGGTCGCGGAACAGAATCCGAGCATCGTGAACTTCCCGCAGGAGGGGGCGGGAGGGTCGCCCTGGTTCGGGACGGCAACGCCGGTTTCAAACGCACAGTTCATCCAGATCGCGAACACCCTCGCCGCGCGGCTCCTCGTGCTGAACGCGCGGAATCCCGAGGAGCGGGAGGATGTAGACTGGGCCCGTGTCCTCCAGTACACGGCGAAAGGGATCCAAAACAGCGCGAACGACCTCGAGGTATTGAATGGCCCGGGAGGGCGCGCGCACATCTTCCTCGGCCGCGCTCAAGGCAATTCGGGGGGGACCATTACTTTTGGCGCTTGGCGCTGGGACCACCGAGCCATCGGGCCGGCAGACCAGTCCGGCAACTATCAGAATTGGATCGCGGCGGAGCCGGCCGCGCGAAACAAGTTCCTGATCACGACGCCCGACCGGCGAATCACGGGTCCGACGCCCGATTCCCACGGTTCGTATACCCGCTACCGCTCGGTGGACACCGGGTTCATCGTCAGCCGCGGAACCTACTTCCTGGGCCACTATCAGTTCTCCCGGCACGCCATCGAGAATAATCTCCCCGAAAACGGATCGGACCCCGGGTCCACGATCGGCACCCACACCTTCGTGTCGGCGGACGAAAACCGCCTTCTCCGGGCGGAAGCGATCATTCGCACCCAGGGCGTCACGCAGGAAGCGGTGGACCTCATCAACGTGACTCGGACCCGCCAGCAGACGTTGCAGGACGGGAGCGTGCATCCTGGCTTGCCGCCGCTCACCGTGGCCGGCGGCGTGCCGACGGTCAACGGCGCGTGCGTGCCGCGTATGGACAACGGGGAGTGCGGGACGGTTCGCAGCGCGCTTCGATACGAGCGGATGATCGAGCTCGCTGTCACTGACGTAGTCCGCGGCTTCGCGGATTCGCGCGGTTTCGGACTCCACCCGGACGGGACATTGGAACATTACCCGATCCCGGGGAACGTGATCGAACAATACGAGCTGCCCGAGGGAGAGTACACCTACGGCGGCGTCGGCACTGAATGGGGCGCGGTGTATGCCCCGTGGAACTGAGCGGCTGATCTGAGCTCAGGCGCGGTCTGAAGGAAGAAGCGGGTGCGCCGGCAACGGCGCACCCGCTTTGTTTCTCCGCTTGCGGGTTTCCTCTTCTCTTGTGGGGCGGCCGGTTCTCAGCTCGGCAGTCGGAGCGCCACGAGAGCCCCACCGATCCCGCCTCCACCCGTCACCGGCACCAGGATGTATTGAACGCCGTCGTGCAGGAAGCTCATCGGGGCGGTGGACGACGACTCCGGGAGTTCGATGCTCCCGACGGGTTCGCCCGTCAACTTGTTCACCGCGTGGAAAAGCGGGCGGCCACTCCGCCCCTCCCCGTACATGAGCAGGCTGCCCGTCACGAGAACGGTCGCGTGGCTGGACTGTCCGGTGTTCCCGACGTCAATTCCCTGGAGGAGCGGGTGGTCGCGGATCCGGTCGGGGGTGTCGCCGTTCGGGATCCACCAGAGGTGCTCACCCGTGTTCATGTCTATCGCGGTGATGCGGCCGTAGGGCGGCTTGAGCGGCGACAGCCCCTCGATGGACCCGATCCCGCCTCCCGGCCCCTGGACCCACTCCACGACCGTCGAGCCCGGATTCCGTCCTGGCTGCCCCTGGTCGCGCTCGGAGCCCGGCACCATCACGATCCCGGTGCATGACTTCACCGAAGCGACGTAGAGGATCCCCGACTCAGGATCGGCCGCCGAGCCACCGATGATATTCGTTCCCCCAGTCACGCTCGGGCAGATCGCCGAGACGCGGAAACCCGAAGTGCTGTCGCGCGGGATCGGTGGAAGGAAGATTGGACCCATCTGGACTCCGGCCACCGTCTCGATCGCCCGCTGCCGAAGCTCGGGGGTCCAGTCAATGAGGTCGTCCTCGGACAGGCCCTGGATCTCGTAGGGGGCCGGCCGCGTGGGGATCGGTTGGGTGGGAGAAGACTGCTCCCCCGGGACCAGCGATTGGGGAACGGGCGTCTCCGGAATGGGCCAGATCGGCTCGCCGGTCACCCGGTTCCAGGTATAGACGTTCCCCTGCTTCGTTGTCTGGACGGCGATCGGAACCTCCTGGCCGTTCACCGTCACGTCCAGGAGAATCGGTGGCACCGGGTTGTCCCAGTCCCACATGTCGTGATGCACGGTCTGGAAGTGCCAGACCCGTTCGCCCGTCCGGGCGTCGAGCGCGATCACGCTCGTCCCGAAGAGGTTGTCGCCAGGGCGGAAGCCCCCGAAGGCGTCATTCGTCGGCGCGTCCGTTGGAAGATAGACGATTCCGCGCTCGAGGTCCGCCGAGATTCCCGCCCACGAGTTCGCGTTCCCGCTGTACTCCCACGCGTCGCTCTCCCAGGTTTCGTGCCCGAACTCGCCGGGGCGCGGAATGACGTGGAAGGTCCAGAGATGTGCCCCGGTGCGCGCGTCGTAGGCGAGGATGTCACCGGGAATCTGCTCGATCCGGGTGTAGCTCAGCCCTTGCTCCGCCGCGCTTCCCACGATGACGACGTCGTTCACGACGATGGGGGGCGCCGAGGTGGTGATGTTGCCGACCGTTGGATCGGGTCCCGAATAGGGATCGTATCCCGCCGCCCGTTCGAGATTCGCCAGCATGTCCACCACTCCCGTGGCGGGGAATCCCTCGATTGGCACCTGCCCGCCGAAGCCCTCTAGGGGAAGCCCCGTCTCGGCGTCCACCGCATGGAGAAAGAAGCCGGGAGTCGTGATGTAGAGGACCGGGCGACCATCCAGCTCGTAATACGTAACCCCTTTCCCGTATCCCTTCCGCGGCGACCGTTCCCAGCGCTCGGTGTGCGGCTCCCGGTAGCTCCAGAGCGTCTCGCCCGTCGCGGGGTCGATAGCCACGAGCGTCCGGCGGTTGCCCGCGACCGTGTACAGCGTCCCGTTGGCGTAGGTCGGCGTCGCCCGGGGAGTGTTGTCCACGTTCGGGCCGTAATTGTCGGTCCGCCAAACCCAGGCGACTTCCAGGTCCTCGAAGTTCTCGGCGTTGATCAGGTCGAGAGGCGAATAGCGCGTGTTCCAGGCATCCCCTCCGTACCCTCGCCATTCTCCCTCGGGGGTACCGCGCTCCTGTCCCGCGAGGGGGGAGGCGTGGGCGAGAGCCAGGGCGAGGAAGAGAATCGAACCGACCCGCAGGGTCGACCATCCGCGTTGCGCGGTCATGGGCTGAACCGTCCTCTGAACGTGAATCCCTCAACTTCAGGGCCCGCCAATAGTATGGCGGGCACGAATGCCCAGCAAGGAAAAACGGGGGCCTATGGCGCCCCGAGAAACGTGATGGGCGCCTCCGCTAGACCCCCGCTGAGAGCTGCCCCGGATCAAGGCTGGAGCGGACGCGCGACCATGATTCCGCTCTGCCCGGAAATCGCCCGGATCCGGTCGGCGAGCGGCACGTCGGAGACTTCCACAGAGTCCCCGACGAGAGGAGCGTGGAGGAGGTGCACCCGTCCATCCCTCCAGATCGCGACTCCGGTGTGCGCGATATCGAGCCCTTCGACGGTGCTGACGGCCGCGATAACGTCCCCGTTCTGGATCCCCGCCTCGACCTCGGCGATCCGATCCTCCGGGACGAAATAACGCGGAAGGGTGTTGAGCTCCGCCTCCGTGGCTCGAATGGCGGCGAGATAGGCCGGATCATCGCCCAATTGCCGATAGGATCCGGGATTCGAGCTCATGAACTGGATCGGCCGGGGGTCCTGAATCCCCCCGAGCTCCCGCGTGACGTCACGCACGAGCCCCTTCGCCTCCGCGTCCCTCAGCCACTCGGAGAAGTAGTGGAGCCGGCTCGGATACCCATCCAGCACCCCTCCCCGGTACCGCACTTGCGTGAGCTCGGCCCGATACCGTACCCGGAACGCCGCTTCGTCCGAAAGAATCGCGCGGGGCTCCCGCACCGTAAGGCGGGATAGGACGAGGAGATGTTCCACCAGGGTGACACAGTCGAACGAATGCAGATTCACGACGAGCCCTTCGGGACCTGGAAGCTCGAGCGACCCCGGTACGTACGGCGTTCCCACGAAGGTCCTGCCAATCATGGCGGCGACTTCACCGACGGGGAGGGAGCCGAGTTGGCGATCCCATGCCCACTCGAGGGCCTCCCGGGCGATCGCCCAATCTTCGTCGCTTTCGTGGGGAATCGCCGCGACCACCTGCTCGGGCGCGCCGTCCAGCTCAGTCGCCCCTTCCTGGGCGACCGCCTCGGCTTGCTCGGGCGCCTCGAGCCCCGCGCTCGTGCGGGGGACCGCCTCGCACCCGGCGAGAGCGACCGCCGCGGCCAGGGCCATGCGCCCCTTTCGCGGCCCGACGAAGCAGCACACAATAGCACGCAACATACAGTCCGACTGATATTTATACAATGTTTGCCCCCTCGCTCCGGCGGTTCCGGACCGGCCCCTACAATATGGCTTACAGCACCCGTCAGTATGGCTCACAGCACCCGGATCGAGCAAGAAATTGGATCCGGTCCGGCGCGGACCCGCGACCCGGTTCCGGGGTATGTCCGACCCACGCCAATCTACCCCGTACCGGCCTCCACCGGATGTCGGGGTCAATCCATACGGAGAAATCATGCCTTACCCGGAACCCCTCGTCGCCCCGATGCGCCAGGAGCTGGTCCGCCTCGGATTTCGCGAGCTTCGCTCGCCCGATGAAGTGGACACCGTCCTCGAAAACGTCTCGGATCCTCTTCTCGTGGTCGTGAACTCGGTTTGCGGCTGCGCCGCCGGTGCCATGCGCCCGGGTGTGGCCCTCTCCCTCCAGGGGGAGCCCACCCCACCGGCACTGACCACCGTGTTCGCCGGTCAGGACCTCGAGGCGACGGCCCGCGCGCGGGAGTACTTCGTCGGTTATCCCCCGTCTTCCCCCTCGATCGCGCTTCTCAAGGGAGGAGAGCTCGTCTGGATGCTGGAGCGGCATCAGATCGAGGGCCGGGGCCCGCAGCAGATCGCCGCGACGCTCAAGGACGCTTACCGGGAGCACTGCGACACCGCGACTCCCGCCTGATTCCTCCCCCGGGGAGTGCCGATGGAAGAGGATCGCAAGAACAGTCGTCGCGAGCGCCTTCAGGCGGGGATCGCGGAGCTGGAGGCCAAGCTCGGCGAGCTCCGTGCCCGGGCCCGCAGGGCCGAAGCCGACATCCGGGTTCGCCTTCAGGACGAAGAATCCGACCTCCGGAAGCGCCTGGACGAAGCTCGTGAACGACTTAAGGAGCTCAAAGAAGCATCCGAAGATGGATGGGAAGAAGTGAAGTCGGGCTTCGAGAAGCTCTGGACCGACGTCCGCGCGGCCTGGGAGCGGACGGGCCCGAGCCGCACTCAGCCCTCCGGAGCCTCGGCGGCCGAACCCGGGGGGGCCGGGACGTCTCCGCCCGCCGATACGGGGGCCGGTCCGGCCCCCGCCGGCCCTGCGCCCGGCGCGACCCCGCCACGCAGAGCCGAATAGCCGGGGTTCTCGGACAAACGGTCCCCTCGACCTTCGGGGCCCCTCCTCCGTCCCCGGGCGGGACTACTCCGCTGCGCGCCCCTGCTCCCGGAGGGCCCGGAATCTCCTTTTTTTCCGCTCCCGCGCCTGGCGATCCGTCTCCCCGGGGAGCCGAACTTTCACTTCCACCGCACCCATGCAGGCGAGCCCGGTCACTCTGAGAACCGGGCCTTCCCCCGGCGTCACCCCGGATGCCTCGGCGTCATCCTCGAAAGCACCCATGACCGCGAAGCCCGAGGTCTCGACGTGAAGCTCGGGCGGGACGGTGATCTCAACCGCTCCCATCACCGCGACCGCGTGGATGTGCGTGACGCCGGGCCCGAACCGGGCGTCGCGGAAGTCGAGCTCGATCCCACCCTGGATCGCGATCGCCGAGATCCTTTTCGCGGGGATCCAGCTTCCTTTGCGGGAACGCCCGCTCCAGAAGGCAAGGCTGAGCTCACGCTCCGGCACCTGCGAGGAGTCCACGCGGGCGATCCGGGACTGGGTCGTCGCGGCGGGAAGCCGGCTTCCCATCCAGCCCGCCCCCGCCGCCACGGACGACGGAGTCATCGCCTTCGGGTCCAGATTCGCCAGGTCCAGCCCTTCGAGGAGCCCGCGCAGCTCCGCGTCCGTGCGGGCGCGGTTCGCGACCTCGAGACGTCGTTCGAGCTCGTGGACTTCCAGCTGATCCCGTGCGAAGGCTTCGCAGAGCGCGTCGATCACCCACTGCCGGCGGGTGATGGGTGTTCCGTCTGCCGGATTCTCCTCCACGCGCTTCCCCCGTGTAACGTGGCGACGGGCTCCACCCCCACATTCTCCGTGAGGGCCGAGCGACGCAATGTGGCGATCCCGCCTCGAAAATTCGAGAGTTTCGGTGTGCGCCGACCCACCTACCACTCAGGTAAACAAAGGTTTCTCGCCCGCGCCAGCGCTTTGCCCTCTCCTGGCCCGGGATCCTCGCGCCTTTCTCGATGGTACGAAATGTGCAGTGATCGACTTTCGCAGGCATCCTTTCAACCAGGAGGAACCCCGGATGCGCGGCAACAACGTCACACTTCCTCTCCTCGGCGCGGCGGTCGTGACCGTCGGCGCCCTCCTGGTGCAGCTCGCCAGGAAGCCGGATCCTCGGCCCGTCGCCAAGGTCCAGGAGAGGGCCACCGCCACGGTGGAGAAGGCATTTCTGGAACGGTTACGGGAGCGGGGCCTCTGAACTTCACTTTCGTCCGAATCTGAAGCTGTCCCCCACTCGCCGGACCCACCAGTTGAAGCGCCGCTCCAGCACGGGGTGAACCCGGGCGGCGGCCGGCGCCAGCACTTCCCTCGCGACTTCGGCCGCTCGCGCCCTCTCCGCCGCGTTTTCCCAGAGGTGCGCGTGTCGGAGTTGGTCCAAAGCTTCGGAGAGCGCGATCCGCTGCACGACCGCGTCCGCCGTCACCAGGCCCTCCAACAGCTCCCCGTCGTCGTCCGGGCCCGTCGCTCCTCCCCAGGACACGTCGGGTAAGGCCGTCCACAAGGCGAAGGCGGATTCACCGAGGACTTCCTCGGCAACTGTCGCGGACACGCTCAGGGCGGGGTCGCGGCTCTCGGCGAGCGCACCGGCCGCGAGCGCATCGGGGTCCCCTTCCTCGAGGTCCTGGAGAAGGATCAAGACAACGCGCCCGGGATGGAGATAGGCCGGGTCCTGGTCGGATGAAAGTGTCGAAAAGGGGGAGTCTCGGAGCGCCATAGCGGCCCGGTGAGCCTTTACGACGCGCTCTAGACCGGGTTCCGAAACGCCCCGCTCAGAGGCCGCCCGGACGAGCCGCTCCTCCATCCTCTGGCCGCGCGCGCCGGGAGCCTGACCACTCACGGTGCTCCCGGGCGCCTCCGCTCTCGCGCCCTTCCCCCGGTGCTCGAGGATCGCACCTTCCAGTCCGCCCTCACCTTTCCGTGAGAAGGTGGCGGCGGAAGTGGCCGCGCGTCATCTCCACGACCCGATCGAGCCTCGGATTCGAGCCGTCGAAGGGATGCTTCGCCTCGAAGGTGTGACCGGACGGCGACACGACCTCCAGCTCCGCCGCCGGATTCGCGCGGCTCAGTCGGCGCGCGTCTTCAACGGCGACCGTTTCGTCCTCTTCGCCGTGAATGATGAGCCAGGGAAGCGTTCCAAGCTCCGCGCCCGCCCGCACGACATCCAGGCGCTCCCGGTTCTTTTCGAAGTCCTCCAAGAGACCGAGGCCCAGGGGAAGCCTCTGACCGGTCCGGCTGTTCATGGCATGGATCCTCCCTTCCCGCCGCCACTCCGTCTTCTGCTCCTCCGTCCAGCGGCCGAACTCGGCGACGGCAGCCCAGGTGACGAGGGCGTCGAGCCGCCCCCCTCCCTCGGTGAAGGCGCGCGCGGCGAGGACTGCCACGCCGCCACCCCTGGAGTGCCCTACGAGTCCGACTTTCCGGGGCGGCGCGGGGACGAGTTCGCCTTCCCGGACCTTTGCAAGTACGCCGGCCAACTCGGCCACTTCTCGGCTGAGGGTGTTCCGCTCGAAGGCTTCGAGGCGGGTGAAATTCAGGAAGTCGTCCCCGATCCCGTTCAGCGAAAAGTTGAAGGAAACCACCGCGTGTCCGTCGGCCACGAGGGTTTCGCATAAGAAAGGGAAGAACCCCCAGTCCTTGAATCCCTTGAACCCATGCGCGACGACGACTGCACTTTTCGGCGGAGGTCCTTCGGGAAGACGCAGATCCCCCCGGATCTCCTCCCCGTCTTCAGCGGGAAGCGTGAAGGTCCGCTGGATCACCCCTCCTCCTTCTTCCACTCCACCTCGGCCGCTCCGGCCTCGGCACTTTCGAGCCGCGCCAGAACAAAGAGGAGGTCGGAGAGTCGGTTCAGATAGCGCACCACGACCACGGCGTCTTCATCGCCATCGCGGAGGAGGGGAACGGTTGCACGCTCGGCCCGGCGGCAAACGGTGCGGCAGACATGCAGTTCCGCGGCGCCCGGGCTCCCCCCGGGGAGGATGAAGGCGCGAAGGGGTGCGAGCCGGGCCTCGGCCTCGTCCATCCATTCTTCCATCTCGGGGATGCGCGATTCGGGGAGGAGGGGAAGCTCGGGCCGGTGGCGGCCCTCCCGTGCAGGCGGAGCTGCAAGATGCGCCCCAAGCGAAAAGAGATCGTGCTGAACGGCGGCGAGGCGGTCCCGGCTCGAGGCAACGCGCACACTTCCGAGCGCTCGGCCCAGAAATGCGTTCAGCTCGTCCACGGCGCCGTACGCTTCGACGCGCGGGTGATCCTTCGCGACGCGACCCCCGCCGAAAAGCGCGGTCTCTCCGGCGTCTCCGGTGCGGGTGTAGATCTTCACAGAAGCCGCGTCATCCGCCGGAGCGCCTGCGCTTTCTCCACGAACGCCGTGCCCTCCTCGATCAGCGACTTCCCTTCCTTCGGGGGAGGGGGGGGTGGCTCGCCGGGCGTCAGGAGCTCTCGGATGTCGAGGAGGATCTCCAGGCGGATCTGGTCGCGCTGGAATTGGAAGTCGAGGCGCCCCATTTCCTGTGCGTCGCCCCGGCCTTTCGCCTGTTCAAAGGCCTCCCGGTACGCACCCTCGAGGCTCGCCAGGATTCGTTCGCGATGGCGCATGATTGCTTCCGGTTCTCAGCTGGATCCGGTTCGGCTCGCCTGAGGCCTGGGAAAAGCCTCGGCGCCGGGTCCTACGGTGAAGTACTCCTCCACGATGGATTGGAGTTCCTCGAAATGATCGTGGAAATAATGGTCCGATTGGGGGATACGCACGAGTGTGATCGGTCCGCCCGTCGCACGCACCCAGTCCTCCACCTCGCTCCCGCTTCCGAATTCGTCGTTTTCTCCCTGCACGACCAAAAGGGGGTTATCGAGCCCGGCGAGGTCGGGAAATCCGAGATTCCGTAGGGGAAGCCCCAGGCCGAGCAGTCCCTTCACCCTCTCCTCGCGCGCGCCGACAGTGAGCCCGACCCGCGAGCCGAAAGAAAAGCCACCCACGAGGAGGGGAAGATCGGGGTGCCGGTCCTCGAGCCAGTCCAACGCCGCCTCGACGTCCTCTTCCTCCCCGGTTCCTCCTCCGTAGAGACCCGTACTCGTGCCTACCCCGCGAAAGTTGAAGCGCAGCACCTCGAAGCCGGCCGCGCAGAGCGCCTGAGCGCTTCGGAAGACCGCCTTGGTGTGCATCGTGCCCCCATGCTGGGGATGCGGATGGCAGAGGACCGCCGCGCCACGGAGTGGCGGACTGCCCGGGCGGAGGTGCCCCTCGAGGTGGCCGTGCGAGACGGGGATCTTCATGTCCTGCAACTTCAGGAACTGGAGGCGCCCTGTCCACCGTGGGGTGACGATGCGGCGGGTCGCGGACATGCGACGTGCTGCCGACGCGCGTCCGGTCCTTTCCTACCAGAAAAATTGCGCGGGCTCCCGAGGCCGACCCTTCGCCACGAGCGCCCGCAATTCACCTTCGCACTTCGGTTTCCCGCTTTCCTCGACTACGCCGTCCCGCTTCGCTCTCACGCCGTCCCGCTTCGCTCTCACGCCGTCCCGCTTCGCTCTCACGCCGTCCCGCTTCGCCCTCAGCTCCTGTTGGGCTCTCCCGCGCGGCGGCGGATCAGCCCCTCAGGCGATACATGGCTCCGACGTTGAGCGTCGCGGCACCCTCACCAATGTCGCCGTAGATCGCCCAGCTGTCGTTGACGAAGTAACGAAGCCCGGCGCGGCCGATGAAGTAGAGCTCACTGTCGGAGCAGTCGTAAGCGAATCCCTCATTGTCGCAGTTGATGATGGCATAGCCGAGACCGAGACCGAGGAAGGGGTCGATCTGATCGTTGTCGAGATTGAAATGATAGTTCGCGGTGACCCCGACCGGGATGTACGAAACGCTCGCGTCCCCGAGTGGGAAGTTGTCATCCCACGAGTAGTACTCGAGGCCGGCCTGAATTCCCAAAACGCCATTCCCAAGCTCGGGAAGATCCGTCCACGCCCACTCGAACCGGCCGCCGAAGGCGAGGGAAGCGTCGCCGATCCCGCCGATGCCAATGGTGGGCCCGATGTCCGTGTACCCAACTGCAAAGCCCTGCGCCGCGACTGGTTGAGTCCCTATCCCGATCATGACTGCGAGTGCCAGCGCACCGACCAAGTTCCGAACCATGTTGAATTCTCCCTCCGATGAATTGTGTGGGAAATGCGGGACGCGCGAGTGATGTCATTCGCGGGCTGCTTTCCCGTTCCGGCCGCCGCCGAACGCTCCGCCGACGCAAGCGGGCCCCACCATAGTGCCACCCTCCGGGGCGATCAAGGGATTCGAGGAATCCCGGAGTTCCCCATTTTCGTAGGACTTGGATAGCGGATAGCGCCGCGTGGTCCGGGGCTTCCCCGATTCACTTTCTTTTCACTCGAAGGAGGTCGCGTGGAATACACGGAGGCGGTGGTCGCCATGACCGCCATCGTCATAAGCGGACTCGTGATCCTCATTCCGGTCGTTGCGCTTTGCGCCCGGTTTGTTCTCCGGCCGCTCATGCAGTCCTTCGCGGAGGCCCGTCGCGATCCGTCGGCGGTGCAGACCGCGACGCTTCTGGCCCGACGGATGGACTTGCTCGATGCGGAAGTGCAGAGCATCCAATCCACCCTCGGTCGCCTCGAAGAAGCTGAGGAATTTCGGCGCAAGCTCGCCGAAGGAAAGAGCCATCCGGGGGCGCCTCGGGCAGGCGCAGAGAAGCTCTGAGATCTTGAGGTCGAGCCTTCGACGTGCGCGGTCCCACCGAGCCCTCGTGATGCGCGAACGAACCTTGGGGGGCCCATCCTCGCGCCGTGAGGTTTCGCAGTCCTGTCCCGCAGATCGTGTCCCGTGTTCGCATCAAGCAGTCCCACACAGCCATGGACGAGTTGCGGGCGGGGGAAGTGGTGGAGGTCTCGGAGGTGCGGCTAGACGGGTGCTGGACGCCCCTGCCGGCTCCCGTGAGCCGCGTACTTTGAGTAGCGGTCCATGGATGCCTCGGCACCCCGGGTTCGTGCCTTTCGCGGGCTCCTGAGAAGTCCAAAAACACCCCCGTATCTTGCAGGGAAGTCACAGTCTTTCCTTCAGGAGTGTCGCAGTCTTTGCTTGGGATGAGGGGGGTGTGAGATGTTTGGAATTCAGATGGCTGAATACGCTGTTGTCGGTGCCGGACCGTTGTCGGCTTCGGATGCGGGGATCGCAGAAGATACGGGGTTCGGAGAAGAAACTGGGGTCGGAGAAGATGCGGGGGTCGCAGAAGATACGGGGGTCGCAGAAGATGCGAGGGTCGCGGACGTTGCGAGTCGCATTCCGGATGTGGCGGATCCCGACCTGGTGGAGGCACTCGGCGACGAGATCGCGACAC